>JAZUPH010000071.1:0-10318 GCA_045605145.1 Oscillospiraceae bacterium | reverse complement strand
TCAGCAGCAGTATTTCTGCTTGAGCTGCTGCACCTTAGCGGACTCGGCCTGCTCTGTGGTGTACCAGCCGCGGGCGGCCATGTCGTTATAGATGCTGTCCTGAATTGCCAGCGTGTCGTTGAGGGCGCAGCAGAAGGCACCG
The DNA here is from genome assembly GCA_045605145.1 of Oscillospiraceae bacterium. Lineage (GTDB taxonomy): Bacteria > Bacillota > Clostridia > Oscillospirales > Oscillospiraceae > CAMNAO01. The sequence continues at coordinate 10,176 of JAZUPH010000071.1, read as the reverse complement.
CGCACCTGAGGAGTGGAGGCCTCTATAGCGGCGTGCAGATAGAAGTCGCAGGCGCCTTTGGTGGTCTGGAGCAGATTCTCCATAGTATTTCTGTCGTCCATTGTGAAGCCCTCCTTAAACCAGATTGTAGAAGCGGTCAAACAGCTTCTTGTTTGCATCGGCCAGCTGCTGGGCTCTGTTTTTCAGCACACCGTCCTGCAGGGTGTTCGCTGCGTTCTGTGACTGAGTCTGCATAAATTTGGTGTGTCCCAGCCCATCTTCAATATAAAGCAGTTCTTTGGGTGTCATAGTTTCCATCACCTCGTCCGTATTACGTCTTTGACGCAGTTGTATTGTTGCCTGTACAGCTTCCGATATACTGCGGCCCCGGACAACAGATTATGTAACACCATCAAAAAACTATCAGCGCTTGCTTTGCGCTGATAGTTTTTGCAATGTTTAATTTGTAATAACTTATTGTATTTTCATATTTTTTCCACAAAACAGCCCCGGACACCAGCCTGCATCACCCTGCAGCTTCCTGGGCCGTTGAGCGCTTCCAGCCGCGTCCTGAAGTCTTCCAGCATATCCGTCGGGACATAGGCCTGCACCGTCCCCGCAAAGCCGCCGCCGTGTACACGGAAGGCGCCGCGTCCGTTAAGCAGCCGGTCGCAAAGCGCGAGGGTCAGCGCCATTGGCTGCTCTGTTATTGCGCCGGCGGGACAAATGTTCTGCAGATACATCCAGCTGGAGCGGCCGCTTGCATTGACCAGGCGCAAAAACTCGTCAAAATCGTCCCGCACCAGTGCCTCTGTCTCCAGTGCGGCGCGTTTATCTTCCTCAAAATAATGCATTGCCCGCAGCACGGCGCGGTCACCCAACGCTTTGCGCAGATCAGGCAGAGCCGCGTAAAACACATCTTCCTCAACTTCGTGCAACACTTCTGCGCCCATGTATCGGGCGACCGCCGCCATTTCGCGGGGAATGGAGGCGTAGTCGTCGGTGAGATCGGCGTGCCCTGCGCCGCAGTGGGCGATGACCAGTGCGTATCCGTGGGCGGCAGGGGAGAAGTCAAGTCTCGTTACCTCCGGCATCTCCGGGATGGCAAAATCAATGGCAACCGCACCGCCAATGGCGCACGCGGTCTGATCCATAAGACCGCAGGGTTTGCCGTAGTAGATGTTTTCCGCACGCTTGCCGATAAGGGCCAGTTCCGGCGCATCCAGCATACCGCCGCCGAAGAGCTCACTCATCACGGCGGCTATCATCACTTCAAAAGCCGCGGAGGAGGACAGCCCCCCACCGCTGGGAATGGCATTGGTAGTGTATGCGTAAAAACCGCCGACCTCTATACCGCGGGCGTTCAGCTGCGCGGCGATACCCCTTACCAGCGATACACTATGATCCCGCTCTTCTTCCCGTGGTGCAAGCTCGTCGGCGTTCAGTACGCAGGGCTTGTGCCCCTCCGACCAGACGCAAATCTCTCTGCCGCCGTTAGGCGCTGCAACGCACTGCGCCCTCAGATCCACCGCCGCGGCCAGTGCCCTGCCATGCTGGTGGTCGGTGTGGTTGCCGCCCAGCACCGTCCGCCCGGGGGCGGAGGCATACACCGTGGGTGACAGAGAGAACAATTCTTCAAAGCGGGAACAAAGAGTGCTGATGTCCTTGGACATAAGCCATATCTCCCATGTGCGATACAAAATGCCGATCCTGCCGTATAAACTAAGAATATATGTTTTTTTGCACTAAGTCAATTGCCTTTCTATTCTATATCCCAAAACGGGACGCACTTGCACAAGCATTGACAAAGCGGCGAAATATAGTAAAATCAAATCAGAAGAATGAAACTGCGCGCCATGGGCGCGCAATCAATAAAGGAGGTACATACGATGCCCCGAAGAATTAGAATCTGTGCAGCTTTCCTTGCTCTTATAATGCTGCTGTCCGCCTGCGGCAATGCGGCAGAGGGAACTGCCGTCACTGAGAGCAAAGATGAAGTTGCCGAAACTGAGGTGACCGACACTCAAACTGATGTCACGCAGACCGAGAATACACCGCAGACAGATGAGGCGCAGGAATCTGATACTGATGCCGAATTGCAGCCCGATGCATCAGCCGAGGCAGAACCCGAACCTGAGCCGGAACCCGAACCGGAACCCGAGCCGGAGCCTGCACCCGAGCCGGTCAATATGGAGGTCTTGTGGGCGAGCGTGTTCCGCAATTCCCATCTGCCCATGGGCTACACCAACCCGGATGTGGTGGCTTTCTACAACCCCTCCAACCCGGATGAGCCGATCGTGACCGTCACATTTGATGAGCTGATTGCAGCTACCGATGCCATTGAGATGTTGCCCCGCACTCACTACTACGATCAGTTTGTGGACGACTCCTTTGACACCCTGTTCCGCGCCATGGACTACGCCATGTACAACGGATACACCCGCTTTGTGTGGCCGTCTTATGAGAACGATGATAAGTGGATAATGAGTGTTCAGGACATAATCCAGCGCTGCTACAATCTCAACAGTGCTTTCTTCTCCGTCTATACCTCTGCCCGCAAGACCAATGAATACGGACAGGAGCTGTACTATAATCTGCTGTCCTTCTCCGGAATGGAGCTCAATGACAGCCTTGCAAAGTATCGCCAGTCCCTTGACAAGGCGGCTGAGCTGATCGCCATGCTGCCGGAGGATGCCACGGATTACGACAAGGTGTTCTTCTTCTATTCATGGCTTACTGAAAATGTGCGTTATGACGATAACGATTATTACGGTGGCGAGGATTGGAATCTTGCCTATGACGCGCTGATCCTCAACAATACAGTCTGCGCGGGTTATGCCATGGCATTCTATTACCTGTGCAACATGGCGGGCGTGGAATGTATAAATATCATCGGCTATGTAGGCGGCGACCGGGTCAACGGCGGCCATATGTGGAACAAGGCCTGCATTGATGGGCGCTATTACATATTTGACGCCACATGGGATGAAGGCGTGGATCCGGAATCATATCGCTTCTTCGGCATATCCGATTCCCGTCTGCAGAGCCTAAGTGTCCGAGAGATGAGCGATCTGGATAACGAGACCATGCCCGACTGCCTGCTGTCCCTCATGAGGAAATGATTCGGGCATAATCGCCACGATTCGCGGCATATAAGTTTCTTATTTGCCGCAAAAACCATTGACAAAGGCCAAAAAAGTGGTACAATGCAATGGTGTCAAATGGCGCTGACGAAGTCAGCCGTCCGGAAGGGTCCCAAGAGAGAGGGGGATGGTGTGAGCCCCTCGATACCCCGTGCGGCAGCCGCTTCTGAGCCTTCCGGGATGACCGGAACGTAAGCCTGCGTTAAAGGCGATTGAGATACCCTGTTTTATTGGGGTAATCAGGGTGGTACCGTGAAGTTAAGGCTTCGCCCCTGTTTGGGGCGGGGCCTTTTATTTATACTTTAGCGCACTATTCCATAGGAGGATATAGAATACAATGGAAAAATACGGACTTAACCAACTGCGTGAGATGTTCCTGTCTTACTTTGAAAGCAAGCAGCATCTGCGCCTTAACAGCTTTTCGCTCATTCCCCAGAATGACCCGTCCCTGCTGCTCATCAACAGCGGCATGGCGCCCATGAAGCCCTGGTTCACTGGCGAGCAGACACCGCCCCGCACCCGCGTGACCACCTGCCAGCGCTGCATCCGCACCGGCGACATTGAGAACATCGGCAAGACCGATCGCCACGGCACTTATTTTGAGATGCTGGGCAACTTCTCCTTCGGCGATTATTTCAAGAAAGAAGCCATTCCCTTCGCCTGGGAGTTCCTCACCAAGGTCGTTGGCATCCCCGAGGATTTGCTGTACCCCTCCATCTATCTTGACGATGAAGAGGCCTTCGAGATCTGGACAAAAGACGTGGGCGTCGCTCCTGAGCGTATAACCCGCTTCGGCAAGGCTGACAACTTCTGGGAGCATGGCCCCGGACCCTGCGGCCCCTGCAGCGAGATCTATTTTGACCGCGGTCCCGAGCATGGCTGCGGCAAGCCTGACTGTAAGGTGGGCTGCGACTGTGACCGTTTCATCGAGGTCTGGAACGTGGTTTTCAGCCAGTTCAACAATGACGGCAACGACAATTATACCGAGCTTGAGCAGAAGAACATCGACACCGGCATGGGTCTTGCGCGACTGGCCGTTGTCTGCCAGGGCGTAAACTCCCTGTTTGATGTTGACACTGTCATGAACATCACCAACAAGGTCTCCGAGCTGACCGGCGCAACCTACGGCCAGAGCACGGAGAAGGATGTCTCCCTGCGCGTCATCACCGACCACATCCGCGCCTCCGTCATGATGATCACCGACGGCGTCCAGCCCAGCAACGAGGGCCGCGGCTACGTTCTGCGCCGCCTTATCCGCCGCGCTGCCCGCCACGGCAGACTGCTTGGCATGAACAAGGCTTTCCTGCATGAGATAGTTTCCACCGTTGTCAACGAGAACAAGGGTGCTTATCCCGAGGTGGCTGCCCGTGAAGAGTATGTCACCCGCGTCATCAAGATTGAGGAAGACAACTTCAGCCGCACCATCGATGCCGGCATCGGCATGCTGAACAACCTTATCGAGGGCATGAAGGCCTCCGGTGAGACTGTTCTCAAGGGCAGCGATGCCTTCCGTCTTTATGACACCTACGGCTTCCCACCGGATCTGACCCGCGAGATCCTCGCCGAGCAGGGCATGAGCTATGACGAAGCTGAGTTCAAGGCCGCCATGGAAGAGCAGCGTGTCCGCGCCCGTGAGGCCCGCGCAGCCCTTGGTGAGCTGGCATGGACCGGCATTGACCTGGGTCTTGAGCCCGGCGTCACCCCCTTCACCGGCTATGATGAGCTGGACAGCGAGGCAATGATTCTTGCCATGGTTGGTGACGGTGAGGTTTGCTCTATCCTTCACGAGGGCAAAGAGGGCGTCATCGTCCTTGACACCACCCCCTTCTATGCCGAGATGGGCGGCCAGTCCGCCGATAGCGGCCTTATCGTTACTGACGATGCAGTGTTCCGCGTGACCAATGTTCAGAAGAACAAGGGCGGCAAATACCTGCACCACGGCGTTATGGAGCAGGGTGAGCTGCATGTTGATGACGAGGTCACCGCCTCCGTCGATGAAGAGCGCCGCGCCGCCATCTGCCGCGCCCACTCTGCCACCCACATCCTGCAGAAGGCTCTGCGCACCGTTCTGGGTGACCATGTGCATCAGGCCGGCTCCCTTGTTGAGCCCGACCGCCTGCGCTTTGACCTGACCCATTTTGAGGCCGTCACCGCCGATCAGCTCAGAGAGGTTGAGGACATTGTCAACGAAGAGATGCTGGCAGGCCAGCCCGTCATCACTGAGGTTCTTCCCATTGAAGAGGCCCGCAAAAAGGGCGCAATGAGCCTGTTCGGTGAAAAGTACGGCGATGAGGTCCGCGTTGTCACCATGGGCGACAGCATCGAGTTCTGCGGCGGCACCCATCTGGACAATACCGCCAAGGCCGGTATCTTCACCATCATCTCCGAAAGCTCCGTAGCCTCCGGCGTGCGCCGTATTGAGGCCGTCACCGGTGAGGGCACTATCAACGCCCTGCGCAAGAGCCGCGAAGAACTGAGCCATGTGGCCGCAATCATGAAGCTCAACAGCGTTGGCGAGGTGGTTTCCAAGGTTGAGGCACAGACCAATGAGATCCGTGAGCTGAGAAGACAGCTTGAGATCATGAAGGCCCGCGAGGCCGCAGCTGAGGCCGACCGTATCGTTTCCTCCGGCAAGGATGTTAAGGGCTTCAAGGTCATCGCCTCCGCCGTGCGTGAGGCCACTGTTGACAAGCTGCGCACCATGGGCGACACCATCCGCAATGATGACAACGCCGTTGCGGTTCTTGCCAGTGTCAACGACGGGAAGATCACCTTCCTTGCCTGCTGCGGCAAGAACGCTGTTAAGGCCGGCATCCGTGCAGGTGACATCATCAAGCATGTTGCCCGTATGTGTGGCGGCAGCGGCGGCGGCAAGCCCGATACCGCCATGGGTGGCGGACGCGACGTGGGTATGCTGGGCGACGCACTGGAGTCCATTGAGCAGTTTGTTTCCGACAAGCTGGTGTGATAGGAGGAACAAAAATGTCCGATTGTCTGTTTTGTAAAATAATTGCCGGCCAGATACCCTCTGCCTGCGTCTATGACGGCGAGGGCGTCTACGCCTTCCGCGACATCGCGCCCCAGGCTCCTGTCCATGTGCTGGTGGTGCCCAAAGAGCATATCGCCTCCATGGATGAGGTGAATGAGCACAACGCGCACCTTGCGGCAAAGTGTCTCGCAGCCATCCCTGCCATCGCCAAGGCTGAGGGTCTTGAGGGCGGCTACCGTGTTATCTCCAACTGCGGGGATGACGCCGGCCAGACCGTGAAGCACCTGCATTTCCACATCATCGGCGGGCGCAAGTTGGGCGAAAAGATCGTCTGAAAAAATTACCGATAATAAAACCCCCTTTTCCACAGACAATGGTATGGAAAAGGGGGTTTTACCATGTATAATAAACAAAGACGATATATCCTCACATCACTGATACTTGTATTTGCTATGGCGACCTGCTGCGTGGGCGTCCATGCTGCGGCGGCGAAGAAAAAGCTGCCGATCTACTGCGTTGAGCGTCCGGATAAAAAGGTTGCGCTCACCTTTGATGCCGCCTGGGGCAATGAGGACACACAGCAGCTTATCGATATTCTGGCAGAACATGGCGCCAAGGCGACGTTTTTTGTGGTCGGCGAGTGGGTGGATAAGTATCCCGAGTCGGTCAAACAGCTTTTCGACGCCGGTCACGATGTAATGAACCACTCCGATACCCATCCGGAAAGCACAAAACTTAGCCGTGACGGACTCATTGCCGAACTTAACAAGTGCAACGATAAGATCGAGTCCGTCACCGGCGTGCGCCCAAATCTGTTCCGCCCTCCCTTCGGCGATTATAACGACGCCGTTGTTGAAACGGTGGACAGTATTGGCATGAAGACCATCCAGTGGGATGTGGATTCACTGGACTGGAAAGATCTGAGCGCGTCCCAGATCGTTGAGCGCGTAACGGCGAAGGTGCAGCCTGGCAGTATTATTCTTTTCCACAACGCCGCAAAGCATACGCCCGAGGCACTGCCCATGATCCTTGACTGGCTTGAGGACAACGGCTACGAACCCGTAAAGGTGCAGGAGCTACTGCTTGAGGGTGAGTATTATATGGATCACACCGGCCGCCAGTGCGCCAAGTAAAGATAGTCGGCACCCGGTGTGCCGCTTACATATTTGGGTAACTCTACAAAAATATGATATAATTTTCGCAACCTCAGCTAACTTTCTGCGTCTTATTTAATGAGGCGCCAATAGAGAGGAGGTCAGCCATGGAAGACAAAGAAATTGTCGCGCTGTACTGGCGGCGGGATGAGAGAGCCATCAGCGAGAGCCATGAGAAGTACGGCAGCTATCTTATGAAGATCGCCGATAATATTCTCAAAGACCTGCGCGACAGCGAAGAGAGTGTGAATGATACATATCTGAGGGCATGGAACTCCATGCCGCCCAACAGACCTGATGTGCTCAAGCTGTATCTGGGTCGTATTACCCGCGGGGTGGCAATAGATATTTTTCGCCGCCGCTCAAGCAAAAAACGGGCCGGGTCGCAGTATGCGCTCAGCCTTGAGGAATTGGGCGACTGCGTTTCCGGTGATGATGACCCGCAGCTTTCGGCTGAGCAGAGCGCCCTTGCTGCCGCCGTCGGTGCGTATCTGAAGGCGCTTGATAAGCGCACCCGGGATGTGTTTATCTGCCGTTACTATTTCATGGATCCGCTGTCGGAGATCGCGGACTATTGCCAAATGACAGAATCCGCAGTAAAGAGCCTGCTGCACCGCACGCGGCAGGGGCTGCGCCGGCACTTGGAACAGGAGGGATTTGAGCCATGAAACCTGAAGAACTCAGTGACGCCATCGGCGGCGTGGATGACAGTTATATCGAAAGCGCGGACAAGCTACGCCGTGGCGAAGGCGCAGCGGACAGCAAGCCACGGGAGCGTACAACGACCTTTGCCGGCTATATCCTGCGCAGAGTCGCTTTTGCGGCCTGTGTCTGCCTTGTCGTGGGCTTGCTGACCTTTGCTATCGGGCGGGGATCCAATGATCCGGCTAACATAACATTAGGCGGCAGCGAAATGAGCAGCGGCAGTACCACAGGCAGCTCTTCCGGCGGCGCTGACTCGACAGATACTCAGCTGAGCGGCGGCGACTATGCGATACGGCTGGTTTCCTACCCCGAGGTGATACCCTTCCCGGATGAGAGCGACTATGTAGTCGCCGGCGGGGACATTGATTATGAGACCTATTTTCGCCGATATGAGGACTGGTCTGACGAACGGGGCGAGCGGCTTCGGCTTGCCCAGGAGTACAGGGGCAGCCTTAACGGTTTTTACGCCGACACTATGAGCCTTATGCTCACCGGCGAGGATGATGGGAACCGGGTGTACTCGCCTGTCAATGTGTATCTCGCCCTGTGTATGCTGGCGGAGACGACGGACGGCGAAAGCCGCCAGCAGATTCTCGACCTTTTGGGTCTTGATGATATTGATCAGGTGCGCCTTGTTGCCAAAAGCCTGTGGAACGCCAATTACAGTGATGACGGAGCAACGACCAGCATCCTTGCCAACTCAGTCTGGCTGGATGAGGACATCGGATATAACAGTGCCGCCCTTGATGTTCTGGCGGAAGAGTATTATGCTTCGTCCTTCAGCGGCCAAATGGGCAGTGCAGAGTATACAGACAGGTTACACAAATGGCTCAATGACGAGACCCGCGGCCTGCTTGAGGATTCGGTGCAGAGTCTTGAATTTGACCCTGCAACAGTGTTCGCCCTTGCCTCCACCGTGTACTATAATGCCCGCTGGAGCACGGCCTTCCAGGAGTCAAAGACCACCGAGGGGATTTTTCACACCCCGAAGGGGGATGTAGCTGCTGATTTTATGCACCAGACCTCACACGGCAGCTATTACTGGGGAGAAGGGTTCTCTGCCGCCTGCAGGTACTTCGACAACAGCGGCGGTAGTATGTGGTTCATCCTGCCTGATGAAGGCGTGAGTGTTGACGAACTTCTGACCGATGGTGAGTGCATGGACTTCATCCTTTCAGCGGGCGACTGGGAAAACAGCAAGTATGTTACCATCAACATGGCTGTGCCAAGATTCGATGTGGCATCTGACACTGACCTCACAGGCATCCTGCGTGCATTGGGCGTGACCGATGTGTTTGACCCAGTTGCGGCTGATTTCTCACCCATCATACCGATTGATGACGGCGGCTTCCTTTCCGTTGCGCGCCATGCCGCCCGTGTAATGATCGATGAAGAGGGGGTTGAGGCCGCGGCCTACACCGTCCTTATGCGTGACGGCGGAACGGCGCCGCCTGCAGATGAGGTGGATTTTGTCCTCGACCGACCCTTTATCTTTGTCCTGCGGGGCATCGACGGTGAGATACTGTTTGTGGGCGTGGTCAATTATCCGTGAGTTTCCCTGTATAGTAAAAATGACGAACCCCCCCACCCCGATGCCTGCAATGCAGACAATGGGGTGGGGTACTGCTTTTTTTATCAGCCTGTATTACAACACACACAGGTCGCTGCCGATGTGCTTAAGATGGTTTTGATATTCCTGTGTCCCGTACAGGGCGTCACGAAGATTACATAGCTCAATATTGTTATCTTTTATCCAGTCGTGGAGGCGCTTTGAGCAAAGTGCTTCCACGTCGTATGCACGTGTAAGGGTTACCTTGTGTGCAATAGGGCCGTAATCGCCCTGACGCGCCACATAGTAATCCACATAACCGGGGTGGAAGCCGTGCATCAATGCTGATCCATCCGGCAACTCAAACAGCTTCTGCGTGTCATTGAGCAGCCAGCCAACGCAATCATATGTGTTCCAAATGTCGAGCAGTGTGTTTGTTGAGTGAGTGTTGCCCAAGTTTTTGTGGTCAGCAACAAATATTTTTCTGTCAGCCCATTTAGGATCCACGGGGCCGCGTGTTACTGTACCTGTGCTTGGGTCGCGTTTAAGACGGCTGTAATAATTTACTGCCATTCCGTACTCTTTTGATACTGTGGTCAGTGCGGCTTTGAACGGGGTGTCCATACCGGCGTCAACGCCAACATCAGGGGCGCGGCC
>JAZUPH010000070.1:0-14724 GCA_045605145.1 Oscillospiraceae bacterium | reverse complement strand
GCAAAGCAGAACGCGCAACACACCGAGATCTCCGTTGCTGATAACGGTGCCGGTATTCCGGACAGCGAAAAGGAAAAGGTATTCCGGATGTTCTACAGCGGCAGCAATCCCATTGCCGACTGCCGCAGAAGCCTGGGTCTGGGACTCAGCCTTTGTAAGTCTATTATCACTGCCCACGGCGGCGAGATCACTGTATCCGACAATCAGCCTGTGGGTACGATCTTTACATTTACCATTCCATCCGGGGAGGTGGAAGTCCATGAATAATCCAAAGATCCTAGTGGTGGAGGACGATTCAACTGTCCGCAACCTGATCACTACCACCTTAAAATCGAATAACTATACCTACATAACTGCAGCCAACGGTGAATCTGCCATTGCAGCAGCTACCACCCAGCAGCCGGATATTGTGTTTCTGGATCTGGGATTGCCGGATCTGGACGGTGTGGAGATCATTAAACGCATCCGTTCCTGGTCCCAGATGCCCATTATCGTGATTTCTGCCCGGAGCGAGGATGGGGATAAGGTCGCCGCACTGGATGCGGGCGCTGACGATTACCTGACAAAGCCTTTTTCAGTTACGGAACTTCTGGCTCGTCTTCGCGTCGCTCAACGCCGAATTGCATCAATTGAGAGCAAGCCCGGTGATGCTGTGTTCCACAACGGTAAATTGACGGTGGATTATGCCGCTGGCTGTGCTTCCCTAAATGGTGAGGAGCTGAAGCTGACACCCACAGAGTATAAGCTTCTGTGTCTGCTGGCAAAGGATGCAGGCAAAGTGCTGACCCACACCTATTTGACCAATAAGATCTGGGGCAGCGCCTGGGAAAGTGATATGGCATCTTTGCGTGTGCACATGGCAACCTTGCGTAAAAAGCTGGAAAAGGATGCTCAGACCCAGTATATCCAAACCCATATCGGCATCGGATACCGGATGCTGAAGGTGGAATAAGGAAAGTTACACGGACCACCTTGGGTTTGAGGTGGTCCGTTGATTATTTACACTTTATCTTCAAAAGTTATCTGTGTTTTGATATAAAAAATATGAAAGGGGTGAACCTCTATGAAAATCCAATTTATCGGTGCAACCCATGAGGTAACCGGAAGCTGTACACTTTTGGAAGTCTGCGGTAAGAAGTACCTGGTGGACTGCGGTATGGAGCAGGGCATCGATGTTTTTGAAAATGTTTCAATTCCGGTACCGGCCAATACTATTGAATCGGTCTTTCTGACACACGCCCACATTGACCATATCATATCTATTTCGTTTGCTATTTTAAGTCTTTTAAAGTGTGTACGCCGCCATGACACTTTCAAGCAGCGAAAGTGTTTTTCTGTGGAAAATCCGGTCCTCTTTACCGAAGAGGGCCTTTTTCTTTTATCTCAAGTACATAAACACCGCGGCTGAAAGGCAAAACCTTTTCTGCACGGCTTATAAAAAAGCCAAACAAAAAAACAAATTAATACTTCTTAAACAATTTTTAAGCATTTCGGAAATTCCTGCGGCTTAGAATACAGCCATAGTTTGAAAGCAAAGGAGATTCCAATTATGAATAACAAAGAACTTGAAATGAAGGCCCGTGAGCACGATATGTCCGATGTCAGCGCAGAGGTTATTGCCGAGACCGTCCAGGTAGTCGCAGACGAAACCGTCACCGGGTACAAGAAGATCGAGCAGGGTGTTGTGACCGGGTATAAGAAGATCGAAGACGGCGTAGTGAACGGGTATAAGAAGATCGAGGACGGCGTCGTGGAAGGCTTCGGCAAGGTGGTAGATAAGTGCGTGGAGGTACTGTTTGCCAGAGACGGCGAATCTGTCGAGGATGCAAAGGCAAGACTTGCAGGCAAGGACAAGGAGTGAGCAATCCTTGGAGGAGAAAAACACCTTTTCTTACACATACAGCGCACCGGAAAACCAGGAGGTGCTGAGCATACGTCAAAAGTACCTGCCCCGGGAGGAAAGCAAATTCGAACGACTCAAAAAACTTGACCGCAAGGTGCAGGGAGCGGGCGTGATCGAAAGCCTTTGCGTCGGCACCGTGGGCGCCCTTGTGTTCGGTGTCGGAATGTGCTTCGGCCTTGATGCACTTGCGGGTGCGGATTGGCTTGCAGCTGTGTTCTGTGTGTTGGGCTGTATCATTATGGCCCCTGCCTATCCGATATGCAAACGCATCGAAAAGAAAGCCGAAGCAGAGTTTGCCCCCGAAATTCTTCGCTTATCCGAAGAGATAATGAAGTCAAATATTTAAGCATCGGCAAATCCAACACCATAAAGGGAGATTATTGTCATGGGAGATTTTTTCAAGAAGGCATTCAAGGATATGAAGGAAAGCGCGAAGGCACAGCACGAAGTGTCCAAGGCAGAGTTTGAGGCCGCCAAGGCAGAGTCCAAGGCAAACTTTGAAGAAAACAGAGGTCGCAGCACCTTCGCCAGGGCAAAGGCTGATGCCAGGAAGAGTTGGGAAGACGCCCAGATGAGTCCGGCCGAGAGATCCGAAAAAATGCAGGCCGAGCGCGAGGCGCAGATCGCCGCAGCCAAGGCAAGAACCGCCCATGAGCAGGCCCGCGTGGATGCCGCAAAGAAATAATCTGTTGCGCTTATAAAGCGAGGCCGCCGGTCTCGCTTTTGGGCGTTTACCGTGGGGGAGTTTATGAAACGAACATACAAACCCGGCTTCATCCATGCCAAGAGCTATCTTGCAGATGACGAATATGCCATGATCGGCACCATCAATCTGGACTACCGCAGTCTGGTCCATCACTTTGAAAACGGTGTGTGGATGTATAACTGCGCGGCGGTCAGAGCGCTGAAAACCGATATTATTGACACGCTGAACAAGTGTATTGAGGTGACCCCTGACACACGGAAAGCCAATCTGCTGCAGCGGTTTATCTGTGCAGTGATCAGAATTTTTGCACCTATGCTGTAAATATGCAGAAGGAGGAAAACATCACAATGAATGCAATTGAAATCCGCGGACTCAGCAAGAGTTTTCGCGGTCTGTACGCTCTGGACGGACTTAACATGACCGTCCCTGTTGGCTCAATATACGGCTTTATAGGCGAAAACGGTTCCGGCAAATCCACAACTATGAAGCTGCTGTGCGGACATCTGGTGCCTGACAGCGGCGAGCTCAGGCTCTTCGGCAGTGATTATACCGATCCGGGTGTTAGAGCCAGAGTCGGCGCGCTGATTGAAAACGCCGGCTGCTTCCCCGGTTCTTCCGTGTATCAGAATCTGATGATGCAATGCATCAATCTTGGTATCGAAAACGCGGACGAGGAAATTTTTCGTGTTCTCAAAATCGTCCGTATGGAGGAGCATGCCCAGTTAAAATTCAAAAAATGCTCTCTGGGCATGAAACAGCGCATCGGCATTGCCATGGCGCTTTTGGGAGACCCGGCTCTGCTGATACTGGACGAGCCCATCAACGGTTTGGACACCGACGGTATGCGGCTCATGCGGGAGATTCTGGTGGATATCACAAAGAATTATAACTGCACCGTTCTCGTTTCCTCTCATCTGCTGGGTGAGCTGGAGAAGATCGCCACCCATTACGGCATCATCCGCCAGGGAAGAATGATCATGGAACTGACAGCGCAGGAACTGGAAGGCCGTGCCCGGGTCTTTGTATCTCTGAAAACAAAGGATATGAACGGCGCAAAGGCAGTTCTGAAGAGCAGGTTCTCCGATGTGCGTGCCGAGGAAGATTACCTTCGGGTCTACGATGTGGACGAAGTGGAAGCAATCGTGGATGTGCTGATGAGGCACGGCCACCCGGTCAGTGAGATTCAAAAGAATAAGATCGGTCTGGAAGAATACTACATCGAACTGATGAGCAAAAAGGAGGAGTAATCGATGAGCCGCGAACTTCATTTTGAATCCCCCAGCTTTTACAGGCGTCTGAGGGGCATGCTGGGCGTGGACTTCTACCGCCTTTTCCACACCCCCATGTTTTATATTTTCCTGGGAATCGCCGCAATTATCCCCGCAATGATCCTGGGCACCGGCGGCATGGAAAATCCCCAGACAGGTGAAGCGGGCGTACTGCTGTACACCAATGTTTGGAATGCCATCGCCGCAGATACCCCCATTTATGTGTTCTCAGATATTGGCGAGTATGCCAATATGAACATGGTGTTCATATTCGGCGGCATCATGGTTTCCATCTTTATCGGACACGATTACCGCAGCGGCTATGTCAAGCAGCTGTTCACCACACACGCCAAGAAGCAGGATTACATGCTCAGCAAAACTGTGTCCTGCGCCTTTGCCATGGCCTGCATGTGCGTTACTTATCTGCTCGGCGCGCTCGCCGCCGGTTTGCTGGTGGGCCTTGATTTCTCCGTCAATGCAGGGTCGCTGCTGATCGCTATCCTCAGCAAGATGATTATGAGCCTGGGCTGGGCAAGCCTGTACACTTTCCTGAATGTCATCTTCCGCAAGCAGTTTGGTATTTCCATTGCATCATCCTTTTTCTTCGGCACCGGCATCCTGGTAATCGGCGCGGCGGCAATCATGGGAAACAGCCCTCTTCTCAACACTTTCCTGTACGGCGCGTCGGTGTATGCCTGCCTGTCAGCCAGTATTGTTACTCTGCCGGTTTGCCTTGTGTGCTCGCTTGTGTGGGCAATTATTTACAATATGCTCGGTACATACCTCCTCTCCAAATGTGATGTGTATTGATGGGAGATTGAAAAGATGAATGCAATAGAAATCAAAGGCTTATGCAAAAACTTCAAAGAAAAGCAGGCGCTCAAAGGCCTGGACATGACCGTTCCGGTGGGCAGCATTTACGGATTCATCGGCGAGAACGGCTCCGGCAAATCCACCACTGAAAAGATCATCTGCGGGCTGATACATGAAACATCAGGCTCAATCAAGCTGTTTGGCAAATCCCACAACGACGCGGATATCCGTGCCAAAATGGGCGTACTGATCGAAGCTCCCGGCTGTTTTCCCAACTACACCGTGTGGAACAACATGCTGCTGCAGGCTGCAAATCTGGGCATAAAAGACGCAGAAGCGGAAGTCCGGAAGGTTTTGAAGCTGGTTCGCATGGAAGGTGCCGCCGGCAACAAATATAAGAATTGTTCTCTGGGCATGAAGCAGCGCATCGGTATTGCCATGGCGCTTCTGGGAGACCCCAAGCTGCTTGTTTTGGACGAGCCTATCAACGGCCTGGATGTGGACGGCATGCGCATCGTCCGGGAGACACTGACAGACATAGCAAAGGCGGGAACCACTATTCTTGTCTCCTCCCATGTGTTGGGGGAGCTTGAAAAGGTGGCGACCCATTACGGCATTATCCGCGGCGGCAGAATGATCAAGGAAATGACGGCCGCCCAACTGGAGGCCAACTGTCGCACCTATACGGCTTTGCAGGCAAAGGAAATGGGCAGGGCAAAAAACCTGCTGAGCTGCAAATACTCCCGCGTGGAGAAAGACGAAGCCGGTTTCCTGCGCGTATACGATCCAGTAACGACCGAGGAAATCGTAACATATCTGTACGACAACGGCATTTTGGTCAGTGAATTAAAGACCGCCAAGATCGGTCTGGAGGAGTACTACACGGATCTTATGAAGGAGGGTAAGTGATATGAAAAACAGTTTCGGCAAAAGGCTACGCACCATGCTGAAGGTGGATTTTTGCAGAATGTTTACCCAGCCCCTTGTGTACATCATGGTGGGCGCTTGCCTGGTAATGCCCATTCTGATTCTGGTCATGACCACCATGATGGACGGCAGTGTTTCCGTCAACCCTCAGACCGGCGCGGAAACAGTGGTGGAAGGCTTCGAGAATGTTTGGCAGATCATCGGCACCGTCAGCTCCGCAGGGATGAGCGCGTCTATGGATATGACATCCATGTGCAATATCAACCTGCTGTATTTCATCGTGTCGGTGCTTGTGTGCGTCTTCGTTTCCGACGATTTTCGCAGCGGCTACTGCAAGAATCTTTTCACCATACGTGCCGGAAAAAGCGACTATGTGATCTCGAAAACACTGGTATGCTTTGCGGGCGGTGCACTGATGATTCTGGCGTTTTTTGCGGGTTCTCTGCTGGGCGGCGTTATATCCGGTCTGCCCTTTACCATGGATGGGTTCAATATTGCAAACCTCGTCATGTGTTTGCTTGCCAAGATACTGCTGATCGGCATCTTCGTGGCGCTGTTCCTGCTGTGGGGCATAGTAGGCAAGGCCAGGCTTTGGCTCAGCCTGGTCGGCTCCATGATGAGCGCAATGTTCCTGTTCATGATGATCCCCATGCTGACCCCGCTGGATGCAAATATCGTACACATGCTTGGCTGTTTTGCAGGCTCACTGCTGCTGGGATTCGGTCTGGGCGCGGCAGGCAATCTGATTTTGAAAAAGACAAGTCTGGTGTAAAGCAATACAAGCAAAAAGGATGCCGCCCGTAACCCTGGGCGGCATCCTTTTTCAACGAAACGAAAAACATAAACAATACTTTAACATTTTCCTGTTACAATATATAATTGATGATAATATCCCGTGGAGGTGTGCCATGTTCAAGATTTTGGTTGTGGAGGACGACAGAGATCTCAACCGCACGGTCTGTTCTTTTTTAAACGCCAGCGGTTACCAGACCACCGGCTGTCTTAACGCCGGCGATGCGTACGATGCCATGTATTCTGCAATGTTTGATCTGATCGTCTCGGACATTATGATGCCCGGCATTGACGGCTTTGAATTTGTAAAAACCGTACGCACCCTCAACGAAAATATCCCCATACTGTTTATGACCGCGCGGGACGATTTCGCATCCAAGCAGCGGGGTTATCGCATCGGCGTGGACGATTATATGGTAAAACCCATCGATCTGGATGAGCTGTTTCTTCGCATCGGCGCACTGCTGCGGCGGGCGAAGATAGCGTCCTCCCGCAAGCTGGAAGTTGGCAGCTTCACCATGGATGCGGATGAGCGCACGGCCATGCTGGCGGGTGAAGAAATCGCCCTTACCAACCGCGAATTCAACATTCTGTATAAGCTCCTGTCCTATCCCAAGAAAACCTTCACCCGGCAGCAGCTGATGGACGAATTTTGGGACGCGGACACAGAAACCGCACCCAGAGCGGTGGATGTGTACATGACCAAGCTAAGAAGCAAGCTGGCTGACTGCGACGATTTTGAAATCAAAACCGTGCACGGGCTGGGTTACAAGGCGGTAATCAAATGAAGAAACTGACTTTTCGGCAGGTTTTGAAAGCCAGCAACAACTACATTGTCTTTTTCCTGACGGTTGCTTTTGCGGTCAGCTGCTGCATGATGCTGTTTTTGAACGTTCTGGCTGATTCCATGGGGCTTGTTTTTGATGCGGGTAATATTGCCATGGCCGCCAAGCTGACCTTCGGCAATGTGCTGCTGATTACCCTGATCTTCGGAAGCATCGACTATATGCGCCGCAAGACGATGGTGGATCGTCCTGTAAAGATCATTACCGAAGCCACGATAAAAATCATGCAGGGCGATTTCTCGGTTCGCGTTGCACCGCTGCACGGCCCCGGGATGGAGGGCTTTAATCAGATCGCCGATGCGGTCAACAAAATGGCAATGGAGCTGTCGGGAACTGAAACCCTGCGCACGGATTTCATCGCAAATGTTTCCCATGAGCTGAAAACGCCCCTGGCTGTGATGGGCAGCTACGCTGCCATGCTGCAGCGCCCCGGCATCACAGAGGACGAGAAAAACGAGTACGCCAGGGCAATTTCTGCGTCTGCACGGCGTTTGGCTCAGCTTATCACCAATATTTTGAAGCTCAACAAGCTGGAAAACCAGCAGATATTCCCCAAGCGTGATGAATACGATCTGGGTGAACAGCTTTGTCAATGCCTGCTGCAGTTTGAGGATGCGTGGGAGAGGAAAAATCTGAACATCGAAACCGATATTGAGGACTCTGTGCGCATCCGCTCCGACGGGGAGCTGTTGAGCCTTGTGTGGAACAATCTCATCTCCAACGCAGTGAAATTCACGCCGGACAACGGCACCATCGGCATAAGTCTGAAAACAGACGGCAACCATGTGATCGTTTCCGTCCGGGACACGGGCTGCGGCATGACCTACGAGGTGGGACAGCATATTTTCGAAAAGTTTTATCAGGGAGATACATCCCACGCAACACAAGGCAACGGGCTTGGCCTGGCACTGGTGAGGCGCGTTGTTGATATTCTGGGCGGCGAGATCGGCGTCCAAAGCATCAGCGGTCAGGGCAGTACCTTCACCATCAAAATCGGGAGGAGCTGATATGGATTGGAAAAGAATCGGGAGGAAACTGCTGTTCCCTCCTCTTTGGCTGATGGTGGTCCTTGTTATAATCAGCGCTACGGCGCTGACCCTTATTTTCGTCAAAGGGATGGAAGAGAGTATCCCCGCCTATATTGTGTATGTTCTGGCGTTTTACGCCCTTACCGTTGTAACTGTCTTTTGTGCTATGGTGCTTCCCAAACAATACGGCACCATCAAGCAGAAGATCTATGATAATCCGCTGGGCAAGCGCTATATGACGGACAAAGTATTCCGCACCAAAATTTCCCTATATTTATCTCTGGCCATCAGCCTTTTATATGTGGGGATCAACCTATGGTTATGGACATTCAGCCATAGCTGGTGGTTCGTGGTATTGGCTGTTTATTATACGATCATGGCTGTTATGCGTTTTCTGCTGGTCAGATATGTACGCGGCAATGAGATAGGTACAAGCATTTTAAGGGAGTGGCGCGTGTCAAGGATCTGTGCCTGCATCCTGCTGTTGGTGAACCTGTCACTGAGTTCTGCGGTGCTGATGATCCTGTACCTGGACCGCGGTTATGAATATACCGGCATGATGATCTATGTGATGGCGATGTACACATTCTATTCCACCACCCACGCCATTGTGGATATTATCAAATATCGCGCTTTGGGAAGCCCGGTCATGTCCACAGCAAAAATCGTCAGCCTGTCGGCTGCGCTGGTCTCAGTACTGAACCTGGAGACGGCAATGTTTGCCCAGTTCGGCGCGGATATGTCACCGGACAATCAGCGCATTTTCATTATTCTTACCGGCGCAGGCGTCAGCATCAGCGTGGTGGCCCTTTCCATTACGCTGATCGTTAAAGCGACAAAAGCAATCAGGAGAAATATAAATGGACAATAAAGACAACTTCAGCTTCACCTATTCTGCTGCCCGGCAGCAGGAAATTGAGAATATCCGCAGCAAGTATCTTCCCCGGAAGGAGGATAAGATGGACCTGCTTCGCAGGCTGGACAACAGCGCATCCCAAAAGGCGCAGTCGTGGTCTATCGCTGTCGGCGTGGTCGGCGCATTGGTAATGGGCTGCGGCATGAGCATGGTCATGACCGAGTTCGGTGCGTCGCTGGGTCAGTTCGCCACCCTCATCGGCATCCCGGTGGGTATTATCGGCATGATAATGATAGCTCTGGCCTATCCTGTGTATAACCGCGTCCTGAAAAGAGAGAGGGAGCGCATCGCGCCGGAAGTCCTGCGTTTGACAGATGAACTTCTGAAATAAATACCTGCCGCTATGAAAAGGAAGGACAATGCTCGTCATTCGGCGAAGCGCAGCAGCGAAAATATGCATAATGCCACTTGCGCGCCATATCGGATCCATTTATAATAAAATCATCATAAATTAAATGGTGGCGTATTTTATGAACGTAACTATCGAGCATCTGCGCTGCTTCAAGACTGCGGCCGAAACCCTTAACTTTACTGCCGCCGCGCAGAAATACCACATTGCCCAGCCCGCTATGAGCAGAATCCTTGCCTCTCTTGAGCGGGAATGGAATGTGCGCCTTTTTGAGCGCAGCACAAGACGGACGCGCCTTACGCCCGAAGGCGAGCTGTGTCTGGCGCACGTAAACAAAATACTGCGCGAGTACGACAGGCTGTTGGACGATAACATTAACGGAACCAAAGAGCTTTCAGTAGGATTCAACAGCGCCACAGGACCGGCGCCATGGCTGATAACGGCATTGAGGCAGTTTAAGGACGAATTCCCGCAAGTCGTTATTCATTTATCTCAGCTGACATCCAGAGATGCCGTGTTTAAAATACAAAGCAGGGATTTGGATTGCGCCGTTATTTTTGAGCACAGTGCACAACTGGTAGAGGGGCTAAGCACGACACGGCTGGCTCCGTTATATCGCCATGTAATCGTCCCTCGTTATGATCCCCTGTCAAAAAAGAGCACGATTTCCCTTTCAGATCTTGACGGCAGGCATCTGCTGTTTTTGAAATCTATTGAGGAATTCACATACAGCCAGATACACAGGCAGTTGGAAATACACAATGTTAAGCCGCGGGGAGAGACACTTGTCGACCAGCTGGCAGAAATGATGCTTCAGGCAGAGCTCGGTGGTGGTATTGGCATTACGGGGCACGTATCTCAGTATGACAGCGAAGCGAACATATCATTTCTGCCGCTCGAGCGCTTTGAAGATGAGGAAGACAGTAATTTTGCGGCTTTTGCATGGCGCGAAGATGATAACAATATATTAATTGCAGCGTTACGCAGCATACTTGTCAGAAACGCGAAGGATATATAACAAATTTGTTATATATCCTTCGCGTTTTAACAGTTTTGGCATTTCTGATTCTGCGACATCAATGCTATACTTTTTACATAAAGCAACATAAGGGGCGATGATGTATGAACGACAGTTTCAAAAACGCAAAGCAAAACAATATTTACGGACAATCCGGCCCGTATGCGGAAGATACCACCTCCGGTTTAGGTGAGCACATTTTCATTGAGCGCCAGTATCTTCCGGAGGTTCCCCCGCCGGAAGTGACTGAATACAGCTGTGATGTACTTGTCATCGGCTGCGGCTGGGCCGGTCTGCATGCCGCAGTAACAGCAAAGAAGAACGGTGCCAATGTCATAGTAGTGGACAAAGGTATGCCGGGCTTCTCGGGGCTGTCACCATTCTCGCAGGGCGCAACATATTTCCTCAAAGACTTTGACGAACGCGAGGGAAGCATGCTGGCTGCACAGCGCGGCGGTGAATACATCGCAAATCTCGACTGGTTTGATATGTGGCTGGAAGAATCCGCGCAGGTGGTGGAGGAAAACAGAGAATTCGGCTTCATGGAGCAGTACCCCACCGCGAAAGAGAGCGGCTATTGGGACAACTGGGACCCCAAGGGCTATCGCACAGAGTTTTTGAGCCTCATGCGCCAGGAAAAGTGGATGGGCGTGCTTGAAAAGTACGGGATACCCGTCGTGCACCACACAATGTTTGTGGATGTAACAACAACAGACGGCAAAATCTCCGGCGGCGTTGGCTTCCATGTAAAAAGCGCAACGCCCATCACATTTAAAAGCAAGGCAATTTGTATGTGCACCGGCACCGGCTCAATGAAGCCCACCGGCTATCCCACCAGCGAAGACACCTTTGACGGTGAATATATCTGCGTCAATTTGGGTCTTCCGGTAGTGGGCAAAGAATTTGACGACTTCCACCAAACCGCATCATATGCCCCCGGTAACTACTTCTACAACAATAGCTGGGAGTACAGCGAAAACATGGGCGGCAGTGCAATCGGCGCAACAGCGGCTGACATTGACGACTATGTTTACAAAAAATCCCGCAGCAAGATCACTTTCCGTCTCAATTCCGTTCTTGAGGGACTGGAGCCCCAGTGCGGTGACGAGTGGCAGAGTGCATTTACAGGCGCAACAACAATTATCACCAATGAGTACGGCGAAAGTGATCCGCGAAAGACGGGCTACAAGCGCAGCCGTGAGCGTGTGCGCGATGTATTCGGTGCCGCCCCCGGCATGAACAGTCAGATGAGCTGCGGCGTGTTCTGCGGCTGGGATGACCGCGATGGCAAGACAGGCTTCCCCGGCTTGTATGTCGCAGGCAACGGCATTTACGGCAGTCAGGTAAACGGTGCAATGTTCAACGTGCAGACCAACCACCCCGGTTGCTGCATTATGGGCAATCATTCCGGCAAGGCTGCGGCAGTGTATGCCGAGGAAAATGAGGCGCAGGAACAGGACCCAAAACAGGTGCAGGCAATAATTGATGAGATTTTTGCCCCGTCAAAGCGGAAAAAGGGCGTTGATCCTAACTTGGTTGTGGAGAAACTGCGCAATATCATGGTGGACGCCGGCGTACATATTGTAAAAAGCGAGAAATCGCTCACGGCCGCACTGATGCAGGTGGAAATCATCAGGGACAAGATGATTCCCATGCTCATGGGCTATTCCGGGCACGATCTTCGCCTGTGCCTTGAAGCCAAGCACAAGGTGCTGTCTGCGGAAATGAAGCTGAAAGCCAACCTGTTCCGTACTGAGAGCCGCGGAATGCACTATCGAGAGGATTACCCCTACCGCGACGATGAAAACTGGCTGTGCCATGTGGGTGTGTTTAAGAACGAGGCGGGCGAGGTCGTCTGCAAGAAAATAGACATTCCCGAAGCATGGAAAGGTGATCTTGACCAACCGCACGAGAAGCGCTATGTACTCCTGTTCCCCGGTGAAGCGGAAGCATTGGGCATACCCGAAGAGAAGGTTTATAAGCCGGCTGTGCAGAAAGGAAAGAAACCATGAGTGTAGCAAGAAAAGACTATGACGCCTGTATCGGCTGCCAGAATTGCGTAAATCGCTGCCCTATGGACGTGTTTTATTATGACGCAAAGCTGAATAAATCGGTTATCGCTTACCCGGAAAACTGTCAAAGCTGCGGCCAGTGCTATCTTGGTTGCCCGGCTGACACCCTCATTATTCTGGACACCAGCTTTGAATATGCCCCTGTACCCATAAGAGGGCTGCGCACCTTCAAGTCACTCATGCCGACAAAAGATAAAAAGTCCTTTGGCGGGCGTTAAATGGGGATCAGATATGGACAAGGGAACAATAATAACAAAAGATTTACACGGACATACCTTCAGTGTTCTGTCCTCCGGCAAGCGGACAGCACTGTTTGACACTGTCCCTGCCTGCTACGCACGCCAATGGCTTGACAGCGCGCCTGATGCCGAAATCCTCATACTTTGCAGTGCAAACCCTTATCCCAAATGTGTACAAAGCTTTTTGGATGCACACCCCGATGGCATGGTATACGCCGCGCCGTATACAGCGCATATACTTGCAGCCATATTGGGCGATGCTTTTCACTGCACCTGGGTGCGCGACAACACTACCGTACAGGTAGGAAACTGCAAAGTCAGCTTCACCACCGTGTCACAGCGCGGCAAGGGCGCATATCTGATTGCAGACGCCGGGAATGCGGGCACTGTGTCCGGCAAAGAAACACAGCAACATAACCCTGCCACAGAATACACTAAGCCCACCGTCGGAATAGTGTTTGTATCGGGCTGTAACAGCACAGAAGCAATTGCGGAAAGAATAGCAGACGGCATACTCGACAGCCGGGATCTGGACGCCGCATTGATCGATCTGGCTGTGACAGACAGCCGGACAGCAGTGGCAGCGCTGAAAAATGCAAAGGGGATACTTGTGGGGACGCCTTGCATCGACGGCGATGCACATCCAAAAGTGTGGGAGTTGCTCACACACTTGAACCGCTTTGATTTCGATGGCAAACCCGCCGCGGTCTTCGGCACATACACATGGAACAACGATGCGGTTGGAAACATTGCCGAAAGGCTGCGCCAGCTTAAGCTGGCCGTGTTTGATAACAGCTTCACCCAGCAGTACGAGGCGGACAGCGCCGCCTTATCTGCCGCATACGAATATGGCTATAATTACGGCTGTGTGCTTCAGAACAAGCCCAACACGCACAGTTCAAAGCTGGTCAGATGCCCAATCTGCGGAGAGATATTCGATGCTGCCTTAGGCATCTGCCCCGTCTGCAAGCTCGGCGCAGACAAATGCGTACCCGTAGAGGAAGAGGCAGTGGGCTATGCATGTGACACTGACAGGACTTATCTAATCGCCGGCGGCGGCATTGCCTCCCTCTCAGCCGCGGAAGCTATCCGAAAGAGGGACAAAACAGGCAAAATTGTTATAGTATCAGCAGAAGACAGCCTGCCTATCAACAGGACGATGCTCTCAAAAAATATGGCGGTCGCCGCACAGGAGAAGGAAAATATAATAGTAAAGCCCGCACAGTGGTTTGAAGACAACGGCGTCCGCTTTTATTCCGGCACTTCCGTCAACGCTATTGACGCAATTAAAAAGACCGCAACATTTAACAATGGCAAATCCATGAAGTATGACAAGCTGATCTACGCTATGGGGGCAAAATGCATTATCCCCAACATTCCGGGCAAAGATCTGCCGGGCGTGTTTGCAATACGCAATATCAATGATTTGAGGCGGCTGTGGTCTGATATGGCGAGGGCAAAAAAAGCCGTTGTTATCGGCGGCGGCGTACTCCGCCTTGAAATGGCCTCAGAGCTAAGTAGAATGAGACTTTCCGTCACCGTTCTTGAGTCGATGCCCAAAATTATGGCACGGCAGTTGGATGACGAAACCGCTCAAAGGTTGGTAGAGTCTGCCAATGACTGCGGGATAAAGGTCGTAACAGGCGCCGTAGTCAGCAAAATAACAGGTCATACCTCTGTAAGCGGGGTTGCACTTGCCAACGGAACCATGTACCCGGCAGATATTGTTATAATCTCTTGCGGCAGCGCCGCAGTAACAGATGTTGCAATGAACACAGGCATAACATGCCGCCGGGCCGTCTGCGTCACAGAAAGAATGGAGACATCCGTTGCTGACATATACGCCTG
>JAZUPH010000069.1:0-14081 GCA_045605145.1 Oscillospiraceae bacterium | reverse complement strand
GCACGAGCGTTATTACGCAATGCGGGATATGTTTGAAAACAACTATCTGCATGAGCTGTTTGTGTGAAACCAGGCAACCGGCAGCTGAATTATGCAGAAAGATCAACCACAAAAACTGAATACACCAGAGCCCGTCCGCTTTAATCCGGACGGGCCTTTTGCTTGCCTTTTGGCGGTGGCAGTGTTACTATATATTTATACGGAAATACAGAACATCTGTACTCGATGGAGGTTTCATACATGAACTGTCCTAAATGTGGCAGGCAGCTGCCGAACAACGCTGCTAATCCCAAATGGTGCCCCTTCTGTGGTGCGCAGCTGGCAGCCGCGGCGCAGCCCACTGCACCCGTCAATCCGCCCGCACCACCGTTACAGAAGCTGACACAGCAGCCGCTGGCTACCGATCCCAAGGCCGCACTGACCGGTGCGTTCAGTGATTTCTATGCCCGCTACGGCAGCGACGCGGTGGCAGACGGCACATTTCTGCTGCAGCATTTCAGCCCTTCTCAGCCGAGTTTGGCCACCTTCGCACCGCTTGTTGATGCGTTTGTGCGCAGCGGCGGCAACACATACCTATGTCAGGGCGGCATAAGCAGGAAGGAGCGAGCCGCACACGCCGAGCAGGTCATAGCACATATGGTGAACGCGTGCCGTGTACATGAAGCGGATGCGCGCTTTATATGCGATTGTTTCTGCGCCGCTGTTCCCGTGATAAAAGCCGCTCCTGCCGCGAAAAAGAGCAGCGGTAAAAAAAACTGGCTTATACCGATTATAATCATTGCCGCCCTGCTTCTGGCAACTGCCATGTTCTTCGGCGTAAGGTTTATGATCGATAACGATTGGGATTTCGCCGCCGTTTTCTCAAGTGACGCAGCTTCTGCGGACGATGATGACGAGCGCGGCAACAGGGACAAAGATAAGGATGACGAGGGCGACGAAAGTGACGAAGAGGATGGCGGTACAGGCAGCACATCTTCCGCCGCTGACAGCGACAGACCTGCATCAGGCGACGAGCAGCCGGCAGATTCTCCCTCCGCTGACGCACCCGCCACAGACAGCGAGGCCCCCTCGGAAGATAGGCAGCCCACACCCGGCAGCGGATCTGCCGCCGCAGCGGAACCGGAAG
This sequence comes from Oscillospiraceae bacterium, assembly GCA_045605145.1. Lineage (GTDB taxonomy): Bacteria > Bacillota > Clostridia > Oscillospirales > Oscillospiraceae > CAMNAO01. The sequence goes on along the minus strand of JAZUPH010000069.1, from coordinate 12,955 downwards.
AGGTGCCCGACACCGAGCAGACGGAGGCAACTGTGGACACCGCACCTTCCGGGGATGGTGATTACATACCCGATGGCGTATGGGATGCCGGCAACGGGAATTACCTACTGTGCAGTGGTCTGTTTTCCCTGGAAATGCCCACGGAACTGTTCGACCACCTTGTTGTCGAGATAGACTCAGACGGAGAAAGCATCAGAATCAGAGAGCTGCACGCCCATGAGGCAGGTTACGGCGGGCTTGTGATGAACATCAGCCTGCAGGACAGTGACTATACATACCATCCGTCATACTCGCTGCTGGGCAATCTGACAACGCCGGATGGTAAGGTATACGATGTAGTGGCCTTCTTCCCCACTGATGTTCAGTACGATCCGGATGGCGATCCGATATGCATCGAGTTCTATATGATGGCGGTTGAATACTCTTACTTCATGCTGGATAGTATCAGCGGTGTGAACGGCTGCACTTTCCGGCCGCAGAGTACAACGGCAGTGCTGTCGCAATATATCAACGAGATGCCATTCTATGAAAAATTCGGCAAGCTGTGGCTGCACGAGGACAGGTATTACAGTGACGGCAACAACGACCCCTGGGATTATGACGCCATCGGGCACATTGACGGTCCGGTGAGAGACAATCAGGGCAACACTTACAGATACGGGCTGCATCTTGACGGCTCTACTGTTGATCCGTTCTATGTGACCTATGAATTGAACGGACTATACAGTACCTTCAGCGGCACGGTTATCCTGCCGGATTCCATGATAGGCACCGATGTGGAGAAAGTTATCGAGATTTACTGTGACGGCATACTGGTATTCGGTTCAAATATTATGCAGGACGGATGCGATCCCCAGTATTTCGAGATTGATGTTACAGGAGTTAACTACTTAACCATACAGTATCCGGCCATTGATGGCTCAAACGAGGGCGCCGTGCTGTGCGATGGACTGCTACAGTAACGTAGTATATTTTCAATATTGACGGGCAACAGCGCCGGAGGGATTTTCCTCCGGCGCTGTACATTTTCGGTCTTCACTTAAAATAGGCCACCAACAGCTTTACACAGGCATCATAGCTGAGCAGGCCCAGCTCCTGCCCGTTGGCTTTAAGGTAGCTGTCATATATCTCGCCGGCGATTTCTTCCGCGGCGCCCTGATAGCTGCGCCAGTAGGCGTTATTTTCCGCCCAATCGGCCTCAAGCTGGGGTGTGAATCCGCCGCGGAGCTCCATCCAGGCGTCCTTATCCAGCTTATACAGCTCATTCATTAGGTAGATCAGCCCGCCGAAATAGCCGGAGTATTGATAAACCGGGTCATCACAGGTTATGCAGGCAAACACGCCGAGGAAATTGCACTCATCCTCAGCATATACCCCACGTTGGTGAGCAAGCTCGTGGCAGACGGTCATTGCCATAAGGCTGGTCGGCATATCCACATTGATGTTCGACTCCCCTGTGAAGGGGAAGTATACGCCGGTAAAACCCAGCCAGCTCATTAATTCGGAGGCCACCATCGGCTTCGGCATGCGCGACCTGCCTGTCAGCAGGGGGAATACCTCCTGCGCGTTGTCGTACGCATGGGTGCAGCCGGACAGTATATCCTCATAAGCGACAGCGAAAGCTCCACTCTCGTCACGGGGCATCTGCACGGACAGGCGGTTGGCGTTATAAAGAAATAGGCTTGCCACCTGATAAACCTCTTGGGCGGTTACCGGCCGGGCATCAATTCCGCTGCGCACAGAAAAGCTGTCGCCGTTATAGTCCATTCCCCACAGCCAGCAATATCCGGACACAAACATCAGCACCACCGCCACAAGCAGCAATAGCCTGAGAGCCAGCGACTTGAAGCGAAGCGCGGCGCTGTGACAGGCACAAAGGATCAAAACAGTGCGCAGTATGTGCAACACAAGCCACAGTGCGGCAGCGGCGTACATGAGTTCCATCACCGACAGGGGTATAAAGGAGTTGATCGTGCCCAAAATTTCTCGCAGCGGGCGGGATATATGGTCGATGCAAAAACGAACCGCCGCCGGAGACGCCGTGACAGCCACATATGCAACAAGCGCAGCGGCAGCCACGATCACCATGGCTGCCGCAGGGCATATATGCGCCTTAAAATACCAGTTTGCAAATTTGCCTCGGTTTGAATTATTCTTCATCACTTTTAACTCAACCTCCGGCCGGGAAATAACTACTCAGTAATGCCGTAAATTGTCTCATGCAGTATTCTCTTGCACTCTTCAAGATCAGCCTTGACGACTGACATATTTTCCACCAGCGCGAGAAAATATGTGCCCTCTGCAGGAAGAGAAAGCGATTGAATATCATAGCTCAAATAAGCGGCAGCATTAACAATTATTGACAGGCAATCGTTTTGTGTCATGTCTGTGGAAACCATAGGCAATACAGTATTTACCAGATCGTAGAGCTCAGTAAGAGAAAGTGTCATCGCCTTTTGCATAAGGGCAGTGAGTACTGCACGCTGACGCGCTGTGCGGGCACTGTCGCCATCCAGCTTTCTGATGCGTGCATAGGCCAGCGCCTGATTGCCGTTGAGATGCAGCATACCGGCATCGGAATCTTCAAGACAATCCTTCTTCCTGTCCTGTCCAAGCAGCTTGTTTTGCTCGTTAAGATTGCTATTGAGATACGGGATCTCCTCTGCAAGAATCTCAACATCTACCCCGCCTACAGCATCTATAACATCAATGAAAGAGTAAAAGTTAACCATTGCATAGTTATCGATCTCGATGCCAAAATTCTGCTCGATGGTATTAACAAGCATCATAGGGCCGCCCACTGTGCATGGGACATTCAGACGGTTATACCATCCCAGATCAGGGATATACACATAAGTGTCGCGCATAAAGCTGGTCATGGTGATCTGCATGGTGCTTTTATTGACAGAGACGAGGATCATTGCATCGGAACGGGCCTTATTGCTGTCTGTACGGGAGTCAGTACCGATAAGGAGTATATTCCATACATTTTTATCCGAAATGGTGCTTCCTCCGTTGGCTTCTATCTGTGCAAGAATCTCATCCTGAAAAGAGACAACCTCGTCCTCGGTTGCAACTTGAATATTGCCGCTCTGAGGATTTTCCGCCGCAATCACATCCTCAGGTTCAAGAAAACCTTCTGGATCGTAGTTATCTATTGCCGTTTGAAGCTCTTCCTCACTCAACCCGGTATCGTAATTGAGCTTGGAATAAAAATGGTAAAAAACGGCATACAATCCACCCAAAAACACAAGCACAACAGCAAGAATCACAGACAGTACGATAAGTACTTTTCTGCCCTTCCTGCCCTTCTTCGGCTGCTCAGCGCCATCTTTTATTTTTGCCATAACATCCTCCAAAAATAATCTACTATGCCCTAATGCGGATCCCGGCAGCAGAATTAAACTGTTCTGCCGGCTTCCATCCACTTGTGTTTTTTCCCGCCGCGAATCAGATATGCCCTGTCCGCCAGCAGTGCCAGCGGAGTGTCGGACAGGGAATCGGAACAAAACTCATCCACCCAGGCATCCGGATACAGCTGTCTGAATCGGCGAACCTTCTCCTCCCCATGGCAGTTAAGGCCGTCACACACGCCTGTTCTTGGATCGACACGGGACGCGATCAGCGCAACGCCAAGCTCTTCACACATGGGTGCAAGCAAAAACTCCGGTGAGGCGGATATGATAACATCCCCCTCGTGAGGCGTATACCAATCCATCATCTTTTTGCGGGCCTGGAGCCAGAATTTCTGCAACTCACCGTCAATATCAGGCACGCGGCGCAAAAAGCGGTACATATGCTGCTTAAATTCCAGCTTTGTTGCCTTGCCGCAATACCATTTAACAGCCTTTACCGCAAGCCCCGGAAGATCGGCAAATATTGCAGGATGATGCACAAGACACCACAGGTAAAAATCTGCTGTGGTATCGCCATAACGCAATGTACCGTCAAAATCGTAGACGTTCATATTTCCTCCGAAACTGTAATGCTCTGGGAATAATACCACAGCACCCAGTAAATTGCAAGCTCAGGGCAACACCGAAGCGCCGCCTGTCAGTCTTTACTTTATAAGCCGTGCAGCACGCAGAGCCAGTACAATCGCGGGAATCAGTATGAACTGTACTATAATGCCCGGAACAGCATTGGCAAACCCCTCTGTAAGGAAAATTGTCCATGTGAAGGCGGCACCACCCACTCCGGAAATGACCGCACGCACACAGCCCCAGACAACACGGCCCAATAGCATGGCCGTCACCAGCGACACCCAGATATTCACCGTCTTTTTCGGCAACAGCTTATACATGGCACCCGAAACCAGACCGTAAGCCGCAAGCTCAAAGCACATGGCAATGCCTGTAGGATAAATGGGCGGCATACCGAAAACAGCAAAGCGCAGAAGGGGCGCAATGACTCCGATGACCATACCGTACCACGGACCGCAGATAAATCCGCACAGCAGTACGGGTATGTGCATGGGGCAAAGCATACCGCCGATCTGAGGCACTTGACCCGTAAGGAAAGGCAACACCATGCACAGCGCAAGGCACACAGCACTGAGTACAAGACTGCGGACGCTCATCCCAATTTGTATTTTAGACTTCTGTTCAGCCATTTTGTTCCCTCCATCGCTGTCACTTCCCTACGCAAAAGCGTTGGAAAATGCGGCTCGTCACATCCTCTCTGACAGTCTTTCCGCTTAGTTCTCCAAGGGCAGCAAGAGCCTCTTCCACTCCCACCAGTACCGCATCCGGGGTAAAGCCCAAAGCCAGCGCATCGGCGGCGCTGCCCAATGCGGCGCAGGCGCGGGACACTGCCTCCGCCTGACGCTGATTGGTCAGTATCTCGCCGGCCGCGGTATCACTGCCCTGGGGGAAGAGGGCGGATATGGCAGAAACGAGCCCATCTATTCCCTCACCCGTTGCCGAAGAAATCAGCACAGTATCGGGCAGCAGCGCCGTATCCATCACGGGCGGCAGATCACCCTTGCTGAGAACATATATTGCCCTGTCCGCAAGTTTTGCGGCCGCAAGTACAGCATCATCTTCAGCATCCCACGGCCGGGACGCGTCAAACACAGCCACGACCACTTCCGCACCTTTCGCCGCCTCTACTGCCCGCTGAACGCCCATTTCTTCAATAACATCACCCGTCTCACGCATTCCGGCGGTATCAATAAGCCGCAGCACAAGGCCGCCTGCCTGCACCCGCTCCTCAATCGTATCGCGGGTGGTGCCGGGGATGTCGGTAACGATCGCCCGGTCATAGCCGGCAATGGCGTTCAGAAGCGACGATTTGCCCGCATTGGGTCTGCCGATAATGGCGCAGCGCACTCCGTCGCGCATTAGTCGTCCGCGGTCAAAGGTAGACAGCAGCCTGCCAAGCTCTTTCGACCATCTGGCAACGCCCTCGCTTATTTCCCGCGCCTCAAATGGATCTATATCCTCGTCGGGATAGTCCAGCACGGCATGAAAGTGTGCCATTATGTCAACCAAACCGGAATAAATATCCTCTATCCTGCGGCTCATGGCGCCGCCCAACTGCCCGGCGGCATTTGCAACAGCGGCAGGGGTCTGGGCGTCGATAAGATCAATGACTGCCTCCGCCTGCACCAAGTCCATTCGCCCGTTGAGAAAGGCGCGTTTCGTGAACTCGCCAGCCAATGCCTGCCTCGCTCCGGTAGCAAAGAGGCTGCGCAGTCCTTCGCTCAAAACCGTTACGCCGCCGTGACACTGGAATTCAACGGTATCCTCACCCGTATAACTATGGGGGCCGCGGCTCTTTGTAGCAAAGCAGTGATCTATGACCGCGCCGTCCGCCCCATACAGTTCACCCATAACCAGCATACGGTCGCGGGCCTGAGACAGCTTTTTGCCGTTTATGGGTTTAAATACACGCTCCGCCAGTTCAACCGCGCCGTCACCGCTCATGCGAATGATGCCGATGGCTCCCACGCCGTGGGCGGTAGCTATGGCGGCAATAATGTCACTCATGTCAATACCTCAAATTAAAGGATGATTTTGCAAAAATGCCCTTGGAAGCTCGCCTCCAAGGGCATTGGGTTGTTGTTGGATCAGTAAGCGATTTGCTCGCTGATATAAGCCACGAGAGAGTCGATGGGAATACGGACCTGCTCCATGGTGTCGCGGTCACGGACGGTAACGCAGCCGTCGTTCTCAGACTCAAAGTCGTAGCAGACGCACATGGGGGTGCCGATCTCATCCTGACGGCGATAGCGCTTGCCGATGGAACCGGTCTCGTCATAGTCGCACATGAAGCTCTTCTGCAGCTTGTGATAGACCTCAGTTGCCTTGTCGCCCAGCTTCTTGCTCAGGGGCAGAACAGCGCACTTGAAGGGGGCAAGGGTCGGATGCAGACGCAGAACGACGCGGACATCATTCTTGGCGGCGTCGACAACTTCTTCATCATAAGCATCCACAAGGAATGCCAGGGTCACGCGGTCTGCGCCCAGAGAAGGCTCAATAACATAGGGGATGTAGCGCTCGTTCTTCTCCTGGTCGAAATAGGTCATATCCTTGCCGGAGGTGGTCTGATGTGCGTTCAGGTCGAAATTGGTGCGGGAGGCAACGCCCCACAGTTCGCCCCAGCCGAAGGGGAACATGAACTCAAAGTCGGTGGTCGCATTGGAATAGTGGCTCAGCTCCTCAGGATCATGGTCACGCAGGCGCAGGTTGTCGCCGTTGACGCCCAACTCCAGCAGCCAGTTGTGGCAGAACTCTTTCCAGTACTTGAACCAATCCAGCTCAGTGCCGGGAGTGCAGAAGAACTCAAGCTCCATCTGCTCAAACTCACGGGTGCGGAAGGTGAAGTTGCCCGGAGTGATCTCGTTACGGAAGGACTTACCTACCTGGCAGACACCGAAGGGCAGCTTGCGGCGGGTAGTGCGCTGGACGTTCTGGAAGTTGACAAAAATGCCCTGCGCGGTCTCGGGACGCAGATAAACGGTGTTCTTGGCATCTTCGGTAACGCCCTGGAAGGTCTTGAACATGAGGTTGAACTGGCGGATGTCGGTCCAGTTGTGCTTGCCGCAGGTGGGGCAGCCGATGTTATGCTCTTCAACAAAGGCCTTCATCTCGGCATTGCTCATTGCGTCAACGGGCTTGGGCAGGGTAAAATCATTCTCCTTGCACCAATCCTCAATAACTTTATCGGCACGGAAGCGCTCTTTACATTCTTTGCAGTCCATCAGAGGATCGGAGAAACCGCCCACATGGCCGGAGGCGACCCAGGTCTGAGGATTCATAAGGATGGCGGCATCAAGACCCACATTGTAGGGATTTTCCTGAACAAACTTCTTCCACCAGGCCTTCTTAACATTGTTCTTAAGCTCCACGCCCAAGGGGCCGTAGTCCCAGGTGTTGGCAAGGCCGCCGTAGATCTCACTGCCGGCGAAGATGAAGCCGCGGTTTTTGCAAAGGTTAACGATTTTGTCCATCGTCTTTTCGGTATTAAGCATAATGTTCCTCCATATATTCACGGGGCATGCGCCCCAAGAAATCGCTAAGTTTATTATAAACTTACCACGGCGCTTGTCAACCAATAATGGCCAAATTCTCCCCATGGCGCACAAATCATGGAATTTTATCCGCCGATTGCGTATAAAGTGACGAAGAACAAACGCCGGCCAAAAGTCCGTTTTATGACACATCAAAACATTTATCATAAAACCATCACAGATGACCCGGCGAAAATTCAATTTTGTGGGAGGATATATAAAATGACTGAAACTTTTGACCGCTTTATTTTCGACGATCAGCTCTGCCGCGACAGTGAGGATCTGCTTATCCTGGCGTCACTTGAGCAGGAGGAGGAAGCACGATTGAGTGAGCCGATAACAGGCAATGTAAACTGTCTGAACCTGATTCTGACTGTAACCGCAATGGTGATTTACGGCATAGTAAGCATACTGCTGTAAGGAAAAACACAGCCCTGCGCCAAAAGCGCAGGGCTGTACACTATGTCATCAGATACTTGCCTTAATCGAGGGCTTCCTCAAACAGGTCAAGCTCACACCGGACAATAATCTTGTCAGACGAACCGGGCTTTATAGCGCTGAAAGCCTGGAACACCTTATAATCCTTGGAGCTTTCATCCAGGATGTAACCCGTCTTGGTCATGTCGGTGTGGGTCATAACAAATGTATTCTTGTAGGGCGATGCCAGCTTCATGTCGCGGCCGATCTGGCAGTACAGTTCGGCGTTGGCGCACAGTATCGCGATGTCACCGAGGATGATAAGATGCATCTTCATCTCGGCAAGGCCGTTATCCGCCATTTTGGGTCCTTCGGGTACCGGCGGGATCTGGCCGTAGGGTACATCACTGCGGTCTGTGCCGCGGCCACCCATACGGAAAGCCGTGGTAGGTGCATTGGGGTCAGCTTTTTTCTGAGCAGGCAGGTATGCGCTTTTGCGCAGGTGCTTTATGGACATTTTCTGCTTGTACTGCTTAATGGAATCAAGGCCCTTTACGGCATCAGCGCCGTGGGTGCGGCCCATAAGCTCCATCTGCATATGGCCCACGCCATCAGGGTAATCCACCGCACTTGTCCAGCCGTCCGAATACTCATACTGAAGGCCGTGGCTGAGCAGGGGATTCTGGTTGCCCGCCGCGCCGGAGCTCCACATACAAACTGCGCCGTTTCCGTAATGCTCTTCAACAAAGCGGCAGGCAATGCCGGTGAAGTTACCGGAGGTCTTGCGCTTGTGGTCGGCGTCACGCATCAGATAGCAGCAGGTCGCGTGGGTCGGGTGATTGAGAAGGGCCGCAATGAGCTTGCCCTCTTCATCGACAAACTTGACAATGGCGAGGGTCTTGTCGCTGTAACCGGCAAGATTACGCCCCTCGACCCAGTAGCCGCCAAGGGTCTGCAGGTCGCGGTTGGTGTTTATGTAGCTGTCAATGGTGCCGAAGCCGTATTTTGCCGGACGCAGGCTGTCCGCCGCCATCTTTGCCGCCGCGATAGCGCCGCTGCGCTCGATCTCGGTATACTTGGCCATAGCAGCAATTTCTTCCTCGGTGGGCTGATAGCGCATCGCCTTGGGATTGTCCTTCACCCCGGTATGGTTATGGGTGCCAAAGAGAAGGATGTTATCCTCGGGGAAGCCGGTAGCCTGGGCAATCTGCCCGGGAAGCTCAGGAATGACGGGAACGCCGCTCAGCTCGAAGGCTATGAACATAAACTTATCCTTGCCGTTGTCTATGGCAATGGCGCGGCAGTTCATGTCGTCATAAATTCCCTCAATCGTCTCGGGCGCAAGACCCCAGTCACTCTCAGGGGGCTTTGGCCAGGGGAAAAGATCGGGTGTGGGGTTGATGCAGGCAATGCCCGCGCCTACTTTCAGCATGGTGGTTCCTCCTTATTTAAATATGCTTAGTTGCTCAATTATTCATGCCAGGTGATATTCGTTGCACAGCAGGCGGAAGGGCGGCTCATCCTCCTCGATTTTGGGGAAGCGGCCCATGGACTCATAGAAGCGGTTGTCGGTATTATCATCGTTGGTCTGGCTGACCTCACCGATGAGCACCTTGCCGCAGCCCTCTTTAGCCCAGAAGGCGTGGTACATACCCGGAGTAAGAGTCACGCTCTGCCCCGGCTTAAGCTCCAGCACGGTGCCGGCAGGGACAGTAAGCTCCACCCCGTCAGAAACGACGCAGACAGGAGTCTGTTTATCAAGGTCGCCGTCCTCAGTTGAGTTATAAAGCTCCATCATCAGAACACCGCCGCCGCGGTTTATGATATCCTCCATCTTATACCAGTGGAAATGCATGGGGCAAACCTGATTTTCGTCACTGATAAGCAGCTTTTCTGCGTAGGGCTTTTTGTACTTCGGGTCCTTCTGGTTGCCGTTGCGGATGGTAACAAGGACAAGGCCCACTTTGCCAAAATCACCCAGGCCGTAATCGGTAATGTCCCAGCCGAGCATATTGTCGCGAATCTCATCGCAGTCGTGTCCCTTGGCCTTCCAATCCTCAGGTGTCCACGAAGCAAAGGGCGGCAGCGCGAAGCTGAAGCTGTCTATAAAGCTGATTGCATCTTTAATGATGGCGTTTATCGCACTGCGTTTCATGTCAAGTACCTCCGGTCAAATAATATGTTTCTGTAAAGTATAATAGCATACGCAAGGCCTTTTGGGAACAAAATTTACCAAAGTCAGTCTAAATTTTGACGGCATTAATCGGCTGCGCATTTTTTGCCGCTTTTCCGGTTATAATCGCTGAGGAAAATGTGAAAATTATCCATAATTATTTAACACACTGTTGACAGCTTGTGGTACAATATAGTGTGCATAATGCTATGTGCAGTAATTGATCGGACAAATCACCTGCATCGGGCGGCTTAAACGACCGATGCGTCTTAAGAGGTATTGGCTTTGTTTTTCAAAAGATTGTTTAACCGAATATGGCGCAGGATACGCGCGGTAAACTGGCTGCGCGTCTTGTGGGAGACGCTCAAAACCGCATGGTGGGCCGTCTCCGGTGCCGTGTCGCTGGCAGTCAAGGCCGTGGTTACGGTACTGCTGATACTGCTGGTTGCCGGTGCGCTTTTCGCCACCATTTTTGTGCTGTACATCAAAACCAACCTGTCCACCGACCTGTTTTTGGACCTGGACGATTTTACACTCAACCAGACCAGTGTGATCCTGTATTACGATGATGAGCTGGGCTCGTGGGAAAAGTTGGCAGATGTTCAGACCACCGAGGACAGAACCTGGATCGATTATAAGGACATCCCTGCCGATCTTGAGCATGCCGTGGTCGCCATTGAGGACAAGCGCATTTACAAGCACAACGGCGTTGACTGGTTCAGGACATTCGGCGCGTTTGCAAATATGTTCCTGAGTATGAGCGACACCTACGGCGGTTCAACCCTGACGCAGCAGCTTATAAAAAACCTGACGGAAGAGAACTCGCAAACCGTACAGCGAAAACTGAAAGAAATATTCAAGGCGCTGGAGTTTGAAAAGAACTACACCAAGCAGGAGATCATAACATGGTATCTCAATGAGGTGTATTTCGGCAGCGGCTGCTATGGAATCGTGGCGGCAGCCGACTATTACTACGGCAAAGAGGTAAGTGAGCTTAGCCTTGCCGAGATCGCGTCAATAGTCGGCATCACGAATAACCCCTCCATTTACAGTCCCTTCATCGACATGGAGGCCAATAAAGAGCGCCAGGAGACTATTCTGCTGGAGATGTACAAGCAGAAGTACATCACTCAGGCAGAGTACGAAGCTGCTGTGGCGGAAGAGCTGGTGCTGGATTACACCATAGATGATGACGAGGACGAAGAGGATGCAAACGAGTACGCCAATGTGTACTCCTGGTACACTGACGCGGTTATTGAGGATGCGATTGCAGACCTGATGGAGCTTTACGATTGCTCCTATGACACCGCCGAGGATCTTCTGACCAAGGGCGGTTATCGCATCTACGCCTGTATCGACCCGGACATTCAGGATAAAGTGGATCTGATATACACAGATCTGAGCAATTTTGAGACCGACAGCAACAATCAGCTTCAGTCGGCTATCGTTATCACCGACCCATACACCGGCGACATAGTGGCAATGGCAGGCGGCGTGGGTGAAAAGACAGGCAGCAGACTGCTAAACCGCGCCACGATGTCCCAGCGGCCGCCCGGCTCATCATTCAAGCCTCTGGCGGTATACTCCCCCGCGATTGAATACGGGCTGATCACCCCCGACACCCGCTTTGACGACGATGAAGATGTAAGGCTCAGCGGCAGCACATGGATGCCCAAGAACGACAGCCGCAGCTGGAGCGGCGTAATAACCGTGAGAACTGCTTTGCGCAACTCTGTAAACACGGTTGCCGCTCAGATTCTCGACCAGCTTTCGCCCCAGCGCTCTTACGACTTTTTGACCCAGAAGCTGCACTTCACCACACTGGTGGAGCAGGATGGGGACATTTCCGACATCGCGTATGCCCCCCTGTCCCTGGGACAGCTCAGTTACGGCGTCACGGTAAGGGAAATGGCCGCGGCTTACGGCATATTCGACAACATGGGTGTGTACATCGAGACACGCACCTACTCCCGCATCGAGGACTCAAACGGCGTGGTGCTCATAGACAATGAGCCGAAGACCAATGTAGCCATCAGCGATACCACTGCCTACTGGATAACCGATATGCTGGAGGATGCCGTCAACTCAGGCACCGGCAGGCTGGCGCGCCTGAACAATATGCCTGTTGCAGGCAAAACCGGAACCACCTCCGACAACTATGACCGCTGGTTCGTGGGATACACCCCCTACTATGTGGCGGCAGTCTGGTCCGGCTATGATTATAACGAGCGCATCAGCTACTCCGGCGGCAACCCCTCTTCCCTCATGTGGGGCAAGGTAATGGCGCTGGTACATGAGGACCTGCCCTATAAGGACTTCCCCGAGCCGTCGAGCAAATATCTGTCACCGGTGGTCGGCTGTGATGCCGAGACGGAGTACACCATACGCTGTCTGACACAGACCGGTGTTGTGCTGCAGGAGGAGACGGATTCCAAGCTGGCGGGCAAGACCATTACGGTCAAAGCCCCGAAAATTGACGGTTACAGCTGTATGTCCGACACCAGCATGAAGGTCAAGATAAGCAGCAATCCCTTCGACAATGTTTACGAGTTTGTTTATGTGTCCACCCAGCCGAAGGATGTGGCGGTCACCATTCAGTGCTACGACATTGGCGGCGCGCTGATAACATCGGTCACGACATCAGCAAAAGAGGACAGCAAGGTAACAATCTCCGCCCCCTCGGTGGAAGGCTATGAAGTGGTACCCGGAAACGAGACGGTGGAGCTTCTGGTCAGCGTTGACCCGGCAGACAACATCGTAAAATTCGTCTATGATGTTGCTCCCGAAGAGGAGCCTGAGGACGATCCCGAAGATGATCCCGAGCAGGATCCCGATCCCACACCTGAGCCTGA
>JAZUPH010000068.1:0-2036 GCA_045605145.1 Oscillospiraceae bacterium | reverse complement strand
GTGTTCCGTCCGGCTGCACGATAACCGTGTTGTCCAGCTGCGCCTGCAGGCTTGCGCGGAAGCGGGCCACATAGTCCTGTCTGAGCACCTGTCGCTCTGCTTGTTCTTCCTCTGTAAGGCCCTCGGGCGTTCTGCTCTTCGCGCTCAGCTCGTTGATGCGTGCAATCAGTTCTTCAAGTGTCATGTTCTCACCTCGCCTGTCTATATTACCCCTTTGCCCCCTGTTCTGTCAAATGCTTTTTAACCCTAACCTGTGCCTGTGCGTATAATGTGGTGTGAGAGGGGGAGTCAATTTGAAGATCGCGGTTATTGGCGGCGACGACCGCCAGTGCAGTGCCGCGCGCATACTGTCTGCCTCGGGGCATGCCGTTGCCGCCTGGGGCCTGAACGCGCCCGGTATCAATAATGAGGAGACGGCGCAAAAGGCCGTGGGCAGCGCCCGGCTTATCCTGCTCCCGCTTCCGGCATCGCGGCGCAAGGGCTTCATAAACGCGCCGCGCTTTGACCGGGATATTGCCATTGACGAGGTTTTTGACCACATCGGGAGCGGGGCGACGGTGCTTGCCGGCCTTCCCGATATGCATATACGGGATGCTTGTGATGCCAGGGGGCTGCGCCTTGTCGATTACGGCGCGCGTGAGGAGATAGCCGTGGACGGCGCGGTTTCCACAACTGAAGCGGCGGTGGCGCTGATCGTCGAATCCACTGCGGATACCATCGCCGGCAGCGATATTCTGGTTATCGGCGCCGGACGCATCGGTACGCGCCTTGCCCAGATCCTCCACGCCATGGGCGCGAAGGTCACGGTCAGCGCCCGCAAAAGCGGCGACCTTGCCCGCATTGCGGCTCAGGGCTTCGGCGCGCTCCACACCTCGGTGGTGGGCGGCGCGGTGGAGCGCTTTGATGTCATCGTAAACACAGTGCCCTATCCTGTGCTGGATGCCGCTGCGGTCAACAGTCTGAAAATCGGCTGCTTCCTGCTGGATTTGGCCTCGGTACCCGGTGGGGTGGATGCGGTCGCGGCGAACAAGGCAAAGGTCAATTATAAATGGGCGCTGAGCCTGCCGGGGAAAACCGCGCCGGAGAGCGCGGGGCGCAGTGTTGCGCGGACGATACTTAATATAATTGCGGAAAACGAAGGTGATATATTATGATGGAAGCCAGCGTAGGCTTCGCCCTGTGTGGCTCATACTGCTGTTTTGATAAGGCCATTGCGGCCCTCCGAACGGTGGAAAAGTGCTACGGAGATGTTGTACCCATAATGAGTGAGAACGCGTCCGGCAAAGACACCCGCTTCGGCAGAGCAGAGGATTTCAAAAAACAGATCAGCACTATCTGCCGCAGGCCGATTATTGACACCATCCAGGCGGCAGAGCCGTTTGGCCCGCAGCACATGGCGGATGTGCTGGTCATCGCACCCTGTACGGGCAACACACTGGCGAAGATAGCCCACGGCATAACCGACACGGCGGTGACCATGGCGGCAAAATCCCACCTAAGAAACGGGCGCCCGGTAGTGATAGCTTTTTCCACAAATGACGGCCTGGCGGCGTCCATGAGAAACATAGGTGAACTGCTGCTGAGAAAAAATATTTACATCGTACCGTTCTCTCAGGACGATCCGAAAAATAAACCCACAAGCCTTGCCTCGGATTTTTCTCTCATACCAAAGGCGATAGAGGCAGCGTTAAGGGGCGAACAGCTGCAGCCGATTGTTGTATAAACAGAACGCAGGTAACATAATATATAATATGTATAAACCAAAACACAAAATGTAGAATCCCCGCATACAGGATATTGTGGTGTCCTACGGTGGGGAAATTTTTTTGTCTTTTTTTCGAAAAAAGTGTTGACAATGGGGTGGGGAGGTGGTATATTAACAAAGCTCACCGTGGGGGGCGGGGCGAGAGAAAGGCCACGACGGAAAAGATTTTGAGAAAAATCGAAAAAAGTGCTTGACAAGTACTTTTGGTTGTGGTAATATAATCGAGCGCCTTGAGAGAGGGGCCTCCGAAAAGCGGAGAGATGCACCTTGC
>JAZUPH010000067.1:0-6425 GCA_045605145.1 Oscillospiraceae bacterium | reverse complement strand
ATAAATATCATGCTATGCGGAGGACGCACCTTTACGGGTGCCGGCAGCAATGCCGATCCGGAGTGGAACCCTCAGCCTATGCGCGTCGGACGGATGTGCGCGCGATCCTGCGAGTGTCCTGTTACATTGACCTGTTACATAATTAACGATATCTATTGAATTAACTACATCTGCTTTTTCTCTTTTTAGAGCAGGTACAGGATATATCGCATCTGACAAGCTGACTGTATTGCGGGAGAGACAACTGACGGCGACTCGTCCCAAGGACATGATGTAATAAACCTCCATTCTTGCTTTGCACCCCTAAGCCTCCCCCCACAGGGGGAGGGGGACCATGCGAAGCATGGTGGAAGGGGTAATGCGGAGGCAGAAGCAATACTGAATGCTCACAATTCTCAAACAAACTGCTTACTGTTTCCCCCTTCAGTCTCGCTTCGCTCGACAGCTCCCCCTGTGGGGGAGCCTTTACTATTAACACATCGCGCCCAAAAGGGAGGCTTTTTTTATCTGCATCGCCATTAATGGAGCAATTTCCCGTGTTGATGGGATTGCTCTGCCTTCTAACAATCTGAACCCAATCCATGATGTTGCCTGTAATTAGTCGAGAGAATGGCAGAAATACGGCATCAGAGCCGCAAAATCAGCAACTCTACTGTCAGTAGAATCGTTAATCAATTGAGTAGACTTTGATGGTTTAGCGGTGGATTGAATCAAGTTTGTAAAAATGCTATAATCTTTCTGCTATGATCTGATATTCTTTTTTAAAAGATTGTATGTCAGGTTTGTATGTAATAACAACGCCAGCAGCCTGTTGGAACAGTTCATCGTGCGGAGAGGGCGCTATTGAGGCTTTCTGCCGCATTGAAAACCGTTTGCTAAATCTCTGCGGCTTGGATTATCTACCGGGAGTATTATCTCCCATATGTTAATCTACCGTCAGCTTAAATACATTCGCATACGCGTATTCAGGAGGAAACAATGATTAGCTACAAGATTATTACTGACTCAGCCTGCGACCTTACGAAGAAACAGCTTGAAGCTCTTGATATCAGCTGTGTAGACCTTCGTGTTGACATTCCGGGCAGTGATGTTCATATTATCGGTGAGAGCGATGAAGAGGTTAAGGGCTTCTTTAATCAGATGCGTGACGGTGTGGCAATTACCACATCCGCGGCTAATATGGGTGAGATGCAGGCTTTGATGGAGCCTATCCTGCAGGAGGGCTATGATGTCCTTTATCTCGGCTTCGACTCATCCATCAGCAGTACATACCAGAACTGCGACATGGGCGCACAGGAGCTTAAGGAGAAGTATCCCGAGCGCAAGATCTATACTCTCGACACTCTGTGTGCCTCTCTGGGTTTCGGTCTTCTGGTTACCCTTGTGGGTGAGAAGCGGCTTGCCGGCGCATCCATTGAGGAAGTGTACGAATACGCAAAGAGCCTTATCCCTATTACCTGCCACTGGTTCACCGTTGATGACCTGGTTTATCTGAAGAGGGGAGGGCGCGTCTCCGCCACCACCGCCGCTGTTGGCACCATTCTCAACATTAAGCCCGTGCTCCACTGTGATAATGAAGGTAAGCTCACCGCGGCCGGTAAGGTACGCGGCAGAAGGAAGGCGCTGGAGGCAATGGTGCAGAAGGTGGTTGAGGGTGCGTTTAACCCCGCCGAACAGCACATGATGATTTGCCACGGCGACTGCTATGATGATGCACTGTGGGTGAAGAATCAGCTCATCGCCAAGCTGGGTGTCAAGCAGGTGGATATCGGATACATCGGCCCCGTTATCGGCGCCCATGCCGGCCCCGGCACTATCGGAATGTTCTATCTGGGCAACAACCGCTGACAACTTTATAAATAATCAAGCCCCCGACCGCATCAGGTCGGGGGCTGTTGTTATGCTGTTATTTCTTCTTGCGGGGAATGAAGCCATAGGCGGCAACAGTGGCAAGCTGCAGCGGAATACCCACAATGAATATCAGCCAGAGGTTTTTGGGGAGGGCAGCAACATAAATTGACAGGATCAGCGTCCATATTAGGCAGGAAATATAGTAGAAGGTTATCCAGTGGCGCCCCCAGATGGAGTTAAACACAATGAGCAGGATAAAGCACACAGGGATGCAGAACACGAACACATTCCATAGTGTTGTATTAACGATCCAGCCGATTACAAAGGCCAGCACCGCCACAAAATAGGTACCGATTATTGATAGGAGGACGATGATCTTCTGCGTCCTGTTCATCAGCCGCGGGGGCTTCGGCGTCTCCTCCGGTGCTGCACCGTTTTCACTCAGCAGCCAGTCTACGCTCACGCCGTGCATATCGGCGATCTGCTTGAGGACGATTATGTCCGGAAGACCGTCGCCCCGCTCCCACTTTGAGACGGATTTGTCGGTGTAGTTCAGCTTCTGTGCATATTCCGCCTGGGTCATGCCGCTCTGCAGGCGCAGTATTTTGATATTTGTTGCAATGGTTTGTCGCAGTTCGCTCATAGAATCTCCTTGTTGAATCTCCTTGCAGGCCATCTGCGCGCAGGATAGTCGTTAAAACTGTGCTATAGCTTAACACATAATTATTACCACAAAAATCGCTCCATAGTCAAGTGGGCTGTGAATAGTAATGATTAATAAACTGTAAAATCAACGCAGTAGATAGCAAAATAAATGCCGCAGACTGTGACAGTCCGCGGCATTATTGCTATAAATCAGTTGTTGGAGTCGTCCATTCTGACAACATACCATGAGTTGCCGGACTTGACAAATACCAGGGTATAAGTCGTCTCATATTCGCGGGTCTCATAGTAAGTCTCCTGGGTGATGCTGAAATATCCGGTGCAGGAGAAGCAGGTATCGCCGTGCATAATGAAGTTGCTTACATTGACTTCATGCAGTTCGTAATCCTTAATGCCGCCCCAGTGCATACCGCCCAGCCATGAGCTGTAGAAATAAGTCTTAAGCTCACTGCCGTCCAGAACATAGCCAACCAGCTTATAGTAGTTGGAATCGGTGTTGTTTTTATCGTCAACCGCGTACTTGATATACGCGTTCAGGAAGCCAAGCGCCCTGCTTCGGTAGGACTCTTCCGCCTCGGACGAGGGCAGATAGCTGAACACATAGGTGCCGTCCTCAAGAATTTCGGGCGTAAGCTCGTTGCCGTAGGCGTCAGTGCAGGTAATGACCGGCTGGGTGAGGAGATTTGAATAGCTCCATGTGTTGACGGTAGGGATCTCGTCGATATAGCGGCCAAGCTCACTGATTCCGTCGAGTACGATGTACGGGTCTGTGGAAGATGCGTCATCGTTATTGAGTACGGCACCGTTCACGGTAACGGTCATATCGCTCATTGCCGTGACCTTGAATGACCAGCGCTCAGCCTGATCAATGTTGTAGTAGAGGGTACTGTCAACCTGATCGTAAGCCTCAAGCAGGTTGCCGGCATCATCGCGCAGTTCATAGTTGAGGAACATTCCGTCAACCCGGTACTTTACCTTGTAGGGCTGGGTATCAAAGCGGGACTCAAGTTCAGAAAGAGTATAGGTGACATCGTCAGCCACTATGTAGTCGCTCGACAGAAGTTTTCCGTTAAGATAGATGCCCACATCAGCCGGTGCGTCTATCTCAATGGATGAACAGGTAAGTCCGGTACCGTCGGCAAGTGCCTCAACATAGTCCAGCTTCCAGTATTTGAAGCCGTAGCCTGCGTCGGCAGATTCATCCTGGTACAGGTAGACATTTACAATGTCGATATCGCCAATACGCACTGCGTAAACAGGGGTCTCATCGCTGTAAAGGCCGACCTTCTTCCTGTATGAGACCTCATCCGAGGTGACGATTGCATTGTAGTAAGCCTCATAGACATCGTCTATCGACTCAAACTCATTGGCCTCAATATGGGCGTTGGCCAGCATCACATTGTACCAGTCGTTGACCGTCATGGTAGGCATAAGTGCCTCCATATAATACTCGGGTCTGGACTGCTCATAGGAGTTCATGTATCCATTTAGTAAAACAACACCGAGAACGGCCAGGCCGATAAACACGACAGCGTAAATTGCCATTGCGATGGTGAAAACACGCCTGGACTTCTTAAGCCGCTGGTCATAGGGCGCCCAGTTTTCCTCGTTATATACATCCTCGGGCGCGATGCGCGGCTTTTTGGGCTTAGGCTTCTTGCCGTCTGCGGCCTGTTTTTGCTTTGAGGCAGGGGATTGAGGCTTCTTAGCGCCGCCCTGCTTTGCAGATGCGTCAGCAGGTTTCCTTGCTCTGGCCTGCGCCGATGCAGGGTCAGAGGGTCTGGTGCTGCTGCGGTTTTCTGGCTTAGTCGCGGGGCGTTTTGCCTCTTCAGGGCGGACAGCGCGTTCCCTTGCGGGTGCCGCAGCCTTCTCAGTCTTTTCGGACGGCTGAACCAGGGGACGGCGCCGGACCTGCGGTGCAGGGTCAATGGGTACTGCAGGTGCAGCAGCTTCGGGTGAATGCGCCTGATTAACCGGTGCAGGAGGAACGGGGGCAGACTGCTTAACTGGGGCAACGGGTACAGGTACAGGCTGCGCCGCAGGTTCAGCAGAAGCAGCAGGTGCCGCCGGTGCGGAAACAGGCGCAGCAACAGGCTCTTGAGCAGGCTGTGCAGCAGAGGCAGGTGCAGTTTCAACAACAGGCTCAATCGCCGTCTGCTGAGGATAAAGCTCACTCAAAATAGAGCTGAGAAAGTCGCCGCCATCTGCATCGACCGCGGCTTCCGGCTCCTGAGAGCCAAGGTCTACATTCAATGAAGCCAGCAAATCGCTGAAACTGCCCTCATATATGTAATCATTTTCATCCGGCGGATAGCCGGGATAAAATTCGTCGTTTCGAGTGGTCATATATTATTCTCCCGACTGATCTACCGGCATGACAAGGAACGAAGTGGGCAAGGGTCTGGGGCCATACACGGAAGCGCAGCTGTTGAGTATATCGCCGTTGTAGACAATCATGGTGGAAGATCCGCCGTCAAGGTTGGCGGCATTAACAGCGCCAAACTCAAGCATGATGTCAATAAGGTCATCATAAGTGGCGCCCAGTGACTCAAGCTGGCGGCCGTCGATGACCAACATCAGCACCGCGCCGTCCGCGCGCTGACCGATGGCGGTTCTGGGATTGACGCCGCTGACCAGATTCTGATGCTCACTCTGAGGTTCGCCGTTGATGATAAGAGCAGGGCCGAAGCTGACAGCCCAGCGCATATTGGCATCAAGAGCCTGCTGGCCGGTCATGTTGCCAACATGGAGAATACCGTCATAGTCAAAGCCGATAAGGCTGTATGTGCCGCGGGTGGAGCCATAGGTGATCTCACCCTCTTCGATAACGATACCGATGGGGATACCGCCGCTGCCGCCGCCATTCTCATCCTCAAATCCGCCTGCATTGATGCCCAGAACAGCGCCGTAGGCGGCGCACAGCTCGGTCAGTTCAACACCGCTGCCGCTGTACATGCTTGCACCCTTTACCTCGCGGGAGGTGCCGACAACGATGCGGGAGGGATCGTAGATAATGGCCATATAGCCCTTGTATGTACCGGAGTTGATCTCGATGATATCGATTCCGTCGCCGTCGGGATCCACGGTGGGATCAGTCTCAACAGAGGTAGTAACATCGGTCTGGGTTTCGCCGGACACAGCACCGCCCTGGGCGGAGGCGCTGATGGTGATAAGGCTGACATTGGTAACAGGGGCAGTAGCCTCTTCATCGCCGGTGGCTCCGTAAAGGGCGTCAACCTCATCGGCGGACATATAGAGATTGGGAACCCAGTACATGGCGCTGGTCTCCCTGAGAGTCAGGGTAAGCAACTTCTGCATGGTGGGGGACGGGCCCTTGAATATCACATAGCCGGCGGCATAAACTGCCCCCACGATCAGAATTACAGTAACCAAAAGAAATATACCGATACGCGCAAAAATGCTGCCGATCTTCTTTTTCTTATAAACGGAAGTGCAGCTTGTTTCGGTGGCGGTTTTGTTCTTCATTTAATTCACACTCACGGCCGAGATTTAGGCAACATACATTGCCTGTGGCATACATCATGCATTATACGACATTTTCCACAGTAAAGCAACCATAATTGTGCAAAAATATTGCCCGCCGCCGTCAAGCCGCCTTGATTCGGGCGGGAAAGGGTGGTAAAATGACAGTGAAATCGGATTTCTTCGCCCCAACTGCCTGTGGTTATCATGCGAGCGTTGCGTGAATATCATAGCAGGGGAGGGGGCGTGTACAAAATGCGTTTTGTAAGGGCTGTTATGATCCTTGTTCTGCCGGTGGTCTTTCTGCTTGCCGGTATTGTTGCTTACCTGGATAGGGAAGAGTTTGTATCCTGCTTTACAACGGGTGGCGCACCTGTGATTATCATTGATGCCGGTCACGGCGGTGAGGATGGCGGCGCGGTGTCCAT
>JAZUPH010000066.1:0-51374 GCA_045605145.1 Oscillospiraceae bacterium | reverse complement strand
GCACGGTTTTCGGCCGTACCGCCAGATTATATCGTTCAGTTATCTGAGCACAGCGCCCAGCTCGCTCTCCAGCTTGGAGAGGATCTTCTTGGTGGTCTCATCTGCTACGGCGTCGGTGAGGGTGCCCTCATCACTGCGCAGAGTCAGAGAGAATGCAAGGCTCTTCTTGCCTTCGGGGATGTGGACGCCGGTGTAGATGTCGAACAGCTTCACATCACGCAGCAGCTTGCCACCGGCGGACTTGATGCAGTTCTGGACAGAGGCAGCGGTGACAGCGTTGTCGCAGACAACGGCGATGTCGCGCTGGACGCCGGGGAAACGGGGCAGCGGCTTGTAGCCGGACTCAGGAGCCTGCAGGCTCAGCAGAGTAGCGAAATCAAGCTCAGCGGCGTAAGTCTCATCAAGGTCATATTCAGCCTCAACCTCGGGATGGATCTGACCCACGACACCGATAACAGTCTCGCCCTGCCTGATGACGGCGCAGCGGCCGGGATGGTAAGCGGGGTTGGTTCTGTCGGCCTCGTAGCTGACGTCATAGACGCGCATTGCGCTCAGGATAGTCTCAACTGCGCCCTTCATGGCGTAGAAATCGCCGCAGCCATAGGAGCCGAGGGTTACTATAACGCGCTCATCGGGCAGATCCTCGCCGCAATCGCGGTAGACCTTGGCCAGCTCATACAGTTTGACCTGCTGGTTGCGGAAGGCCTTGTTGCGGCTGAGATTGGTGAGCATGGAGGGCAGGGACACAGTGCGCATGATGCTGGTGTCCTCACCAAGGGGGTTGAGGATGGTGGTGGTCTTTCTCAGCGCGGAATCCTTAGGCAGGCGAACCTTGTCCATGCTGGTGGGGCTGACGAAAGAGTAGGAATAAATCTCACTGAAGCCGAGGCGGCGGCACAGCTCATGGATATCCTTCTCAGCCTGCTGCTTGGCAGAGTAGCCGCCCATGGTGGCCTCTGCACGGATCATGGTGGGCACGATATCGTTGTAGCCATAGAAACGGGCGACCTCTTCAGCAAGGTCGGCATTGCGCTCAACATCGCCGCGCCAGCTGGGCACGGTGACCATGCCGTTTTCAACGGTGAAGCCAAGGCGGGTGAGGGTGTTGACCATGAAGGCCTCGTCAATATCGGTGCCTAGGAGAGCATTGATCTTCTCGGGGGCGAGGGGCAGCACGGTAGGTGCCTTTTTGCCGGCATATACATCAATAACGCCATCAACCACTTCACCGGCACCCAGCAGCTCGACCAGTTCGCAGGCGCGCTGCAGTGCGGGCATAGTGTTCTCGGGATCAAGTCCCTTTTCAAAGCGGCTGGAAGAATCGGTGCGCAGACCGAGACGCAGACCGGTGCGGCGGACGGAGGTGCCGTTGAAATTGGCAGACTCAAACACAACAAACTTGGTGTTCTCGGTGATCTCACTGTTGGCACCGCCCTTAACGCCAGCGATGCAGCAGGGCTTAACGGCATCGGCGATGACGATCATGCTCTCGTCCAGCTGGCGGGGCTCACCGTCGAGAGTGTCTATAGTCTCCCCTGCCCTTGCGGCGCGGACGATAAGCTGGCCGCCCTCAAGGCAGGCGTGGTCAAAGGCGTGCATGGGCTGGCCGTACTCCATCATGACATAGTTGGTGATGTCAACGATGTTGTTGATGGGGCGCATACCCATGGCGCGGATGCGCTCGCGCAGCCACTTGGGAGAAGGCTCAACCTTAATGTTCTTGACAATGCGGGCGGTATAACGGGGGCAAAGCTCGGCATCCTCAACGGTGACGGTAAGGTGCTCGTTAATATCGCCGCCGCAGCCCTTGACAACGGGGGTGTGAAGCTTCAGAGGCACATCGTAGGTTGCCGCGGTTTCACGGGCAAGACCGATGACGGAGAAGCAGTCGGGGCGGTTGTTGGTGATCTCAAACTCAACAATGGCATCATCAAGGCCGCAGATGGGCTTGATGTCATCACCGGGCTTGCAGTCTTCTTTGATAATGAAGATGCCATCCTCAATGGCATAGGGGAAGTCATGGGTGTCAAGGCCCAGCTCACCCAAAGAGCAGAGCATGCCGTTGGACTCAACGCCGCGCAGCTTACCCTTCTTGATCTTCACGCCGCCGGGCAGAGTGGAGTTGTGAAGAGCCACAGGGACAAGGTCGCCCACGCTGACATTCTGGGCGCCGGTGACGATCTGGATAGGCGCTTCGCCGCCCACATCGATCATGGTAACCCACAGATGGTCGGAATCGGGGTGATGCCACATTTCTTTGACAAGACCCACAACAACGTTGGAAATCTCACCGCCGGGATAGACCGTACCCTCCACCTTGGAGCCGGAGTTGGTCATGTCATCAGCATACTGCTTATCGGTGGCAGTGATATCAACAAACTCAGAAAGCCATTTTCTTGAAAGCTGCATATTCTTATCTCCTTTCTCAGAACTGGCCAAGGAAGCGCATGTCATTTTCGAACAGCAGGCGCATATCGTTCAGGTCATAGCGCAGCATGGTCAGGCGCTCAAGACCGATACCGAAGGCAAAGCCGGAATAGACCTCAGGGTCAATGCCGCAGCCTTCCAGCACCTTGGGATGCACCATACCGGCGCCAAGGATCTCGATCCAGCCCTCGCCCTTACAGACGCGGCAGCCCTCGCCCTTGCAGACGAAGCACTGAACATCAACCTCACAGCTGGGCTCAGTAAAGGGAAAGTGATGGGGGCGGAAACGGGTGCGCAGGTCGTCACCGAACAGCTTGTGAACAAGAGCGTTGAGGGTGCCCTTCAGATCGCCCATGGTGATGCCCTTGTCAACAACAAGACCCTCGATCTGGTGGAACATGGGGGAATGGGTGGCGTCCACCTCGTCCTTGCGGTAAACGCGGCCCGGGGAAATAATGCGGATGGGGGGCTTCTGATTCTCCATAACGCGAACCTGAACGGGAGAAGTCTGGCAGCGCAGGTGAACCTTTTCATCCTCGGTGATATAGAAGGTGTCGGTCCACTCACGGACAGTGTGACCCTCGGGGATGTTGAGGCGAGTGAAGTCGTAATCGGTCAGCTCAACCTCAGGGCCCTCAGCGATAGTAAAGCCCATGCCGACAAATATATCCTTGGCATTGTCCAGCACCTTGGTCATGGGGTGAGCATGGCCGAACTGGGGCGCAGTGCCGGGAACGGTGACGTCGATAGTCTCGCTCTCAAGGCGCTTGGCCAGCTTTTTCTTCTCAAGCTGAGCGGAAGCGGTCTTTAAAGCGTCCTCAATGGCGGCGCGAACCTGGTTTGCGGCCTGACCGAAGGCGGGGCGCTCTTCAGCGGGGAGCTGACCCATGGTGCGCAGGACAGCGGTGATCTCGCCCTTTTTGCCCAGATAGCGCACGCGCACTTCATCAAGGGCAGCAAGATCTTCGGCTTTCTCCACCGCGGCAAGGGCGCTGCGCTGGATATCAAGCAGTTTTTCTTTCATGATTGCCTCTCCTAACAAATAATTGATACATTAAATATGTGCAAAAGCGCACAAAAAAGCGCCCACCCGTCCTATGGGACGGAAGGGCGCTTCCGCGGTACCACCCAAGTTCGATGCAAAATGCATCGCTCTCACGCGCCTGTAACGGGGCGCTGCCGCCGGGGATTGGCCGGAGCTCACGGGCGAACCAAGCGGTATGCACAACAGGGGGCTTTCAGCCGATGGCGCCCCTTCTCTTTCGATGGCGTTTTGCCGCTATTTTCCCGCTCAACGCAGTAACATAGAACTTTATAACACATTTCCAATGATTTTACAATAACCAAATTGACTAATTTAGCGCATTTAATTACAATATATCGTATGTTTTAGCAAACAGGAGTGGAATATATGCGTCTATTGTCCAAAAATGACATTGATACACTCGACCCGCGTGCTCTGTGCGGCGGTAATCTTCCGGAATGCTGCCGCACCTACGAAATTGAGGCGGGTGATTGCCGTCTTCCGCGGCGACCTAATGACAGCCATAAATACAGCTACGGTCGTGCGCTAATAATAGCCGGCAGTACCGGCTATACCGGCGCCCCCTGTCTTGCCGCTACCGCCTGTGAAAGGAGCGGCGCAGGTCTTACTACACTTTTGGTGCCGGAATCAATTTATCATATTGCGGCAATAAAAGCCGACAGCGCTGTTGTGCGCCCCTTGCCCTGCGATGAAAACGGGCAAATTTCAGCCGCTGCTCTTGACACGATACTGCCGCTGTTAAATAACGCTTCCGCCTGTCTCATCGGACCCGGTCTCGGGCTGAGCGATGACATTACGCAGGTTGTGTCCCGAGTTATTTCCTCGTCTAAGTGCCCGCTTGTGCTTGATGCCGACGGCATAAATGCTATTGCCGGACATATAGATTTACTGGACAAGGCAGGCTGTCCCCTGTTGCTGACGCCCCACGAGGGCGAGTTTATGCGCCTTGGGGGCGATGTTTCACACGGAAGACTTATTGCGGCTCACAGTTACGCGGCGGAGCACGGGTGCACCCTCATCCTGAAAGGGTACCGCACGCTGGTGTGCGATGGTGAAACCGTAAATGTGAACACCACAGGCGGCCCCGCCCTTGCAAAAGGCGGCAGTGGAGATGTTCTGGCCGGGATACTGACGGCGCTACTGGCGCAGGGCTTCGACAGTGGTTTCAGTGCGCGATGTGCAGTGTATCTCCATGGTCTTGCTGGTGATGTTGCCGCGGAGCAGTTGGGCGAATACTGCCTTGTGCCAAGCGACATTGTCACTAACCTTCCCGCAGCTTTCAGGACAGTGTGTGAAAGGTAGGGCAAAATTCTTATAGCGAGGTGTTTTCTTGCGGCGGGTTTTGATAATTGGTCTTACTCTGATACTCCTTTGTTCCTGCACCGGGTCACAGGGCCTGGATGTTGCAGAGGAGATACGCGTTTTTTTCAGTCAGACACAATCGGTAACAATGACAGCCTCTGTCACTGCCGACTATTGCCAGCGCGCCTATGTATTCAAACTTCGTTACCAATGCGACACGAACGGCGGAGTTGTCGAGGTAGTCGAGCCTGAGAATATTGCCGGCATCACAGCTAGAAGCGACGGAAAAACGACCGCTATTGAATTTGACGGCGTTATCCTGGACACAGGCGACCTTGACAGCGCGGGCCTGTCGCCAATGAACTGCCTGCCACTTATGCTCATCGCCTGGCGCAACGGACACATTGAAGAGGTGCTGGGCGGCTCAGACGGAGACAGGGACACAGTATCGGTCACGTACACCGTTTCCGACGGAATTCAAGTAACGACCGTATTTGACATTGAAACCCTTCTCCCCATAAATGCTCAGGCAATTGTGGAAGGATACACGGCCATTTTTGCCGATTTTGAGAATGTAACCTGCGGCTGAACACACTACGAATGCAAGGACATATAATGTAATAGTCCATGCTTTGCATGAGCGAATGTATAATTTAATATCAATTGTGAAAGAATGATAGCAGTCCGATACATATTCAAAATTCGAATAGCATCGGGCATATCCTATCATTGGAGATGAAGACGCGTGGTAAGCACAGTTACCGTCAGAAGAGGAGACATTTATTACGCCGATTTGAGTCCCGTGGTCGGAAGTGAACAGGGCGGCATGCGCCCGGTACTTATCGTCCAGAACGACACCGGTAATCGGCACAGTCCAACAGTGATCGCGGCCGCGATTACTTCCCAGACAGGAAAAGCCAAACTGCCGACCCATATTGAACTTGAGGCGCAGGCTTTCGGACTCACGCGCAACTCGGTGGTACTGCTCGAACAGCTCAGAACCATTGATAAGCGCCGCCTTCGAGAACGCATGGGTAAGCTGGACGATACCGTAATGTCGCGGGTTAACAGCGCGCTGGCGGTAAGCATCGGTCTGGAATAAAACCGTCATAACTTTAGTATTCCCGCATAGTGTATTTCGTAGTGGATACCAATGCGGGAATAGTTTTATGGGAGGTTTTTATGGTCAGTAAGGACATGTATATTGGCAGCTATGAAGTTATTTGCCCAATCGGCAGCGGAACTATGAATGTCAGCCGCGACGGCGCCTATTACTTATTTGAAGCCGGCTGCCCGCTGACGGATAAGGTGCTTCATCTGTACTGTGTAAATCTTGGCGTATGTGTCAGTATCGGGGTACCGACGCCCGAAAAGGGCATGCTCACACTGAAAAAGCGCGTAAGTCTGTCCCAGCTCAGGCCGCTGGGCGGCGGGATAGAATACTGCGCGCTGGCTGTGGATGAAAAGCAGGCGCTTGAGCTTGCCTCAGCTCATACCGGCAAAATGCAGGATGAGGATGAGGATAACCACGATTTACCGGCTATGACTGTGGCTGATGAGAGCGATCATGATGAGCCGGAAATTGAAGAAGAGGCGGAAATCAGCTTTACCGAGCAAATTTTCCCACAAGGGGCCATTGATGCGGAAGATGTGTTTGCTGACGATTCCGATACTATCCCCGAGGAGGAAATCGCACTACAGGTGCCGCAGGCGGCTCCAATAGGTTGGGAGCCTGTAAAGGACGGAATGATAAACGGAATCGGAAGCAGCACCGGCGCGCTGATTCGCAGCTATAAGGGAAACACACACGTTGCCATTCCGCTTTTAAGGAATAAACCCTTTGCTCTTCCGTCATACTTAAGGTGGGGCGTGCCGCAGGATATAGAAGGCACCAAGTACCTTCTGTACAAGGTTGAAAACGGTGAAATATGTATTCTCTGATTTGACAAAGTGGTGTCAAAAGCAGTCCACGGCTGACACAGTAAGGTAAAAAATCTTTAAAATTCTATAAATCTTCTTTACAGCCTGTGACATTTTTACTATAATGTGGGTGTAAGTAATCTGATCAAGGAGGGGTTATAGTGAACGACAATACCAGACAGTTTGAGGTCATCGACTCTCATCGCCAGATTAAAGAAATTCTTACTTCAGTATATAACTCCCTTAAGGTCAAGGGTTACAATCCCGTCAACCAGATAGTCGGTTATATACTGTCTGAAGATCCTACCTACATAACCAACTACAACGGCGCTCGTACGCTGATTTGCAGGCTGGATCGTGACGAATTGCTTCAGGAGCTTGTTATAAACTATCTGAAAGACTGATATTCCCGGCACCGAAACAAAGCGGCGGAATCACTGTTCCGCCGCTTAATATTGTCCTTACAGCGATGTAGTTTTCCACAGCCAGAAGGATGAAAAACTGTAAAAAATCACCATATTTAACTGATTACATAAATATTAAGAACAAATACATTGACTTAATGGCAAAATGATGGTATAATATGGGCCATCTTGCCGGAAATGGAGAATAAAGTATGTCCGAAACTTCAAAAGAAATCTTAATGTATAAGGGCTATCCCCTCAGGCGCAAAGGCAATATCCTCTACTACGGCAGCATGGCCGACAAGTACATCTGCATGCTTCAGATCACCGCCAGCAAGAAGGTTGATGATCTTGATGTTGCTACCAAGGTTCTTGTCCAGCTTCAGCTTACCGATCCTGACCTTAAGTCGAGAGACAGAGTGGTTAAGAAAGCAGAAAAAGACGGGCTTTACGCCGCCATGGATGTGGCCGCAGTATGGCTCAAGCGCGCTCTGGCCTCCGCATAAACCGAAAGGAGAAGATATGAGACACTCAAGACGCATCCTCACCACCATTTTGCTGCTTGCACTGCTGGTTAGTACCTTTGGTACTGCCGCTATGGCAGACGGCGGTCTGGCATACGGGGCTGCTACTGTATCCGCAGCGGTTCTTAATGTCCGCTCCGGCCCCGGCACGGGTAACTCCATCGTGGGTACCGTTTCCAAGGGCGCCGTTGTCGTGGTGCTTGAGCGCACCAATGACGACTGGTACAAGATTAATTACCAGGGCATCGTTGGATATGTCAGCACCGATTACCTTGTGTCCGTTGTTACTGCGGCTAACTTCAACGCCAAAGGCACTCTGAAGGCCGACAGTGTCCGTGTCCGCAAGGGTCCCGGCACCAGCTATGACATGGTTGCAAGCTGTGCTTTCGGCGAGAGTGTTGATGTCATCGGCATCAATAACGGCTGGTACAAGGTCGTGACCGCTGCCAACATCACCGGCTACATAAGAAGTGACCTGCTGAGCATCACCGGCGCCACCGGCAGCGATGTGGGCAGTTCCGATGTTCCTACCTCAGGCACTCTGACAGGCGGCACCACAGGCGCCACCCAGTATGAGGGCGTTGTCTGGGGATGGGGCGTTCGCTTCCGTACCGGCCCTGGCACCAATTACGATTTCACCGCCTCCCTCAATCCCGGGGACAAGCTGACCATTATCGGCGTTGAAGGTGATTGGTACAAGTGCATCTATAAGGGTGTGACCGGCTATGTCACCACCCAGTATGTCACTGCCGACCCCTCCACCGCCACTCCCATCACCCCATCCACCCCCACCGGTGAAAAGGGCACTGTAAACGGCTCAAGCGTCCGCTTCCGTACAGGCCCGGGGACAAGCTATACCGTAATCGCCTCACTGGCTAAGGGCACTGTTGTTACCGTTCTCGGCACCGAGGGCAACTGGTACAAGTGCAGCTATGACGGGGACGAGGGCTACATCAGCAAGACCTATGTCACTCTGGCCAGCGCCGGCGGCACCACTTCCGGCGGCACTACCGGCACAATTGGCGGCGGCACCACCACCGACACCACTGTGAGCGGCACCGGTACCGTAAGCTGCACCAGCCTCAGACTCAGAAGCGGCCCGTCTACCAGCAGCAGCACCATCACCACCCTTAGCAAAGGAACCGTAGTCACCATCAAGGGTTCACAGAACGGCTGGCTCAATGTCACCGTCAACGGTGAAGAGGGCTGGGTCAGCGGCGAGTACATAACCCTCGGCGGTGAGACAAGCACCCAGACCGGTTTCGTTATTGGCACCGGCGTGCGTTTCCGCACCGGCCCGGGTACAAGCTACTCCATCATCTGCACCATGCCTCAGAACGCGTCCGTAGCAATTTATGAGAAGACCAACGGCTGGTATAAGTGCAGCTACAACGGCACTATCGGCTACATCAGCGCCACATACATAAGCACAACTCAGATCGACACATCCGGCGGCACCACAGACACCAGCAACGCGTCTCTGGGTTATCAGATCGCCCAGTATGCCTGCCAGTTTGAGGGTTATGATTATGTTTACGGTGAAGAGAGCCCGTCCCGCGGCTTTGACTGCTCCGGTCTTGTGTACTATGTTTACCATACTGTTTACGGTTACAGCATGCACCGCACCGCCAGCACACAGTACAGATACGACGGTGAGTATGTCACCAAGAGCAATCTGCAACCCGGTGATCTGCTGTTCTTCTCCTCTGACGGCAGCGGCGTTACCCACGTCGGCATCTATGTCGGCTCCGGCAAGTACGGTGAGGGCACCTTCATTCACGCCTCTACCTCCACCACCGGCGTCATCTACAGTGACCTGAACAGCTCTTACTACACCCGCGTTTACTACGGTGCAAAGCGTATCGTGTAATTGAGTAAGATTAACCGAAAATGATAAAAGCTGCCGCAACAGCGCGGCAGCTTTTATTCTGGTAAGAGGTTTGTTATGGACAAGAAGATTTTCAAAGTCATCGCCCTTGATCTT
This sequence comes from Oscillospiraceae bacterium, assembly GCA_045605145.1. Taxonomy (GTDB): domain Bacteria; phylum Bacillota; class Clostridia; order Oscillospirales; family Oscillospiraceae; genus CAMNAO01. The sequence goes on along the minus strand of JAZUPH010000066.1, from coordinate 41,768 downwards.
GACGGCACTCTGCTTGACAGCAAAAGTAAGCTGACGGATGATAACCGACGGGCACTGGAGCTTGCCCATGAGATGGGTGCGTTTATCGTCCCCTGTACAGGGCGGCTTTACGGCACGATGCCCGATGAGATACGGGATCTTTCCTGCGTGCGCTATGTGATTGAGGCAAACGGAGCAAGGATCTATGACGCCGTTGAGGATAGGATCGTAGCGGAATCTTTGCTTGATATTGATTACGCAATGACGATCTACGATTGGCTTGACGGTATTGACTGCATATATGACTGCTACACCGATGGTCAGGCATATGTAGAGCGCAGCTTTTATAAGGCAGCCGATGTGTACTGCGCCCCATGCTATGGTGCACCATTCTATTGGCGCACAAGAACGCCGGTTGACGGCTTCAAGGACTTTGTACGCAGGCAGGGCATCGCTTTGCAGAAGATCTCCGTATTCTTCAAAACACCCGAGGAAAAACTGCCGGTCATGGATATGTTAAAAGAACGATTTGACCGTGTTGCGGTGTCCACTTCCCTTGTTAACAATATCGAGATCAATGCCCTAAACGCCACAAAAGGCTCAGCACTAAAGGCTCTGTGCAGCTATCTGGGCATTGACATCAGCGACAGCATAGCATTTGGTGATGCCCTCAATGATGTTGATCTGGTTGCTGCCGCGGGATGCGGTGTTGCTATGGGAAATTCCCATCCGGCTGTGCTTGAAGCCGCGGACATGGTTACGCTCAGTAACGACGAGAGCGGGGTTTCCGCCGCACTGCACAAGCTGATGCTGCCTTAATGGGCGGAATTTCGCCTTTCTTTGGCTTGACATAAATGCGGGCTGTGTTAAAATAGTCTGTGAGTTTTTATAGGGAGATGCTATTATGGCAAAAGATAAGAAAGTAACACAGATCACCGATATGGATGTGGATTTTGCGCAATGGTTTACTGATGTTGTAGTGAAGGCCGGCCTTATCGATTATTCCAGCATAAAAGGTATGTTCATTCTGCGCCCCTACGGCTTTGCCCTGTGGGAGAATATTCAGGCAGTTCTGGACAGGATGTTCAAGGATCAGGGCGTTGAGAACGTCTCTATGCCCATGCTCATCCCCGAGAGCCTTCTGCAGAAGGAGAAGGACCATGTTGAAGGCTTCGCACCTGAAGTTGCGTGGGTCACCCACGGCGGTTCCGAGCCCCTGCAGGAGCGGCTTTGCATCCGCCCCACCAGTGAGACCCTGTTCTGTGAGCATTGGAGCCATGTGCTTCAGTCCTGGCGCGACCTGCCCATGAAATATAACCAGTGGTGCTCCGTCCTCCGCTGGGAAAAGACCACCCGTCCTTTCCTGCGCGGCCGTGAGTTCCTGTGGCAGGAGGGTCACACCATTCATGCCACCGCCGAAGAGGCTCAGGACTTCACCCTGACCATGCTGAAGGTCTATGCCGACTTCTGCGAGAACTGGCTGGCTATGCCCGTTATCCCCGGCCGCAAGACCGATAAAGAGCGTTTTGCCGGCGCTGAAGCCACCTACACTGTTGAGTGTATGATGCACGATGGCAAGGCATTGCAGAGCGGCACCTCTCACTATTTTGGCGATGGCTTTGCCAAGGCCTTTGACATGACCTTCACCGGCAAGGACAACTCCCTGCAGCATCCTTTCCAGACCAGCTGGGGTCTTTCCACCCGTCTTATCGGCGGTCTTATTATGACCCACGGCGATAACAGCGGTCTTGTCCTGCCCCCGCGTATTGCCCCGACTCAGGTTATTGTCATTCCCGTTGCCGCCCATAAACCCGGCGTTACCGAGAAGGCTGAGGAGCTGGTCAGCACCCTCAAGTCCGTCGGCATCCGCGCAAAGGGCGACTTCAGCGACAACAGCATGGGCTGGAAGCTGTCCGAGCATGAGATGCGCGGTGTTCCCCTGCGTCTTGAGATCGGCCCCAGAGACATGGAAAACGGTGTGTGTGTCGCTGTCTGCCGCTATAATGGCGAGAAGATCACTGTTGCCATTGACGAGCTGGCGACCGCTATCCCCCAGCTTCTTGAGAAGATTCAGGCCGGTATGTTCGCAAGAGCCGCTGAGAATCTTGACAAGAACACCCGCCGCGCCGATACCATGGAAGAAGCGAAGGAGATCATTGCCACCAAGGGCGGCTTCATCAAGACCATGTGGTGCGGTGAGCTTGACTGCGAGCTGAAGATGAAGGAAATCGTCGGCGTCTCCTCCCGCTGTATGCCCTTTAAGCAGGAGAATCTTGGCGATGTCTGCCCCGTCTGCGGCAAACCGGCACACAAGATGGTCGTTTGGGGCGTTGCCTACTGATAGGCCGAAACTAAACATAACAAAACAGGCATCCGGATGTTCCGGATGCCTGTTATTTTGTATATTATCTCACTGAGCTACAACGCGGCAGGTTTTGATGCCGTAATACTCCATGCAGGAAATTGAGGCACTGTCTATACGCTCTCCGCAGACGACAATGGGAACAGCCGGCGGACAGCTGACATTTTCACAAGCGAGAACGCGATTGAGCGCATGGCGCACATCAAGCTCAACTGAAGGCGAAAAACGCGCCTTGCGTATGGACATGACCCGTTCGGCGCAGGCCGGGACTGGCGCATTTGATTCGATCGCCTCTCTGCGCTCAATTTCCTCAAGAGCGCGTCCAAGGCGATCCAGACCCTCTTCCGAAAGCTGGGGGGTCAGCATCATCACGACATAATCAGGGTCGGAAAACTCCGCCTCAATCTTCCTACTGCGAAGGAATTGGGCAATATCAAAGCCGGTATAGCCGTACTGCTTTGTGCAAATCGTCAGCTTAAGCGGCTCATCACCGATAAGGGAAAAACCATGCCGAACAAGGCGGAATTTAAGTCCTGCGACACTGTCACAGAAAGCGGCGAGCCGATCTCTATACCCGTCAGACAGGTACTTATTTGCCGCGTCAAGGGATTGCAGGATCAGATACGATGGACTCGTAGATGCAAAAAGAGACATAGCACCCTCCGCTTGCCGGGCGATCAAAGAGGGTGCATCGGCAGATATGTGAAGGTATGCGCCGCCTGTGAGTACAGGCAGGGTCTTGTGTGCCGAATCACAGCACAGGTCGGCACCAAGAGCCATGGGATGCTTTGATTCGGGCAGGAAATTCAGGTATGCCCCGTGGGCATTGTCCACAAGGAGCAGAACTCCGTACCTGCGGCACACCGCGGACAGCGCTGCAATGTCGGTAACATTGCCCAGATAGTCCGGGCTTGTGATATACACAGCGGCAGGTTTTTCCTGCATACGGCAGAGTGCCGCATCAAGCGCGTCAGCACTTATTTCGCAGCCCAGAATGCTGCTTCTCTCCCCCGGGTACAGCCACTCAATCTCAAGATCCAGAAGCGCTGCGGCGGATATGAATGCCTTGTGGGCGTTACGCCCGGCCAAAACAATGGGTCTTCCCCCGGTTTGCCCGGCGTAAAGCACGGCAAGGTACAGCATCGCACGGATACACAGGGACGAACCCTCAGTAGAATACAGGGTCCTGCCCGAGCCAAACAGTGCGGCAGCATTGCGCTGGCTGCGCTCTATGATACCATCGGCGCTGTACAGCACATCCGCACCCGATATTTCCGTAATATCAAGATGCTCAACGCCCAACACTCCGTGACCTTTGTGCCCGGGCATATGCAGGCGGAGCACGCCGCTCTTGGCATATTCAGTTACAAAGTCACAGATGGGCGTATCCATACTCAGTCCTCAAAGGCCTTTGATGCCTCAAGCATGATGGCGCATTCCATGCGCTTGCGGAACAGGTCACAGCCGTGCTTATAAACGCCGGTAATTGCGCCGGTGGCGTGGTACGCATTGGCGGCGCAGCCGCCGGAGCAGTAGAGCTTCGCCCAACAGTCGGCACACTCAGGGCGGGAGTAGACATTGCAGGCGACAAACTCCTCCTGGGTGGCGGTATTGGTGACACCGTCCCAGATGTTGCCCAGCTTAAAGCGCTCCTCACCCACAAACTGGTGGCAGGGGTACAGGTCACCCCAGGGGGTGACAGCCATATACTCGGTGCCCGAGCCACAGCCGGAAACGCGCTTATAGATGCAGGGGCCGCCGGTCAGGTCGATCATATAATGATAGAAGGTAAAGGGTCTCCCCTCTTTGCGCCTCTCAAGCATCAGTTCAGCCAACTTTTCATACTGATCCATGACGATCTTCAGATCATCTTCCGTCAGTGCCGAGGGATCATCAGGCGCGCAGACCACAGGCTCCATACTCAGCTCGGTAAAGCCAAGATCCAGCATCTGCTGAATATCCTTCAAAAAGTCCGGATTGGCATGAGTGAAGGTGCCGCGCATGTAGTACTCTTTGCCACCGCGGGCTTCAACCAGCTTCTGGAATTTGGGAACGATCTTCTCCCAGCTGCCGTTGCCGGCGTAGTCAACGCGGTAGCGGTCATGCACCTCTTTACGCCCGTCAAGGCTGAGGACTACATTGCTCATCTCCCGGTTAGCAAAATCGATCACATCATCATCGATAAGTACGCCGTTGGTGGTAAGGGTGAAGCGGAAATTCTTGCCGCACTCCTTCTCCCGCTCACGGGCGTAGGCAACAAGCTGCTTAACTACATCAAAGTTCATAAGCGGCTCACCGCCGAAGAAGTCAACCTCAAGATTGCGTCTGCCGGTGGAGTTCTCGATCAAGAAATCCAGGGCACGCTTACCAACCTCAAGGCTCATAACCGCCCTGTCGCCGGAGTACTTACCCTGGCTTGCAAAGCAGTAGGCGCAGTTGAGGTTGCAGGTGTGGGCAACATGAAGGCACAGTGCCTTGACAACGCCGGATGTCTTTTCTTTAAGACTGCCGGCTATAGGCTCAAAGCTGTCGGGAGTAAAGAGCTTGCCCTCGGCTTTGAGCGCAGCAATATCGTCACAGCAGGCAAGTATCTCCTCCCGCGTGACATCGTCGCGGTCAGGGTACTTTGCCAGCATGGCGTCAACTATCTGCTCACTGTCGGCACCTTCATACATTTCAATTATGTCATAGGCCACTTCGTCGACAACATGGACTGAGCCGGAGTAAATATCCAGCACGATGTTCATGCCGCCCAGTTTATAGCAATGGATCATATTCTATCTCCCCATTCGGATGGTTGCTGTCACAAAAAAGTGCCGCCATTTGGCGGCACTCATGTGCAGACTGGATCAGGAAATTACTTCTTGGTGTTCTCGCACTGCTGATTGGCAATGCCACAGCTGGTCTTGCAAGCAGACTGGCAGGAAGTCTGGCATTCGCCGCAGCCGCCGTTCTTGGCGCTTTCACAAAGATTTCTGGTTTCAAGAGTTTTAATACGCTGCATATTAGCCTCCGAATATTTAAGTGGTGTAAGGATTATACCACGGGCGGTATAATAAGTCAATCGAACGACGGGGAAATTTTGCACAAAATGTTACACAAAGAAGCCAATTCATTTCAGAATGATGCAAATTTCTTTGCCAGCTTACTGACAAGGCGGTACACAGGCCCCTCCAGCTCGTGAACGGCACTTTTCAGCTCTTTTCGTATCTGGATTCTCTGCGGGCAGTGCTGTTCACACTTGCCGCAGCCGATACAGTTGGACGCGGCTGTAGATTCCTTTCGCAGGGCGGTACAGACCATGTAGTCAACGAAGGACCAGAACTTCCCCTCTGCATAGCGGCGGTTATATGCCGCGAAAGTCCCGGGGATGTCCACCCCTTTGGGGCAGGGAGAACAGTAGCCGCAGCCTGTGCAGGGCACCTTCATCCGCGCATTTATTGCATTGACCACTCGCTGCAACATGGCCTTGTCATCATCGCTCAATTCCCCTGCGGATGCTGTGGATGCCGTATCAATGTTTTCACGCACCATGGCGTCTGAGTTCATGCCCGAAAGCACGCAGGTCACCTCCGGCTGGTCCCACAGCCAACGGAAAGCCCACTGGGCAGGTGTGCGTTTGATGTGATAATCCGCGAATATCTTCTTCGCCTCATCAGGCAGGTGGCTAACCAGCTTGCCGCCGCGCAGCGGTTCCATTATGATGACGGGGATGCCTTTCTTGTGGGCGTAGCTAAGTCCACGCCGACCGGCTTGGGAATGTTCATCCATGTAGTTATACTGGATTTGGCAGAAGTCCCAATCATAGGCGTCAAGGAGCTTACAAAACATATCGGAGTTGCCGTGGTACGAAAATCCGACCTGTTTGATTTCACCGTTTTCTCGCTTTTCGCGGAGCCAATCCTCAATACCCAGTGCCTTTAAGCGCTCCCAGGTCTTGGTATCGGTGAGCATATGCATGAGATAATAATCCACATATCCGGTGCGAAGGCGGCGCAGCTCTTCATTGAACAGCTTATCAAGCCCTTCCCTGCTCTTAATAAGATAGTGGGGCAGTTTCGTGGCAATGTTTACCTTATCTCGGATGCCGTTTTTCTCAAAAATTTCGCCTATTGCCGCCTCACTGCCGGGATATATGTACGCAGTGTCGTAATAGTTGATGCCGCTGTTGAAGGCCGTCATCAACTCCCGCTCGGTCTCGGCCATATCGATCACGCCCATGTGATTCGGCAGGCGCATACAGCCAAAACCGAGTATGGATATGTCATTGCCATATTTATCCTTACGATAATTCATTGCATACTCCTTCTCAGTCCGTTGCATTAATACCTGTCTTCACGGCCGGCGGCAAGGTGGGCACGAACCGCGTCACCCTCGGCATTGCGCGCGTGATCATAACGCATCATCTCCGCGGCGTGTCTGTACCGCTTTATCGTATAGGCGGCGGCAAAATGCCCTAAAGCGCTCATGCCGAAAGCCATCGCCTCAGGCAGAGCGGGAAGCATCAGGCAGGCGACAAAGCCGCAAATTATACCCATGACTCTCAGCGTTGTTGCAACACCTGCGGGTATGGAATTGGCCGAGTAGCGAAAGGCGCTTACAGTGTATGAAACAGCCGCCGTAGTGTCCCAGATGGATCTCGCATGGTGGAGTATCAGCTTCACCATCAAAGCGAAGATCACGACCATCATGCCCTCAAAGAGCACCATAGCCATAATGAGGTATGCCACCAGATTCTCGGATAGGCACGAGATCACATATGTCACTGCGCGGTAAATAAACAAAGGTGCGGCAAGTGCGCACAAGGCGTACACGGCATATATCACACAGCGCTGGGAAACGGATATTATTTCCATCCCCAAGCGGGTACCCTTGGATAGCTTTCCGCGCAGACATCCGCCAAAGGTTAGCCACAGGCCGGCGGAGACAGCAGTGGACAGCAGGAGGCACACAACGGTGACAGCCTTATATATCACCGTCCATGTACGCACGGCAGAAGAATCAAGTATTCCCGATTGATATAGCTGATCTGTAATCATCACACCGGCAGACGGAGAGAAAAGACGCGGCATGGCAAGAGCCGCCATAATGGCCGACAGCGTAAAGGCAGCGAGTGCGATAATAAAAGGCACGGAACGAATATAGGCCACAATTGTGCTGCGCACGGCATCTTTTGACGGCTCACCTGTTGCAGGGACACGATCACCGTAATTTGTCATATTTACGCACACCACCTTTTGTAATCGGATTTATTGGACACATTTTATCATCGCCCGAATACACTGTCAATCGGATGCCAAAAGGGAGCAATTTAATGCGGTTTAATTGCCACCTAGTGTTGATTTGAGCGCACAGACTTGCTATAATTAAATCGCTAAAGTGAAGGGAGACTTCTTATGGCAAAGATCTATACCTCGATTGACCAGCTTATCGGCAGGACACCGATACTTGAACTGTGCAATACCGAAAAGAAATATTCGCTTAGCGCGCGACTTTACGCAAAGCTGGAATTTTTCAATCCCGCCGGCTCAGCAAAGGACAGGGTCGCCCTGTCAATTATAAACGATGCCGAGGAAAAGGGTTTATTAAAGCCCGGCTCCGTTATTGTTGAGCCCACATCCGGCAACACAGGTATCGGTCTTGCCTGCGTAGCCGCCGCAAGAGGTTACAGGGCAATAATCGTCATGCCTGATACAATGAGCATGGAGCGCAGACTGCTTATGACCGCCTACGGAGCGGAGCTTGTGCTGACAGACGGCGCACTGGGAATGAGCGGCGCCATTGCAAAGGCCGAAGAAATAGCCGAGTCCATCCCCGGTGCCATCATTGCCGGTCAGTTTGACAATCCTGCAAATCCCCTCGCCCACTATATGGGCACTGGTCCCGAAATTTATGATGATCTTGATGGCAATGTGGACTGCTTTGTTGCCGGCGTAGGTACCGGCGGCACCGTCACCGGGGTCGGCCGCTATCTGAAAGAGCGCTGTCCCGAATGTAAGATCATCGCGGTGGAGCCGGCATCCTCACCCTATCTGTCCACTGGCAAAGGCGGCGCTCACGGTCTGCAGGGCATCGGCGCCGGGTTTATCCCCGGGGTGCTGGACACCGAGGTTTATGATGAAATAATCACCGTCACTGAAGACGACGCCTACAAAGCCGTCCGTGAGGTGGGAAAGTGCGAAGGCATCCTGCTGGGCATTTCATCAGGTGCGGCACTGTGGGCTGCGATGCAGCTGGCAAATAGGCCGGAATACGCGGACAGAAACATTGTTGTTCTGCTGCCCGACTCGGGTGAACGCTATCTGTCGACACCCATGTACGCCGATTGAGCGGCAAATTTCCCGTAATAAGGAGATCCTAATGGATAACAGCATTATTGAAAAGAGTATTTATAACGCGGCTACAAAGCTGGCCGAATCCACGGATGTGCGCATCTGCTGCATACCCAACAGCCCCCTTGTCAAGGCGCAGACCTACAAACTGCTTGATCTGCTGCGCAGTGCCATATACCCCGGCGTATTCGACAACTATTATCAGAACTGCACCTTCTCGCGGGCCAATGCGGAGCATTATCTTGTCAGGGCCTCCATGATTATGCGTGAACTATTCACTTCTGTATGCAACGAGGGCACAGATGTGGATGCGCTGATATGCAGTTTCATTGACAGCCTGCCGGAAATTGCCCGCGTGCTTGAGACGGATGTCACTGCGGCTTATCTTGGTGACCCCGCCGCCATTAACGAGGCCGAGATCATGCTGGCTTACCCGTCTTTTGAAGCGATCAGCATTTTCAGGCTTGCCCACCGCCTGTATGAGCTTCGCATACCCCTTATCCCCCGCATAATGACCGAGTACGCCCATAAGAACACGGGCATCGACATCCACCCAGGTGCAACGATAGGCGAATATTTCTTCATCGACCACGGAACCGGCGTTGTTATCGGAGAGACCTGCACCATCGGCAATAATGTCAAGCTGTACCAGGGTGTTACTCTCGGCGCGAAGAGCTTTGAGCTGGACGATGACGGAAATCCCGTCAAAGGCGTAAAGCGCCATCCCGACATAGGAAACAATGTGGTTGTATATGCCGGCGCGACCGTTCTTGGCGGCGACACTGTAGTTGGCGACAACTGCGTTATCGGCGGCAATGTGTGGCTTACGCACTCGGTAGCCCCCGGAGAGAGCGTTTACAACAATCTGCGCTGAAACAGACTTAAATAAGCAACAGGCGATGCCGCTTTGGCATCGCCTGTCTTATTGTGTTTCAGTTCTTTCCGGAGAGCATCTGCTCCCGCTCCCAGGTTTTGATGTTCTTTACCTCGTCATAGAGCCGGCAATAGCTGTTATGGCGCGAACGGGAAACTTCCCCGCTCTTAAGGGCGGCCCTGACGGCACAGCCCTGCTCTTTGGTGTGGCTGCAGTCATGGAAGCGGCACTGACCCTCATACCTCAAAAACTCTCTGAAGGTGGCAGCAAGCTGATTCTTATCCGGGGAGAGCAGGACATCGGGATCAAAGAAGGAGAAACCGGGCGTGTCCGCCAGCATGCCGCCGTTATCCATTGGATAAAGCTCAACATGTCTTGTGGTATGCCTTCCGCGTCCCAGTTTGTCGCTGACCTCGCCGGTCTTTATCATAAGCTGGGGATACAGGCAATTTATAATACTGGATTTTCCAACGCCGCTGTTGCCGGCAAATGCCGAGACCTTGCCGGAAAGAATTTCCGACAGTCTGTCCATCCCCTCACCTGTTTCGGCGCTTACTATGCAGGTCAGATACCCCGCATCTTTATAAATGCCGATCATTTCCTCATTGACCGCCATGTCAGCCTTATTGTGGCAGATCACAGGCTCAATGCCGTAAAACTCGCTTAACGAGACCATTCGGTCGACAACGAAGGGGTCGGAAATGGGGTTCACGGCGGAGATGACTATAATAAGCTGATCTATATTTGCAACAGGCGGGCGCATGAGGAAATTCCTGCGCTGGATAACTTCGCTTATTGTGCCGTCCCCATCGCCGTTAAGGCTGAACACCACATTATCCCCGACCAGTGGCTGCTTTTTTTCATGTCTGAACACACCGCGCGGCTTACAGCGAATGACTGCACCCTCTGACGCAACATAGTAAAACCCGCTAAGCGCTTTAATTATCGTGCCCTGCGCCATTAAGTCTGCGGCTCCTCCTCTTCCTCTTCAATGCCGAGAGAAACATACAGCGTTATGCGGCCATATTCCTTTATCGAGCCGCCTCTGGATATGCTCTGATAGTAGATATAACCCTTGTCCGCCTGAGTTGTTTCATGATACTCGAACTTATACGAGATGTGGTAGCTGTCGAGAATGGCGATAGCCTGACTCTCGGTAAGGCCGATAAGCTGTGGAACGGTGACATAGACAGTCTCAGGACCAAGGCTGTAATACACATACACGGTCTGTCCGCGCTCAAGGAGCTCTCCATCAGCAGGGAACTGTTCGGTCACATAACCGGCGGTCACATCCTTGTTATAGTGGCCCTCCATCTGAATATCAAGATCCAGCTTATAGCCTTCTAGGCTGTGCATTGCCTCGCGGTAGTCCATGTTGACAAGATCGGGCATATAAATATCTTCCGGACCCATTGATACTACGAGAATCACATCGATGCCGCGGCTCTGCACCGTCATCTGCCTGTTTTTGGATATGCTCTGATCCATGACATAACCGGCGGAAAAGGTACTGCTATAGCTGTACTCCACTTCAAAATTGAAATACTTCTCGTAATACTCGTCCGCGGTAACGGCCTCGATATTCTGGCCAATAAACTCGGGGATAGTAACGCGCTCCTCCTGCGGGCTGAGAATGTCGCGCAGGAAAAAGTCCCACATGAACACCAAAAGCGCACAAAGCAGTACGATGGTGCAGAACACGCCGATCAGCATACCGGTATTGGATGCCTTTCTGCGATTGGCGCGGTACTCATCACGGGTAAGAGACTTCTTTCCCCAGGTGGTAATTATGAAGCGCTTCTTTTTCTTCTGCTTCTCCTCGACCTGAATGAGATCGTCCTGCTCGCCCTTTCTGCCTCTCTTAATTCCGGCAGGCTTGTCGAAGTTGAACTTTCTTGTGGGATCCTTTCTGAAATCCTCAAGGTCCTTCATCAGCTTGTCTGCCGAGTCGTAACGCTTTCTCAGATTGGCATCCATGGCGTGCATGGTGATAGCCTCAAGCCCCTCGGGGATGTCGGGATTTATCTCACGGGGCATCTTGGGAATGGCGCTTATGTGCTGAATTGCGATGGCAACCGCGGTATCCCCCTCAAAGGGAAGGCGGCCTGTAAGCATTTCATACATTACTACGCCAAGGGAGTACACGTCACTGCGGTTGTCCACATGGCTTCCCTTCGCCTGCTCTGGTGAAATATAGTGGACAGAACCGATAGTCTCCTCCGTAAGGGTGTTTTCGCTGTTGCGAAGCTGTGCAATACCAAAATCGGCCACCTTTACACTGCCATCGCGCAGAACCATGATGTTCTGGGGCTTAATATCCCTGTGGATGATGCCCCTTGAATGGGCGTGGCTGAGCGCCTTGGATATCTGCACGGCAAAATGCACCGTCTCCTTCCAGCTCAGAAGGCCCTTTTGATCTATATACTGCTTAAGGGTGATGCCGTTTATAAGCTCCATCACGATATACTCAAGCTCCTGATCGGTGCTGACATCGTAGACGGCCACTATATTGGGGTGAGAGAGCATGGCAACTGCCTTGGATTCATTGGTAAATCGCTTGCGGAAATTCTCATTATCTGCAAGCTCCGGCTTGAGAATCTTGACAGCAACATTGCGGTTGAGGCGGTGACAGCGCGCTTTATAGACGTCAGCCATACCACCGCTGCCGATCTTCTCAAGGATCTCATATCTGTTATCCAGTAACTGGCCTATATAATTATCGCTCAAAGCCGTTCCTCCTGTAATAGATAAAAGCAGCTTACTTCTCGTAAATGACTACGGTGCCGTTGTCACTTGCACCGCGTGAAAGATAAAGCTCTATAAGCGCCCTGCAGGCATCCTCGGGATTCTTACCCCTGGTTGTGGACAGAAGCTCATCATCAGACACAGTATTGGTGATACCATCGGTGCAGATAAGAAGCCGGAATCCGTCCAAAAGCGCGGGATTGTACACATCACCACGGACAGTGGGCGAGGTGCCCACGGCGCGGGTAATGACGTTGCGCTTATTATGATGCTTTGCCTCTTCCTGGGTAAGTTCACCCGCGTCAACAAGGCGCTGGACATAGGAATGATCGTGGGTGACCATATGTACGGAGCTTTCGGAAAGCAGATATGCCCTGCTGTCGCCAACATTGAGCACAAGGCAAAGATCGCCCTTAACATATGCCGCAACAATAGTTGTACCCATTCCGCGGCATTCATAGTCCGAAACACTCATGTTGTAAACAGCGGTGTTGGCCGCCTCAAGCGCCCTGAGCATCAGCGCAGCAATGTTCTGGGTATCCAGTGTGGACGCATAGCCACCGGTAAATACCTCAATAAACACGCGGCAGCACAGTTCACTGGCAATATTGCCGGACTTGGCGCCGCCCATGCCGTCGCACACAACAACAAGGCTCCATCCCTCGTTCGGGGATTGGATGCAAAGGAAATAGTCCTGATTCTGGCTGCGTACCTTGCCGATATTAGTTAAACCAAAATGCTTCATACTCACTCCAACGATAGTGTTTTGCGTCTGAGCTGACCGCAGGAGGCATCAATATCCCCGCCCAGTTTGCGGCGCACAGTATGATTTATGCCGTATTTATCCAGTATTTCCCTGAAACGTTTCATATTCTCAGGTTTACTGGGTTTCAGTTTACTTTCCCGAACATCATTCAATGGGATGAGGTTAACATGGAAGCCTGCTTTGCCGATTATCTTCGCCAGAAGCTCAGCATGATAGGGGGTATCATTGACGCCGTCGATCATCGCGTACTCAAATGATACACGGCGGCCTGTAGCGGCAAAGTAGTCCTTGCACGCCTTCATCACTGTGTCAACGCCGTAGGCTTTGTTGACGGGCATGATTTTGTTCCGCGTCTCGTCATCGGGGGCGTGGAGCGAAACCGTTAAAGTTAATTGTATATTATGCTCAGCAAGTTTGTCAACTTTCTCTGCCAGACCGCAGGTGGAAAGTGTTATATGGCGCATGCCTATATTTAGACCCTCAGGCAGGTTAACAAGTTCCAGAAAACGCATAACATTTTCCATATTCGCCAACGGTTCGCCAATACCCATGAGCACAATGTTATTGATCTTAACGCCGGAATCAAGTTGGGAGAACATCACCTGATCCAGAATCTCGGACGGGGTCAGATTCCTGACAAGTCCGCCAATTGTGGACGCGCAGAAGGCACAGCCCATTACACAGCCTACCTGTGAGGAAATGCAGACAGTGTTGCCGTATCTGTAGCGCATGACAACGCTCTCAACGCTGTTGCCGTCGCGCAGCTGCCACAGGTATTTGATCGTTCCGTCCTGCGCGGAAACCTGCTTACTGAGCACCTGTGGGGTGTGGATATAATACCTCTCAGCCAGCGATGTGCGCATTGCGGCAGGAATATTGCTCATCTCATCAAAGCTGCCAACGCCTTTTGAAAGCCAGGAAAACACCTGCTTTGCGCGGTAGGCCGGAAAGCCCAATAGTTTAAACTGCGCCTCAAGTTCACCGGGCAGCAGCGATTTGATATCGATAAGCTCTTGCATCAGATTCTCCTCATTTTGGCGACAAAAAAGCCGTCACTGTCGGCCATCCAAGGCCAGATGGTAAGTCTCCCCTGCTTTGACGCACCGAAGGGTGCGGGGAGTGAAAAATCTTCAAAAACAAACTCGGGATTACTGCTGAGAAAATCATCAACCACTTCCTCGTTCTCCTGGTGGAAAACGGTGCAGGTCGAATATATCAGTGTGCCGCCCTTTTTAACGCTTTTAGCCGCGTTTGATAGTATGGCGCGCTGAATCGGGTAAAGATGGCTCAGTTCGGACCACTGCTTTGAACGGATCTCAGGCTTTTTGCGTATGGTTCCAAAGCCGGAGCAAGGCGCATCAACTATCACCACGTCAGCACAGACATCCGAAAATGCAGCAGAATCGGATGAGTCGCCGCAGCAGCACTCAATAATGTCAATCTCAAGGCGCTCCGCCCCTTCCTTAAGAAGCTCAAGACGCTTTTGGGATACATCGGCAGAGATAATACGTCCCTCGCCGCGCATTGCAACGGCGGCAGAAAAGCTCTTTCCACCCGGGGCTGCACAGGTATCAAGTACCGTGTCACCCGACTTCGGCTCAGCCGCAACGACAGCCATTCTGGCGGATATGTCCTGGACGAAGCATCTGCCCTCTTTGAGCATTTGCGCAAGCTCATCGTTCAGACGGCTGACAGCAACGCAGCCGCCAAGGCCGTCATAACGGCGGTATTCAGTGCCGATTAGTGCCAAAATAAACTCATCTTCGCTGCATTTAAGGGTATTTATCTGTATTGTAATATCGGGCGGCTGATTATCGCGGCGAAAAAAGTCGGCCGTTTTCTCGTACCCGATGCGCTCTATGAGCATATCAGCCAGCCACTTGGGATGGCTGTATTTTACGGACAGGTAATGGGAAGTCCCCTCCCCTGGCGGCTCCGGGAAGTCGGGTGCAGAGCCCGCCAGACGGCGCAGAACGGCGTTTGCAAAGCCGGCGGCACCGGGATTCAGCTTCCTGCGGGCAAGGTTTACACCCTCGCTGACCGCGGCACGGTGTGGTATGCGGTCCAGGTACATGATCTGGTAGGCAGAAAGGCGCAGAATATCCTTCATAACAGGATGGCTTGATGAGAATTTCCCGTTTGATACCTGAGAAAGAGCAAAATCAATGTATTCCCTGTTCTGAAACACTCCGGTAAATATCCGCTCTGCCAGCGCCCTGTCACGCTCATCACAAGCCGCCTCGGCACGAATTGAACTAAGACATCGGGGATATGACTCATCACCGGATTTGCGCAGATGGGAAAGCTCCCTCAGTGCAAGCTGTCTTGAACTTATCGGCACAGCGGATGCCCCCTGAGGTAGTCGGCAGCGCGCATACGCTTACCGCCCGGTGCCTGCAGCTCTTCAATCAGCAGCGTACCGCTGCCGCAGGAGACGATTATCCCCTTTTTATTGGTGCCAACAAGCTCACCCGGTGCAAGATCGGAACTCTTCTCCATCACCGTGGCCTTAAAGAGTTTGAAGTTCGTACCGCAAAGCTCACAAACCGCGGCAGGTGCGGGGTTAAGCCCGCGGATAAGATTTGCAATCTCAGTGCTGCTTTTGCCCCAATCTATGCGGGTCATGTCCTTTGTGATCGGCGGCGCGAAGGTGGCGGCAGCATGATCCTGCGGTGTACGGGACGTTTTTCCGGTTTCAATGTCTCGCAAGGTATCGCACAGAAGCTCGGCAGCCATGTCGCCCATGCGGGAATACAGCTCGCCAAAGGTCTCACTCTCACCAATTTCAGTCTCAACCGCGCTTATCATATCGCCGGCGTCAAGCTCGGATGCCATGTACATAGCTGTAACGCCGGTGGTCTTTTCGCCATTTATGACAGACCACTGTACGGGCGCAGCGCCTCGATACTTGGGCAGAAGCGAGCCGTGCATATTGATGCAGCCAAGGCGCGGGTAGTCAAGTATATCGTCGGGCAGGATCCTGCCGTAGGCAACTACAGCAATTACATCGGGCGCCAGCTCTTTGATTGTGGCAAGAGCGGTGCCGTCCCTTAGCTTTCGGGGTGTAAACACCGGCGTGCCGTGCTGTACCGCCAGTGCCTTTACAGGGCTGGGTGTCAGCTTCATACCACGGCCGCGGGGTTTATCGGGCTGGGAAAACACGCCGCACACATCAAAGCCCTCTGCATAGAGCTTTGCAAGGCACTTCTCGGCAAAATCCGGTGTGCCCATAAACAGCACTTTCATCTACACACCTCAATCCTCGGCGCCCATTGCGTCGAGCTCTTCATCGGTAAGAATATGGGTGCTGCGCTCAAGGAACAGGACGCCCTCAAGATGGTCGATCTCATGGCAGAAAGCGCGGGCGGTGAGCCCCTCACCCCACACTTCAAACATCTCGCCATTGCGGTCCATAGCGCGGACCTTGACGCGCATGGGACGGCTGACCATGCCGAACACACCGGGAACACTCAGGCAGCCCTCGGGTCCGTCCTGCTCACCCTCGGTCTCGATAATCTCGGGGTTAATAAGCTCAATAATCTGCTCTTCAGGTGAAAGCTCAGTCTTATTGGTATCCATCACCAGAACGATCCTGCGAAGAATGCCCACCTGGGGCGCGGCAAGGCCAACACCGCCGGAGTCCAGCAGAGTGTCGATCATGTCATCAAGCAAGGTGATGATGCGCTTATTTATCTCGGTTACGGGGCGGCATTTCTTTGAAAGGGTTTTGTCCCCTTTTTCGATTATCGTTCTAAGTGCCATTTCAATTCTCCTTTAGTCAAGTGGATTGTAATCTGCGTATAGTGCCATACTGCGGTTCTGCTTGTCTGCGGAAAAGTCCCGAAGAACCGCCATGACGGTATTACGCATGGCTTTATCCGACCGGCAGCAGACGGTGACGCAGTATCTGTATCTGTTCATGTATTTCATAAGGGATGCAGGCGCCGGGCCGAGAATAACGGCATCTGGACGACCTTCCAGCAGGATAACAAGGCTGTCTTTAATGCGCTTGCACGCCCATAGTACATCGGTCTCATCAGGGCCGGAAACAGTAAGGCGGAAAATATCCTTAAGCGGCGGGCGCTCACCTGCGGTTCGCAATGCTATCTCCCGTTCATAAAAGCCATCATAATCCTGAACGGCGGCAAGCCTTATCAGCTCACTGTTGGGCGAGAAAGTCTGTATGACCGCCCTGCCGGGTATTTCGCCCCGTCCCGAGCGCCCAACGACCTGGGTTATAAGGCTGAACGCCCGCTCCTGCGCCCGGTAATCGTTGGCGTACATTGACTGATCCGCGGAAAGAACGCCTACGAGCGTCACATTAGGAAAATCAAGGCCTTTTGTGACCATCTGCGTTCCCACAAGTATCGGGATTTTCTCGTTGCGGAAACGGTCAAGTATCTTTTCATGGGAATGGGCGGCGCTAACGGTGTCAGCATCCATTCTTATGACAGAAGTATCGGGGAAAAGCTCTTTAAGCTCCCGTTCAACTTGCTCAGTACCGGGATTGGAATATATCAGTTCTCCGCCGCACTCAGGACAGGCCTTCGGTCTGGTAACCGAGTGGCCGCAATAGTGGCAGACAAGGCGGCTGTTTGCGGCATGATAGGTCAGGGAGACGCTGCAGTTGGGACAGCTTAGCGTACTGCCGCAAGCTGCGCAGACAACAAGCCCCTGGGTGCCGCGGCGGTTAAGGAACAAAATTGTCTGCTCTCCGTTTTTGATATTGCTTTCAATCTCACCGTACAAAACGGAACCGATAGTTCCCACATTGCCGGAGCGCACTTCTTTGCGCATATCAGCAATCATTACATGGGGCAGAGCCTGCTCATTAAAGCGGCTTGCAAGTTTATACAGACTATAGGTCCCCTGCTTTGCCCAGTACATACTCTCAACAGATGGGGTTGCACTTCCAAGAAGGAGCAGTGCCTCAGACTTGGCACAGCGGTACTTTGCCACATCACGGGCATGGTAGCGGGGATTGTTTTCAGATTTGTAGGTCCCTTCCTGCTCCTCATCAATTATGATAAGGCCCAGGTCGCTGACAGGTGCGAAAATAGCGGAGCGGGTACCTACGACCACATTTACAAGGCCGCTTCGTATGCGCTTCCACTCGTCATAGCGCTCTCCAATACTCAGTGAGCTGTGGAGAACGGCAACACCGTCCCCGAAGTGGGACATAAAAATGCGCACAAGCTGCGGCGTAAGGCTGATCTCCGGCAGGAGCACAATGGCCCGCCTGCCCTGGGAAATGGCGCGGGCAATGAGCTTAATATAAACCGCGGTCTTTCCGCTGCCGGTGACGCCGTAAAGCAGCGCCGCCTGCGCCTTTTTTGTATCAAGCTGTGCGGCAAGGCCGTTAAATGCCGACTGCTGCTCTTCATTCAGAACAAAGACTCCAGCCGGCTCGACATAGCCGTAGTCAGGGCGGCGAAAGGCCTCCCGCGGCTCACGGGATATGATGCCCGCTTTAACAAGGTTTCGGATCACGGCGGCAGATGCGCCGGTAAGCTCACACGCCTCCCGCTCCGACACAGTGCCGAAATCCGCCAGCAGCTTCACCACCGAGCGCTGCATGGCAGAGCGGACGGATTTTGCGGCAAACTGCGCGGCGTCTTCAGAAGAAACAGCAAGGGTAAGATAGTTCTCGGTCTTGTCGCCGACCCTGCGCTTTCCGTCCTTGAACCAGATGCCGCTGGGCAGCATGGCACGGACAGCTTCATACACGGTGCAGAAGAATCGCTCATGCAGCCACAGGGCAAGGGAAATTTGCTCCTGTGTGAGAACAGGCTCATCATCAAGGAGAGAATGGATGCACTTGAGCTGACTGCGCTCACTTTTATCAGTGACGGACAACACGATGCCCTCTTCCTTGGCATTGCCGCGACCGAAAGGCACAACAACGCGCATTCCCGGTACAACGCTGTCTTTAAGTTCAATTGGAACACGGTAGTCGTATGGGCGGTCGATCATATAAGTGGCCACCGACACGGCAACGCGGGCGATCTGTCCGGTATTCATGCTAACCTCACAAACAAAACAAAAAAGCTGCCACCGCACTCAAGCGCCGAATACAAGCACATCAGGGCGCAAGAAACAGCGCCCTGCAAGCTCAAATACGGGTGCGCCGACCGCGCCGCAGCAGCCCATCTGGGATGGGTATCTATTACTCCTCAACAATATTGACGATGAGAGTGCCGTCAGCAATCTCTTTAACGGCTGCAGAAACAGCCTTCTCGTCGGTATGCTCCTGATTGTTCTCTGCCTTCTCGGCGATCTGACGCGCCCTGTGGGCGGCGACATTAACCAGCATATAGCGGTTGTGAATTTTCTTGAGCAGGTCGGGCATAGATGGATAAAGTAACATTTTAAATCCTCACATTCTTAGTTGGGTGTAGCAACCCGTATTATGATCTGCAGCAGTTCATCTGCCGCTTTGTCAGCATCGTTGTTTACAACAACAAAGTCGTAGGTGTCCTTGTAGCTCAGCTCATGGCTGGCTGCGGCAAGGCGCTTCTGAATGACCGCCTCTGTCTCGGTGCCGCGGCCACGCAGGCGGCTTTCCAGTTCCTCAAGGCTGGGCGGCGCAATGAACACGGATACGCCCTCGTCGTAGCGCTCTCTGATGTTCAGCTTTCCGCGCACATCGACATCCAGAATCACGATGTACCCGTCACGGACATGATCCTCAATTGGGGTCCTGGGCGTACCGTAGTAATTGCCTGCATACTCCATATACTCCAGAAGTTCGTCCTGGGCGATCATCTGCTCAAAGCGGTCGCGGGATACAAAGTAGTATTCAACGCCGTCAGACTCACCGGGGCGTGGATTGCGGGTGGTCGCCGATATGGAAAACCAGTACTTGGGCAGTCTTTTCATAACCTTTTCAAGCACGGTACTTTTGCCCACGGCCGATGGGCCGGAGATGATTATCAGCGCGCCGCCTGTTTCAGTCATCATCATCCACCTCCTGCGCGTCCTCAGACGCGGATATACCTTCATTATCCTTGACGGATTTACCGGCAGCTCTGGCGGCAATGGTCTCCGGCTGAATGGCAGACAGGATTACCTGTCCACTGTCCATTAGTATTACGGCGCGGGTTCGACGGCCGTAGGTGGCGTCAATGACCACTCCCCTGTCCTTACCCTCGGTAATGATCCTCTTAATGGGTGCAGAGTCAGGCCCGACAACGGCAATTATCCGCGACAGGGAAACCATGTTGCCATAGCCGATGTTTATCAGTTTCATGGCGACCTCACTCAATGTTCTGGACCTGCTCGCGGATCTTTTCGATTACCGCCTTCATGTCCACAACGATCTTTGACATTTCAAGGTCATTGCCCTTGGAGCCGATGGTGTTGGCTTCGCGGTTCATTTCCTGAACGATGAAGTCAAGTTTTCTGCCAACAGCTTCGTTGGCATCCATCATGGCACGCACCTGGGCGATATGGCTGCGAAGACGCACGGTTTCCTCGTCAATGGCGATTTTGTCCGCAAAGATCGCGGCCTCGGTAAGGATGCGCTGCTCCTCAATATTGGTGGAGGCGAGAACCTCCTGCATTTTTTGAACAAGGCGCTCTCTGTACTCGCCAAGAGTAGCGGGCGAGCGAAGCTCAGCCTTTGACACAAGGCTCTCAAGACTATCAAGGCGGGAGAGGATGTCCTCCCTCAGCCTTGCGCCCTCAGTGGTACGCATTGCATCGTATCCGGAAAGTGCCTCAGCAAGTACAGCGTTAATATCCGCGAACAGCACATCCCGGTCAGCCTCAACCTTCTCCGCCTTGAGAATGTCGGGAAAACGGGAGAGGGTTGTGGTGGTCATGTCGTTGGGAATCTCATAAAGCTGTGCCATGCGGTCAAATATGCTCACATAGGCGGCGGCCAAAGGCTCATTAAGAGTAATAACGGTATCGTCCGCAGCGGATGTATCCAATGTGATATATACATCCACCTTGCCGCGGGACACAGTTTTGGACACGGCGGACTTGATGGAGTCCTCCGCCGCAGTGTAAACACGGGGGATGCGTACGGAGCAATCAAGGTAGCGGTTATTCACCGAACGCAGCTCAACGGTGATAGCGGTTTTCCCGGACACACCTTTTGCGCCGCCGTAGCCGGTCATACTTTTAATCATAAATATCCTCCATCATTCAGACGCTTCATCAGTCACAACATCCTGCGGCACATCAACAGGGAACGGCTCTGTAGAGGCCTCAACCGTTATTCTGTATGTGCCTGTTGCGTCTATATCCGGGTAGCCGTCAACATACACCCTCGCAGGCACGGAGAAGACGCCGGTCGCGTTGCCAAGCTCCGCAAGGTCGGCAACAATGCGCACATTGTTCGCCTCAACAGAAGCAAGAGAGGCAGTGCCGCCGCGAAGGGTAACGTCAAGGCTCTGAGTGATGATGCGGTAATAAATACCGGTCGTTTCATTCTTATAGGTAATATTAACCACAGACAGGCGGGTAATATCCACGCCGCTTATGCTTACAGTGATAGAAGCAGTATTGGTACCTGAGAGATTGGTCACGCCGTTGGGTATCCTGATGCTGACCGTATCGCTGTATGTGATGTTAAAGGTAGTGGGATCGATGGTACCCAGAGAAATCACATTGATATCCCGCAGGATCTCCGCGTCACCGGCAAGGGTGATTGTCGGCGGGTCAATGGTATAGGTGATGTTGCCGGAATTTGCCGAATTACATGCGGTAAAGGAAAGCTCAAGAGCAACCTCCTTAACCATGATAACCGGTATGGTGGCTGTGACATTGGATATGTCGAGGGTAAGCTCATCCGTAGGAATGGTATTGCCGTCGGCATCCAGCAAGGTCAGAAGAACATCCTGCTTAACCTCAGCAGTGAAGTCATAGGCAGAGAAGCGCGCCTCGACCTTCGCAATTTTGGAGACGACAGAGTCGGGACCGGAGACAGTAACATAATTATCAGACAGCTCCACCGGCTGGGCGGAATAGCCCTCTGCAGGTCCGCCATCATAGATAGCATTGATATAAAACTGTGCCGAGACCAGCTTCTCAACCGTAACTGTTACATAGTCGGCAGTAGACGTCACCGAGACTACGTCATCTTCGTCAAATCCGTTGGGGTAAACAATTTGACAGCGCAGCTGATATGAACCTGTAACAGCAGTATGCTCAACAATATCGGCAAGGTCAACGACCACGGAAACATTGCCGTTATTGAGGTTCATAATAGAATTGCGCTTACCGGTTATAAGCAGGTTAACCGTATCCTGATCCCGTCCGGTAAGGACAAGATCATGCTCCGCAAGCTCTTCTGCGTTGACAAAATCGATGGATACATTATTGACCCTCACCTGTTCGTCACTGTTCTCACCGTAGCCCACGTAGGCCCACAGAGCAATGGACGCGACAAGAGAGAAAAGGATATAGAAAATGCGGGTGTTAAAAATTGAGGACAGCTTTTGTTTCATTTTTTACCCCCAATTTCGAAGCGGAATTTTTTCCCGGAATTACCGTTTTTCCCTTCGTTGGGCATCAGCTCTTTACGCAGAAGAGATTCAAACATATCCGCGGAAAGATTGCGCTTGAGTACGCCCGCTGTTGCAAGGGAAATAGCACCGGTCTCTTCCGACACAATGACGATGACGGCATCCGAAACCTCGCTGATACCGACACCGGCGCGGTGTCTGGTGCCCAAATCGCGGCTGAGATTATTGTTGGCGGAGAGGGGCAGAACACAGGCAGCGCTCTCAATAACGGAGCCGCGGACTATAACCGCGCCGTCATGAAGAGGGGCCTTGGGATAGAAAAGGTTGCGCAGAAGCTGGGCAGAAACATCGGCCTGTATAAGTGTGCCGGAAGCGATATAGTTATCCAGCGTTATATCCCGCTCAAACACTATTAGGGCGCCGACCTTATCACGCGCCATATCCTTGCAGGCGACAACAGTCTGTGTAATGGTACGCTCAATATCCTTTTCATTAAACTGCGGCTCACGCAGGAGGTTCCTTATACGGCCGTTGCCAAAACTCTCCAGAAGGCTGCGAAGCTCAGGCTGGAAGAGGATAATCACCGCGATAAGGCCCATCTCAAAGGTTTTGCCGATGAGGTATGTGATGACACTAAGGCCAACGAGCTCAGCGATCCACATCACCGCAAGCAGGATAAGGATACCCTTAACAACGTTCATGGCGTTGGTTTTTCTGACGAGGGTAAGAACGCGGTAGATAAGAAAAGCGATTATTAAAATATCAAGCACGTCCCCCAGATCAATGGTGGACAGATAATTACGAAAGACCGGCAATGCTTCTCTAATATACTCCAAGGGTCATCACTCCTTTCCTAAGAGCAGCAATATACAGTATATTATTATATAACAGCCTGTCAGAATTGGCAAGAAGCATATTAAAAAAAACGGCTTGCTGTGTGTATTATACGCAGCCACGCCATTTTCCAGCATTATTGAAGCGGATTTTCGCAGTAATCACAGAAGAAGATGTATGTTGCCGGGAAATATGGTACTGCACAGTATAAACAGTGCCCTTCCCTGCCACTGTGCAGCCATGAATCATAGTTTCATAAAAGCACCCGCATTTGTCTCAGACAAATGCGGGTTTGATGTGTTGTTGGGCTTTACTCAGCCTTTTGCCGCTTTCAAAAGGGCCGCTGTGCCCTCGTAGATGATTTCATCTGCCATGCCGGGGATCGCGGGGCTTGTGCACTGGAAAACTTTGTGATGCTTGGAGGATTTGTCGAGAATGTAGCCTGTACATGTAGTGGTGGAATATGTTACGACGACCGTCTTTTCAAAAGGCGACAGCTCTTTTATCCCTCTACCCAGTTCGGCATACATTTCGCCGTTGGTCAAAACAAGAGCAATATCACCTATCGTCAGAAGATGCACATGCATCTTAACCGGGTTATCCGGATCCGGCTCTACCGTTGCGCTCAGATCGGGTATGGGCGGGAGCATGCCGTAGGGCACTTCGTTCTCATCCCTCAAACCTTTTCCGCCCATTCTGTTGTTCATGCGTTGTCCCGACGGGAGCTTTCTGCGCTTTTGAGCGGGAAGCAAAAGAACAGTGCTGGAGTGTGACAGCTCTACATCGTCCGTGTATGTATCAATACCCTCAATGCACTTTACCGCATCCGCTCCATGGCGACGGCCGAGATATTCCATTATCATGAATCCCACGCCATCGGGATAGGATACGCCGCTGGTATATCCGTCAGGATATTCATACTGCAGGCCGTGACTTATAAGCGGATTCTGATTGCCCGCAGCACCGGCAGTCCAGGCAATTACACTGCCCTCAAAGCATCTCTCGGCAAATTTTGCCGCAACGCCGGAGAAGTTGCCTGATGTTTTTACCAGGTGGTCACTGTCCTTCTGCAAAAAGGCCGACGTGGAATGTGTGCCGTGATTCAAAATCGCCGCGATAAGTTTGCCTTCTTCATCCACGAACTTAACAACCGCCAGGGTCTTGTCACTGTAACCCTCATAATTCGGGCACTCTATCCAATATCCGGCATTGTTTTCAAAGTCACGGTTGACATTGACATAGCTGTTAACCGTGCCAAAACCAACAGACGCGGGCCGCATGGTGGCAACTGCCTCTTTGGCGGCTTCAATAAAGTATTTAAGCTCAATCTCTTTATACATCTCACGGTGCGGTTGCAGCTCAGGCGGCTCAGAGCCTGCACGGAAGCTGTTTGCCTCATCGCAGGGTGAGGTATGGTTATGGGTAAATGTAAAGAGCACGTTCTCTTCGGGAATACCGGCAGCTTCCGCTATCCTGGCTATAAAATTATCCGCCGTTGGATAATCACTCAGCTCGGCAATCATCATAAGAAAGGTCTTATCTCCGCTTTTGAGAGCAATTGCGCGGACATAGCAGGAATCATAGATGGCATCCGCAACGGTAAAACGGGTCGGCATCGGAAACATATCGGGTGTGGGGTCAATGTTTCTCCGCGCGGCGCCTACATACAGTTTTGACATAATTAGCCTCCTTAATATTAATTCTGTATGCTTAGATTATAGAATTAATCGCATCCTCAGGTCAAGCGGTGCAATAATTTCCGCTTTGCCCAACCGCATATTAAAGCGGTATGTGCCTCATTGTATTATTTCTTTTGGTGCAGTATAATTGTCGCGGTCAAAATTCGTCTTTTATTTCAACACAGAAGCAGGAGGAGCAGATCGTGTTTTCAGTATTACTCGCCATAATTTATGCGTCATTTATCAGTTTGGGTTTACCTGATTCATTACTTGGTGCCGCGTGGCCGATTATGAACGGAGAATTGTCTGTTCCTTTATCATACGCAGGTATTATAACCATGATAATATCTGCCGGCACAATTGTTTCAAGTCTTCTGTCGGATAAACTGACAAGGAAACTGGGCGCAGGACTTGTTACTGCCATCAGTGTCAGCTTCACCGCAATTGCATTATTGGGCTTCTCGCTGAGCAGGTCCTTTTGGATTTTATGTGTCCTCGCTGTTCCCTACGGTATCGGAGCCGGAGCTGTCGATGCCGCACTGAATAACTATGTGGCGGTACATTATGCTTCCCGACATATGAGTTGGCTGCACTGTTTTTGGGGCATCGGCGCGACAACAGGCCCCTACATCATGGGCTGGGCGATCAGCGCACAGCACGGTTGGAGAACAGGCTACGGTATAGTCTCCGGCATACAGATAGCGCTTTCGCTTATCTTGTTCATCACACTGCCGTTGTGGAAAAAAGGCAGCACTCAGAATAGCGAAGACAAAGACTGCGAAGCGCCAATAGGTCTGGGCGAAGCGCTTAAAATCCGGGGAGTTAAGCCGATACTGTTTGCTTTCCTGGGATATTGCGCTCTTGAATCAACCGCAGGGCTGTGGGCAAGCAGCTATCTGGTGGAGTACAGAGGGGTGGATGCCGAGACTGCCGCCACTTTTGCATCCATGTTCTACCTTGGCATTACTGCCGGACGATTTGTCTGCGGCTTCATAGCTGACCGTATTGGTGACAAAAATATGATTAGGATCGGTGCGGCAGTAATGTGCTGCGGAATTATAATGATCGCGCTGCCGATTTCTGCTGTCGCGACCGCGCTTGCCGGACTTGTGATCCTGGGTGTAGGCGCCGCCCCCGTCTACCCATCAATTATTCACTCCACCCCCGCGCATTTTGGAAGAGAAAATTCTCATGCCATCGTCGGGATACAGATGGCCAGTGCATATTGCGGAAGCACGTTTATGCCGCCACTGTTCGGCCTTATCGCGCAGCATATTCATATTGCTTTGTACCCCTATTTCATGGCGATTTTTGTTCTGCTGCTTTTGTCCATGACAGAGCGCGTCAACAAGATATGTAAAACCTGACGGCGTTCTTGCTGTTTAAGGGAGACAGCGGCTTTACGGCATTAACATATGCAGCAGCTGCCTGTCCGCACGGCTTGCAATTTTTGTAAAATCCTTATATAATTGCTAAGCGTCCGGTAATTGGACGCACAAGGTATCTTTTACTGTTTCTGTATCAAACAGTAAAAGATATTTTTATGTAATGAGAGGATCCATATATGAGAAAGATTAAAAAGACATCTGAGCTGCTGTGGCTCTTTGGTATAGTATTCGTTGCCCTGGGCGTTGCGATCTGCGGTAAGGCCGATCTGGGCGTCTCCATGATCGCGGCACCCGCATTTATTGTGTCCGAGGCGGTTTCCCGGCTCGCAGCATCCCTGAGCGTAGGTGTCACCGAGTATATAATTCAGGGATTGATGCTTATAGTCCTGTGTCTTGTTGTCGGCCGCTTCAACTTGCGTTATCTTCTCGCCTTCGCCGTGGCAGTCATCTACGGATATGTTCTTGACCTGTTTATGTGGATACTGAAGGATGTATATTTTGAGAGCGTACTCCTTCGCTGGGTCATGCTGATCGTGGGGGATATTATAACAGCTTTCGGCGTTGCCTGTTTCTTCCGCACATATATGCCGCTGCAGGTATATGAGCTGTTTGTGGCCGAACTTGCAGATCGCTTTAAGCTGAATATCAACAAAACCAAGTGGACTTTTGACATAAGCCTGCTGCTGATATCAGTGACACTTGCACTCATCCTCTTCGGTGATATTGGCACCTATAACTGGTCAGCCATCGGTCACTCCTGCTTCCACAGTCTCGGACTTGGCACACTGGTCACAACGGCGATCAATTCGCCTATTATCGGCACAATGGGCAGACTGCTGGACAGAATATTTGATCCTACAGCTATGTTTGATAAACTGGAGGTATTCTTAAAACGGGATTGAGCAGATATTTACAATAACAAAACACTGCATATTAAATAGGACGGCGTCCGCAGCGGGATGCCGTCCTTAATTAATGCAATTGTCAAAAGTGCAGCTTGACCAGGTAATCAGCCGCGGCTGTGACTCTTAAAGAAGTCCCACATGAGCCCGAAGGCTGAAGGAGCCGGGTGATGAGGGTGATTCTCGATCGCGGTGAATCTGATCACAAGTTTGCCTGTATCATCAAGATAATCGCAGAAATAATGCTCAAGCCCCATTATCCGCTGAGTGTGGCTAAGCTGCGCGTCAACCCCCACCTTTCTCACCGCTCCATCCTCGCTGTCGGCAACAAAGCTGCACACTTCCTCAAGGGATGCAGGTTTAAGTCCGTTTGCCAGCTTGAAGGCGTTAAGTCCACGCACCTTTGCCTCCTTGGACATTTTGGGGGACGGGTGCAAAGAGGTATCCTTGCAGATGGGGAACTTAAGCGTCATCTCACAAAGGCCGCCTATTGCTATCATAGGCATGCCGGTGCCTGCAGCAGCTGCGATTTCCTCATCACTTACATCAAGCAGTGAAGGAGAACCTGTAATCGAACATACCGCGGCAAACAAACCGGGGTGCTTGATCGCGGTCGAGACAGAGGCTGTCGCACCGGCAGAGAAACCGGCAAGATAAATTCTGTTTTTATCCACCGGGTAGTCCGCAGTAAGTCTCTGATAGAGGGACATAATCCCCTCTTCATTATTCTTCTCGGCAAGAGCGATAATTATCTGCTCCTTCGCCGCCAGTTCGGCTATGCCAAAATTCTCCTCACAGAATATCTGCGTTCCGCCGGGTCTGCTGCCGCGGGAATATATGATTGCGGGATAGCGTTTATGGGGATCGGCTTCGGCGCTTGTGGGTACAAATACGCTCCATTTCTCCAGATGCATCGTGTCAGATTCATCTTCATCATGAAGCTCCTTGTTAAGACCCTTATCACGCCAGTAGTCAAATACAGCCTGATCGGCCTCATTCCATTTGTAAAACGGAGCAAGAAGTTCGAGCAGCCTTTCTCCCATTTCGGTCCCGATGAAAGCGTCGGCATCGAAATCAGGCGTTGCCATGTCCTTGAGATGCTCATACAGCGGCAAGAATTCCCGCTCCAGAGTGTCAAAATTCTTGACCCGGTTCCATTCAGGTTTACGCATTGCCGGTCCTCCTTTTTTAATCTCAGTTTGCCAATACAAAAGTCAGATTTGTAATCATTCTTGATACCGCCGGTGCTATTCCGCTTTGTAGACAACCTGCGGGCTTCGTTTATGGGCTGATGTGCGGTGGTAGCGGTCGATAATGGCTTTATCATGATCATCTGCCACACCTGTCGCGATGTATTGGTCGATGGCGGCATAGCTTACGCCCATATCTTTCTCGTCTGTCTGACCCTCGTAAAGGCCGGCAGACGGTGCCTTGGTGCGTATGCTCTCCGGGGCGCCAAGCCAATCCAGAAACTCAAACACTTCGGTAGCGGTCAAATCACGGATAGGATTAAAGTCGTACGCTCCGTCGCCCCATTTAGTAAAATATCCCATATAGTACTCACTGGCGTTGCCGGTTCCGGCTACAAGTCGGTTTTCACTTGCGCCGATGGTATAAAGGGTAAGCATACGAAGGCGGGGCGCCATATTGGTAAGTCCGTTGGCACTAACATCCGTCACCTTTGAAAGCTCGCCAAGAAGCAGCTCGCGTGAGGCGGTGAGATCAACAACACGCGTCTCGATGCCGTACTGCCCCGCAAGTGCATATCCGTCATCGGCGTCACTGCCATAATTCTGCTTCGAAGCGCAGGGCATAATAATGCCAACGGTATCATCGCAGGCCGCCTTGCATAGAACGCCAACCAGCGCACTGTCCTTTCCGCCGCTGTTGCCAAAAATAATGCCGGCACATCCGGTGTCGGCGACCAATTTTCTAATAAACGCCACACGGCATTCAAATTCACGGGCGTAGTCTCGCACAGTAATACTCC
Source organism: Oscillospiraceae bacterium (assembly GCA_045605145.1). GTDB lineage: Bacteria > Bacillota > Clostridia > Oscillospirales > Oscillospiraceae > CAMNAO01. Next base: position 12,444 of record JAZUPH010000066.1, on the reverse strand, counting down.
TACGGAAAAAGATCCTCAAGATGTTGACTTGTCAACAAAAATCGTGTACAATGTTGCGGTGTCATTACACACTCCCCCAGGAAGATACAAGGAGGGCACAAAATGTCAAATACGGTTCGTTTTAAGAAACTTGATCAGAGAGCCGCAGCGCCCGCACGCGGTTCCGAGTTTGCGGCCGGAGCAGATCTGAGGGCTCTGTTAGACACACCTGTCGCCATCGCACCGGGTGAGACTTACTTTGTGCACACCGGCCTTGCAATGGAAATACCTGCCGGTTGGGTCGGTCTAATCTGCGCAAGGAGCAGCCTGGGCACGAAGCGCGGCCTTGCACCGGCAAACAAAGTCGGCGTCATCGACAGCGATTACCGGGGTGAAATAATGGTAGCACTTCACAACCACTCTAAGTCGGACGCGGTGATAGAGCCGGGCGAGAGAGTGGCACAGCTTCTGATAGTGCCCGTGCTTCACGCCGAGTTCGAAGAAGCAGACGACCTTGACGACACGGCAAGGGGCAGCGGCGGCTTCGGCTCAACCGGAAAAATGTGACGGGCAATCAGCCCATCACACGTCCGCGAAGTCTTGGTACTCCTCTACGGTGTAGACCACCTCTTTTGAAGCCAGCTTTTCCTTAATCTTGTTGATGCAGGCAATGATCTGGTCTTTATAGGTCAGAATGAGGGCGACCACAGACGCGATGGCTGCAACGACGGCCACGATGATGAGTATAGTTTTGATAATATCAACTTTATTCTTCACAGCTATTCCTCCTGTACGGAATTTATACCATTCTATCCTATTATGGCGCAGATTGCAAGTATACTGCAAAAATTGCAGGACTGTTTTATCTGCTTTATACTTGAACTTGGCCCGTTTTGGGTTTATAATTATACAAGGCAGCGTATGCTCTCCATCCGCTGCGTCACAATTACTCATACAATATGCGAACGGAGGGTCATTATGATCAAATATGAAACCGACCGTGGCTGCGTCCGCGTTGATGAAGATGTTTTCAGCAATATCGTTGGCGATGCCGCAACCAGCTGCTTCGGTGTGCGCGGAATGGCTAAACGCTCGGTAACTGACGGTCTCGTCCATCTTCTTAAGAAAGAATCCATGCGCAAGGGCGTACACGTCACCTACAACGACGATTCCACGATTTCCATCGAGCTTCACATCGTCGTTGATCAGGGCATAAATATTCCTGAAAGCTGCCGCAACATCATCGATGAGGTGCGCTATAAAGTAAAGAAAGCCACAGGCGTGAAGCTGAAGAATGTTGACGTTTATGTCGATTCCGCTATGGGCGATTAATTGGGAGGATAACCGTGACAGATAAGCTGACAGGCAGCATGTTTAAACAGATGGTTCTTAATGCTGCCGCTGAGATAGAATCAAAGAGACAACCGATAAATGACCTGAATGTATTCCCTGTCCCGGACGGCGATACCGGCACAAATATGAGCCTTACCCTTGGCGCAGGTGCTTCCGAAGTCGGTCCCATGGATAGCGACCTGCTTGACAAGGTTGCCGACAAGGTTGCCGGCGCTCTGCTTCGCGGCGCACGCGGCAACTCTGGCGTTATACTCTCCCTGCTGTTCCGCGGTATGTCCCGCTCCTTCAAGGGCAAGCCCGAGGCCGACAGCAAGGCCTTTGCCGCCGCAATGGTCGAGGGCGTCAATGCTGCTTACGGCGCAGTTATGAAGCCCGCCGAGGGCACAATCCTTACCGTCAGCCGTTTAGCTTCCGACGCCGCTGTAAAGTGTGCCGAGACAGAGAGCGATATTGAGGTCATGCTGGAGACCGCCATTGAAACGGCGCGTCTTGCCCTTGCAAACACCGTTAACCAAAACCCTGTCCTCAAAAAGGCCAACGTGGTTGACGCAGGCGGTATGGGTTACTGCTGTATTCTTGACGGCATGATCAAGGCGCTCAGAGGCGAGGTTGTTGAGGTCTCCCCCACCAGCTATGCCACCTCCGAAAAAGCCGACTTCTCCCAGTTTGAGACTGAGGATATTCGTTTTGCATACTGCACCGAGGTTATCATTAAGGTCGAAACCGAGAAGGATCCCCTGGTTCTGCGCGACTTTGCCAGCCGCCTTGGTGACAGCCTTGTAATGGCTGCCGATGAGGAGTATATTAAGCTGCATGTTCACGTCAACGATCCCGGCGCCATCCTGACCGAGTCTATCACCTACGGTCCGCTGGAGAAGATCAAGATCGAGAACATGAAGAACCAGCACAATGAGATCATCTTCGAAAAGTCCGAGCCCGCTCCTGCAGAGACTCCCAAAGAGCCCCGCAAAAAGTATGGCATCGTGACCGTCTGCGCAGGCGATGGCATGGCAGAGGTCTTCTCTCAGCTGGGCGCCGACTACATAGTCACCGGCGGCCAGACTATGAACCCCTCCACCGAGGACATTCTCAAGGGTGTTGAGGCCGCAAACGCAGAGACGGTTTTCATCCTGCCCAATAACAAGAACATCATCATGGCCGCTCAGCAGTGCGCCGATCTGACTGATTGCAAAACCGTGGTTATCGGAACCAAAACCGTACCTCAGGGCATTTCAGCTATGCTGGCATATGACGAGAACATGGATGAGGAAGAGATCACCGCAGCCATGAACGAGACCATAGCAAATGTCCGCACCGCTCAGATTACCTACGCCGCACGCAACTCCGACTTTGACGGACATGATATTGCAGCCGGTGAGTATCTGTGCCTGCTGGAGAGTGCGCTTATCAGCAACAGCCGCGATCTGGACACCGTTATCGAGAGCCTTATCGAGGCCCTCAAGTCCAGTGAGCCTACGCTCATCACCGTTTACTATGGCGCCGATGTCACAGAGGATGAGGCAAACGCCCTTGCCGACAAGCTGAGTGCAGCCTTCCCCGATGGCGAAACTGCCGTCATCAACGGCGGACAGCCGGTGTATTACTACCTTATCTCCGCCGAGTAATCGCAACAACAAATTAAAGGATGCGTCCCAATTGGGGATGCATCCTTTTTATTTATCATCTTATTATCTTACTACAGTGGTCATCCGGTCTACAAGTGCTGTGACTCTGTCAGCAAGGAAAGCAACATTTCCCCGATCCATCACGGTATCACGCTTGGTGTGTATGCGGCCGAAATGCAGGTCAAGCCATTTGCATTCATGCATCGCAGAAACTGCCACACCGCAGGGAAAGTACTTATGGTCGGAGGAGTGGTTGGCGCGCTTCTTGCTGTCAAACCGTACGCTTATGCCCTCCTCTTCCGTAATGGTCTCTTTGAGAACGGAAAGGTACTGCTTCTCTGCCTTTTCAGCAAGAACAAGAAGCATCGTTTTGCCGTCTCCAACGCAGTCGAAGTTAACAAGTAGTTTGTCTTCCATAAGTGCCTTATGCGCCTTATAGAACTCCTTGGATCCGACGCAACCGTATTCCTCGTTATCGAAGAATATCAGAGCCGTGTGCGCCCGCTGACTTTCGCCGAGTTTCTCCCAAGTCTCAATAAGTGTCACAACTCCTGATGTGTTGTCGTTGTCATTGCTGGGATTCGGCGGCAGGCAGAACATTTTGATGTAGAACAACACATAGTACACCACAAGGAAAGCAATCAGCGACACTTCATCCGTCGCGCCGAAGGCACGCGACGCAAATAAGGCGCCAAGGCTAAGCAGAATTATGGGCATCAGCGACAGCATGGTGTAGAAAAAGCGAAGCACCTTGCGGTAAGGCATGACAACATTAGGAAACAGTGACGCCGCGCTTGTGTCGTAATGCGCCGTAAGGATCACGTGGGCAGTCTCTATATCGCCCATAATCAGGTTACGGCTTTTCTTTTTGCCCAGCTGTTCAATGCTCAGATGGGGATAATGCGTCTGCATAAGCTTTATGAACGCATCTTTCTGCGCCGATGTGCGGCGCATTTTGTAATCCGACAGGATAGTTTCACACAACGGAAGCATAATTGTCACTCCTCAACCCTAATTTCTGCACCGCCATACACAGCGGCAGACATGGCAAACATGACGATAGCGGTGCCGACAAGAATAAGGACAGTGTCGATATGAGTCTGCCCCGCCAGGGATACAATGGTAAAATATTCCGCGATTAAAAGCGGCCATAAAGTCCGACCGGTTTTTCCAACGCCATAGAAAAAGCCGGCAAAGCCGAATGTACCCACCGCCCCTGAAGCGAGGGCAAGGCACTCAGGCACAAAGTCTTGCAGGGCAGGATTGACCGCATTGACACGGTAATAAAACAGCAGCCACACGCACATAAAAAGCGGCGGTATGCAGGAAAACAGCTTTGCAATCCCCTTCACAGTAGGTTGATTGGCGGCAAAGGCCATTACCATGTACGCCGCTGCCGCCGAGGCAGCCATAAGCACAAAGAGCCTTTCAAGCCACGGCAGTTCAAATGTGGAGTACCACAAGCCGCTGTGGTACATATAAGCACCCACAAACAGGCCGACAGACGCCAGCAGGCACATGACAAATTCGGGCATATGCCAGCTAAGCCCGCGCTCATTAACGCCATCGCCGACATTCTTAGCAGCATGGGCAGCAATTAAAGCCGCAGCACAGGCCGCAAGCCCCAGAATGATGGAGAGCACTGACATAATGTGACCGCTCTCATATAGGCCGCTAATTGGATCACGGGCCAGGGCGATCTCTTCACTTCTCAAATAGAATCCCACCGCACCCAGAGCAGCGACGGACACGGACGGAATATACTTCTTAAGATTCATACACAGGTCCTCATCGGAATAAGCATTAATATGAACAGCCCTATTTTACACGAAGACAAGTCCTGCGTCAATGAAAGGAAGTACATGAAAGCAAAATCCCTGCTCGTAATCGTCATGCTGGCATCAGCACTTATATGTTTTTCGGAAAAGCTGGTATATACCAAAGACAGTGGTAGCGAAAGCATCGATGCAGTTTCCCGTGCCGAGCAGCTGCCGGACATATGCATATCCGATGTTAACGATGATAATGACGAACGCATTGAAGCACTACCACATTCCGGCGGCCTTACAGCGTTAAACCTTGCTTTGACGCCGGATAACGGTGCGGATATGCTTGACAGCTTCGACTGCACCGTTGGGATCGTTTTGCTTGACAGGGGCGAATACATATCACTCACACTAAGAGATTATCTCATCGGCGTAGTTGCCGCGGAGATGCCGGCATCCTTCTATGCTGAAGCACTGAAGGCGCAGGCAGTTGCCGCAAGAAGCTGCACACTACACAGGATGTTGCATCCGGACAGCACTCACCCAGATGCGGATATTTGCACCTACAGCTCCTGCTGTCAGGCATATGCCGACACACAGAAGCTGCTGTTAAAGTGGGGCGCGGACTATGATATGTATTACGAGAAGATCTGTCAGGCGGTTGATGCCACCGATGGGCAATATCTCGCCTATGGCGGCGTGCTAATTTACGCGCCCTATCACTCGTCATCCTGCGGCGCTACGGAAAGCAGCGGGCAAATCTGGTCCGATACTCCATATCTAATTAGTGTTTCAAGCCCCGAAAGTGCAGAGGATGTGCCGAATTTTGTCAGCTCCGTTTCTTTTGACGAGAGCGAATTTATAGGACGTCTTGCAGAACATCACCATGAGATTGCGAACAGCAGCCCCCTGGCCATCGACAATTTGGTTTTGTCACCTTCGGGGCGTGTAGACAGCCTGTGTGTAAACGGTGTACGAATCAGCGGCACACAGCTACGCAGTGCGTTATCACTCAGATCAACAAGTATGGACATACTGCACGAAGACGGAGTTGTAACTATCGTCTGCTACGGTTGGGGGCACGGCGTGGGCATGAGCCAGTACGGAGCAAATGTGCTGGCTAAAGATGGGTTTAGTTACAACGATATACTCATGTGGTACTACACGGGGGTGGAAATACTGGATATGCCGAAAGAAACCGAAAGTGAATAGGCAAAAAGAACCGGGCATACAGCCCGGTTCTTTAGGTTTAAGCTCAATTATGCTTTGCGGCTTTCTTCATCTTTTGGGGAAGCCCTCTTCTTAAAGATATAGTCACGCAGGAGAAGCACATTAATGGCGATGAACAGCACAAGGCAAATACCCAGTGTCAGCCAGGCACGCCCCACACCCTGAGGCGCAACGCCGAGCAGAAGCAGCATGGGGAATCCAAAGGCAATCGCCCATACCTGATGATACACGATGTTGTCTGAAGCCTGGGTCTTGAACTGAGGATCCACCTCACGCAGGAGGATAACGCCCGTACTGGCGGTACCGGTGAGCATGCCGTAAAGGGAGAGGAAGGCCTCCTCAGAATAATCGGGATAAATACGCGGGCAGAGGAACATAAGATAGTAATAGGTGACGACCGCGCCAACCACACAGATGAGGGTGAGAGGCAGGACAAACTCCGTCTCCTTGAATGCATCCAGATTGATGGAGGCGATGGAAGCAATGACCATTATATCAAACATGAAACCGGAGATACGGCTCTGCATGAAGTTGTTGGTGTACTCCCTGTGCATGATGCCGCGCTTCCTCAGCCAGCCCATGATCGCCTTAAGAATCAAAGCGCAGACAGTACCAAACAGGAAGTTGAATCCCCAGACAAGGGGCTGAACGGTGTTGTAGCCGAAATTGCCCAGAATGCCGGTATTGATCACGGCGTTGATGGCCATCATGATACCGTATGCCATGGCATATCCGATAAGGACAAGGGCAACTTGGACGGTGAACTTGTCAATGCTGTCGGACAGGGGAATTTCATCACTGTCAGAGCGGATGATGGATTCATCCTCAGCTCCGGCTGCAGAGCCAGCATTAAATAAACCCTTGCGGCGCAGCACATTCAGGCGAATGATACCGCCGACGCTGGCAGCAATGAAGCCGACCGCAGCAACGGATAATCCGAAGCTGGTACCGTTAACAAAGCCATAAGTATTTTCATATGTACGGCCCCAGTTATACGCCTGCCCCGGTCCCTGACCGAAGCCCATGGGCAGAAGAAGACCGGACGCAAAAAAGCTGTTGATAACATAGGACAGGCCAAGAGTAATACCCAAACCGAAAATTGCCTGGATGAGGTAGCCGCCGACAACGGTGGCACCGGAGTCAAAGGCCGCCCTGCCCTTTCCGCCCTTTGACTTATCGTCATTGCGGCGAAGGGTCATGGCAACAAAGCCAAGTCCAAGGCCGTGATATGTCAGCATCTCAAGGGTGGAACGGTTATACAGGGTAATGTCCACAGTATTCTTCAGTATCGCACTAAACAGCAGAAGCATAAAGCCGCCGAGGACAGAGCTGGGGATCATCAGCTTCTTGATAAAGGGAACGGTGTTGGTCAGCGTATTGGCAGCCATCATAGAGACGAGCAGAAGCGTGATTGTCATCACAAATGACCACACTTGAGTATCCCAGAAATTCAACCCTGTTGTCATAATCTTTCACCTCATTATTTAACAGCAAATTTACTGAATTCGCTGAGCATTTCGCCAAACTTATCCAATTCTTCAGCGCTATACTTTTCCGCCATGAGTTTGACTGCCGTCGTTATGCATCCGTCATCGGCATCAAAGTAGTTGTGATACTTGTCAGTGGTGACAAGGCGGTACTCACGCCTGTCCTCCTCACTGATGATCTTATTTATGTAGCCTTTCTGGATAAGGCTGTTGATCTTATAGGTGGCATTTGACTGTGAGATACCGATAAAATCAGAAAACTGTTTGATCGTTGGGCAGTTTAAAAGGTTGATAACATCAACACAGAACGCTTCAGTAGCACTAAGGCTGCCGGTACGCTCTTTAATGAGCGCAAAAATACTTTGATACTTGGATAGACGATAGCGTTTATAGAAATCTCTTATCGCGGATTCAAGCATTAATTATCCCCCCTGTAATTGCTGTATTCAAAATCACTGATAAAGCAGAGTCCAATCTCCGCCACCCCGTGAGTCAGCAGGCTGAGGCTCATCAGACTGCTGGTCGAGAACCGACAGGTGATCCTCCTGTGAGACGGAATAAACATATATCCACTGGCGCGACATAATAAACTCCCACGAGACGAGATGGATCTGCACACCGTTATAGTGGTCAAAATTACCGTCCATGACAAGGATGCCCTCATCACTGCTGGAGATGTACATCATGTAGTGCCAGTATTCGTCGTTTCTTCTGCCGTCATTGTCGTGGTCGGCATAGCCCATGATGCACAGCATATCACCGATTTTTGCGCGGGACACAAACTCCTGCACCTCGCCGACTGTGGAAAACAAAGTGACGGTGTAAATATTCTCTGTCATCTCACTGCGCCAGAAAGTGCGGCCGTACAGGGCCCGTATGGCGAAGCGTACGAAGCCGTTGCAGCTCCAGCCGCCGGTCACCGTGTAGTCAATAAAGCCCTCACGGCGCATTGCCTGTGTAACCGAGCCGATGTAGCAGGTGTCGCCGGTGGCAACGCCGAAGGGCTTACCGTTCGTGGTGCAGTAGGCACCGCCGTCGTCAACGCCGTTATATGCGCTCCACTGGCGGAAAAGCTCAACAATGTCAAGCATCCTGCCGTACCACAGATCATAAAGCAGATCCTCATCAAAAGACGGCTCCAGTTCCTCCGGTGCCGCGGCATACGCGGTCTGCGAAGGGAGCATCAAAGACGCAAGGCAGAGCAGAACTATCAATATTTTGCCGTAAGGCTTATAAAAGTGCATAACACACCTCACTAAGCTGGCAGACAAGCCGAAAAATTAGTTTACAACAACAGTGCAATAGGCGTACACCGTCTTATAGGCGGCATCGGTCACCTGATAAATCACCTGATACTCACCGGGAGTATTCACATCCACCGGCGTAAGTACCTTAAGTGTATCGGTGATATCGTTGCCCATCGAGTCGATTGCCGTCACGCCGTCAAAATAGTCGATCTCACCGCCCACACTGACACTAATGTCGTGGACGCCGTTAATAACCGGCTCACCCTCAAACCAGGGGTTTGCGGCATCAGGGTCGGTGGGGTCCCACGCAACATCGCCGGGAAGCTTGATCGCCTCCGGCAGGCCCAGAGGGCCGGGATCTTCATCATCAAAGTAGAAATACACCAGGGTGCCCACAGGGCAGTTATCAAAGATCCACTTGGCGTTAAGAACCTGAAGTCTGACGCAGCCGCCGGAACAAGTGGTGCCAAACTCATTGTACATGGAGATATTCAGTGAATCGTGGCTCCTGTAATAGAAGGGTACGGAGTGGAACAGGAACTCACTAATGATCCAACTGCTCCACATGCCCTCATAGTCGCCGAACAGGCCGTTCCAGGCGTTGTGGTTGCGCACCTTATGAGTGCCGTAGGGCGTATTTCTGCCCGTTGAACAGCGGAAAGCGCGCACAGGGACGGTATACTCCCCCGCTTCATCAAGGGTATAGATGGTAATGCAGTTGAAGGACCTGTTTACCTTTATATAGTACATATACTCATTTGAGTCCTGTACAAGAGTATTCTCGTCAACATACACATATATGCGCGCCAGCTCCTGCCCAACAGCGGCAGTGACCCACGCAGAGCCGATGGATACACCGGTGAGTACCCCGTTTTCATCAACGGTCACCACGCCGGGATCCATGCTCGTCCAGATCACATCATCGTAAGACGGCGTAACTGTGGTGTGGGCGGTAAGATCATACTTCACCGCCTCGATTATGCGCACAGACTTGCAGTCGAAGCAGACCGACGCACCCTCAATATACTCAACAACAGGCATATCTTCCGGTGACATCTGAATGATGCGCTCATCAACAAGGACCTCTTCCTCATTTTCCACATCCTCAGGCTCATCAGCGCGGGCAACCAAGGGCATGGAGATCGAAAGGCTGCATATAAGAGAAATTATACTAATTACGGATACAAATCTACCAAAATGCTTCATACAGCGGTTCTACCCCTATGATACTTAAAACATCTTAGCTATATTAGCACACATCTGTATAAATTGAAAGTGCAAAATAATAAATTATAAACATATTGCTTTGCTTTTTACAGCCGCTGCGCTACAAGGCAGCGAAGTTAATTGTCCCACGCATGAGGAACGATATGCTGTGAAAAATAACAAAAAAACAGAGCCCGGAATAACCGGGCTCTGCAAAGTACGAAGGTACTTATTTAACCATGCTGGCGATCTCAGCAGCGAAGTCAGACTGCTTCTTCTCGATGCCCTCGCCCTTCTCGAAACGGGTGTAGGACTTGAGAACGATGGTGCCGCCAAGCTCTTTGGCAACAGCAGCGATGTGCTTCTCAACAGAGATCTTGTCACCCTTAACGAAGGGCTGCTGCAGCAGGCAGGTCTCCTCAAACAGCTTGTTCAGACGGCCGCCGATCATCTTCTCAATGATAGCGTCGGGCTTGGAAGCGTTCTTGGGATCCTCTTTGAGCTGAGCGATGAGGATGTTCTTCTCATATGCAACAGCCTCAGCGGGCATAGCGGACTTGTCAAGATAGACAGGACGCATAGCAGCGATCTGCATAGCGATGTCTTTGCCAAGCTCGGTAACGGCACCAGCATTGTCAATGCCGGAAACCTCAAGGTTTACGACGACGCCGATCTTGCCGCCGGCATGAACGTAAGGAACGTTGAAGCCATCAGCATAGCGGCCGAAACGGCGGATGTTGATGTTCTCGCCGATGGTGAGAACCATCTCCTGACGCTGCTCAGCAACGGTCAAAGTGGTGCCGGGATAAGCCTTGGTCATCAGATCGTCCATGTCGGCGGGATTGGTCTCGGCAACGACAGCGGCGATATTCTTAACGAAGTTGACGAACTTCTCGTTCTTGGCAACGAAGTCGGTCTCGGCATTGACTTCAACAGCAACACCAACACCGTTGATAACATCAGCATAAGCCATGCCTTCAGCAGCGATGCGGCTGGCCTTCTTCTGAGCGGCAGCCAGGCCCTTCTCACGAAGGATCTCAAGAGCCTTGTCCATATCACCGTCAGCCTCGGTCAGAGCCTTTTTGCAGTCCATCATGCCGCAGTCGGTCATCTCGCGCAGCTTCTTAACATCAAGAGCAGTAAATGCCATAGTTGTATCCTCCTGTAAATTATTAATTACTCGTTCTCGCCTTCAACAGCGGGAGCCTGAACCTCAGTCTCGACCTCAACGGTCTCTTCGCCCTGACGGCCTTCCTGGATGGCGTTGGCCATGGTGTTGGAGATCAGGCGGATAGCGCGGATAGCGTCATCATTGCCGGGGATAACATAGTCGACCTCATCGGGATCGCAGTTGGTGTCAACGATGGCAACAACAGGGATGTGCAGCTTGCGGGCCTCAGCAATAGCATTGCGCTCCTTGCGGGGGTCAATGATGAACAGAGCGCTGGGGAGCTTCTTCATCTCCTTAACGCCGCCAAGGTACTTCTCAAGCTTCTCGATCTCGCCGGTGAGCTTGGTGACTTCCTTCTTGGGGAGCATATCGAAGGTGCCGTCCTCCTGCATCTTGCGCAGCTGGGTCAGGCGGTCGATACGGGTACGCATGGTCTTGAAGTTGGTGAGCATGCCGCCCAGCCATCTTGCGTTGACCCAGTACATACCAACGCGCTCAGCCTCTTCACGGACTGCATCCTGAGCCTGCTTCTTGGTGCCGACGAACAGGACGGTGCCGCCCTCAGCGGCGGTGTCACGCACGAAGTTATAAGCCTCTTCCAGCTTCTTAACGGTCTTCTGCAGGTCGATGATGTAGATACCGTTACGTTCGGTGTAGATGTAGGTAGCCATTTTGGGGTTCCAGCGGCGGGTCTGATGACCGAAGTGTACGCCGGCCTCCAGCAGTTGCTTCATAGATACGACAGCCATTTTAATTTTCTCCTTTTGTTTTGTCCTCCACCCCGATCATCTCGCACGCTCCCGCTTTGCAGCACTAGGGGGTACGATCACCGGGTGTGTGGTGTAAAATTACTACGGGAAATTCCCGTGCCGAATTATTATAGCGAAAGCGCTTACATTTTGCAAGAGTTTTTTGAAAAATTTTTCCTTAAAATTCTAACTTTTTTCGCACTTTTGCAAGGTTTCTCAGAATAGTAGTCCGGGTTTTCCCCGCTGGAACCGGCACTCCTCCGGCTTGATGTCTACCAGCACAATATCCGGCCCCATCCGGCAAATCCGGTTCCAGGGGATGATATAGTCATCCCGCCGTCCGAAGAGCCCAAAAAACTTGCAGGGACCCGGAACCACAATGGACACGATGTTCCCCGTAGGGATCTCTACGCAGGCATCGGAGATAAATCCCAGCCGCCTCCCATCGGACACGCAGATGACTTCTTTGCAATGCAGATCCGTAAATTTCGTGGACATAGGAAGCCCCCCTCAAGCTTATTTGGTGCAGTATATGTTGCAGCCTCCGAATTTATGCTGTCATTGCGAACCCGTCCGCAGACTGGTGTGGCAATCTCCTGTATAAGGCGGGGATTGCCACGTCGGCCTACGG
>JAZUPH010000065.1:0-32574 GCA_045605145.1 Oscillospiraceae bacterium | reverse complement strand
TAAGTGTTTATGGAAATTCATTTCAGTTGGGGTAAACCCGGGGTAAATTTGCCTGTTAGACTATTTACACCACCGAAAAACCTTGATATTACCGGGTTTTCTTAATCCAACGGTTTCATCGTCGGGAAGAGCAGAACGTCGCGGATGCTGTCGGAGTTGGTCAGCAGCATAACCAGACGGTCAATGCCGAAGCCCAGTCCGCCTGTGGGGGCCATGCCGTATTCAAGGGCGTTGATGTAGTCATAGTCAACCTGTGCCTTGCTTGCGGGGTTGAGAGCCTTGCGCTCGGCAACCTGACGCTCAAAGCGCTCACGCTGGTCGATGGGGTCATTAAGCTCACTAAAGGCGTTGCCGAACTCAGTAGCGTTTATGAAATACTCAAAGCGCTCGGTAAAGGCCGGGTCATCAGGCTTGCGCTTGGCAAGGGGGCTGATCTCAACGGGATAGTCATAGATGAAGGTGGGCTGGATGAGCTTCTCCTCAACATACGCATCGAAGAACTCGGCCAGGATAGCGCCCTTTGTGGGCACCTCGGGCAGGTCGATGTGGTGTGCCTTGGCGGCGGCGATAGCGTCGGCATCGGTGTTCCAATTGTTGTAGTCAACGCCGGAATACTTCTTGACGGCTTCAACCATGGTAAGGCGCTCCCAATGGCCAAGGTCAATCTCGTGGCCCTGGTAGGGCACGACCAGACCGCCACAGACCTTCTGAGCGACGCGCTTCATCATCTCTTCAACCAGATCCATCATGCCGTGGAAATCGGTATATGCCTGGTAAAGCTCGATAGTGGTGAACTCGGGGTTGTGCTTGGTATCCATGCCCTCATTGCGGAAGATACGGCCCACTTCATAAACACGCTCCATACCGCCGACGATAAGGCGCTTAAGATACAGCTCGGTCTCGATGCGCAGGACCATGTCCATGTCAAGGGTATTATGGTGAGTGGTGAAGGGACGGGCGGATGCACCGATCTCAAAGGGAGTGAGTATGGGGGTATCAACCTCGATAAAGCCCTTCTCGTCAAGATAGGCGCGGATCTCCTTAAGTATCTGACTGCGCTTAACGAAGGTGTCTCGCACCTCAGGATTCATGATAAGGTCAACATAGCGCTGGCGATAGCGGGTCTCCTTATCTGTCAGGCCGTGGAACTTCTCCGGCAGGGGGCGCAGAGACTTGGCCAGAAGCTGCAGCGCGGTGCAGTGGACGGTGATCTCACCCATTCTGGTGCGGAAGACAAAGCCCTCGGCGCCGATGATGTCGCCGATGTCGACTTTCTTAAAAGCCTCAAACGCATCGGCACCCACATCGTTAAGACGGACATAGATCTGGATGCGGCCTTTGTCGTCGGCAATGTCGGCAAAGATGGCCTTGCCCATGCCGCGCTTGGACATGATGCGGCCGGCGACCTTGACGGTCTTGCCGTCAAAATCGTCGAAGTTATCCTTAATATCAAGGGAAAAAGCGGTGCGGTCATAGCGGGTGACGGTAAAGGGATCGTTGCCCGCCTCAACCAGCTTGTTGAGCTTTTCGCGGCGCACAGCGAGGATCTCGGAAAGCTCCTGAGCGGCGGCGACAGCGGTGTTTTCAGTAATTTCTGCCATAATTATCTCCAAATCAGTTATGGATGCTGACAACGCGGAACTTCAGCTTTCCGCTGGGGGCATCCACATATACTTCCTGTCCAACGGCACAGCCGAACAGAGCCCTGCCCAGCGGGGATGCGTCGGAGATCTTGCCGTTAATGGGGTCGGCCTCCTGAGAGCCGACGATCTGATAGACCTCTTCCTCGCCCATTTCTTCATCAAGCACAGTGATGGTGCTGCCGATGCCGATCTTGTCGGCGGTACCGCTCTTCTCCACCACTTCGGCGTTGGCGATAAGATCCTCAAGCTCATCGATGCGGGCGTAAAGTTTGGCCTGCTCCGATTTGGCTTCATCATACTCGCTGTTCTCGGACAGGTCGCCGAAAGAACGGGCCTGTTTGATCATCTCAGCAACCTCGTTCTCGCGATGTGTGCGAAGATAATTCAGATCATCCTTCAGCTCTTGAAGGCGGGCTGCACTCATTCTGTACTTTGCATCTTTTGCCATTTAACATTCTCCTTCCGCATCCGCAGGGGATGCAGCTAATAATTCTGTATGATTTACACGCCAACGGCGCTGTAAAAACTAACACATTATATACCACATTGTCAAGGCGAATCGCTGTCGTTTGCGTTCGTTATCCGCATCATGTCAGCGCTCAGTTGCCTACAATGGTATAGTTGCGGTAATAGTCAAGAGGGTTAACGCGCACACCTGCCACGCTGACCTCAAAATGCAGGTGGCTCTGGATGGCGGCACCGCTGGCGCCAACCTTGCCGATTACCTGACCCTGCACCACACTGTCGCCCGCCGAAACCTCAATACGGCTCAGGTGAGCATACATGGTCGTGGCGCCGGTGCCGTGGTTGATGATCATATAATAGCCGAACGACGGATCGTAGGTAGCGGTGACCACCGTACCGCCGTCCGCCGCAAGAACATTTGTACCGTATTCGGCAACTATGTCTATGCCGGAGTGGTACATATAGATGCCGTATATCTGGTTCAGGTCAATGCCGTACTGTGCGGTAACGTTTCTGTTATTCAGACAGGGCCAGATGAAGTCGCCGGTACCGACGGCGGCAATGGTCGACTCCTGCCGCTGCAGAGCCATGAGCATATTCGCCACACTCTCCTGCAGCTGGTTCTCAGCCTCACGCATCTGCTCAAAGTCCTCTTTGTAACGGTTCAGGTCGTTTTCCACGCGGGCAATGACCGCAGTGGCCTCCTCAACCTCAACCTCAAGCTGGGCCTCAAGAACAAGGCGCTGGGTGCTTTTCTCAGCGATCTCTGCATTTATCAGCGCAAGCTCAGCCTCGGCGGCGTCAAGGGCGCTCTGATGCACCATAATATTGTCATAGAGATTGTTGTCATACTCTATGATCTCAAGCACAAAGTCCAGGCGCTGCATAAAATCGGCCATGCTTGTAGCGCCAAAGAGAACGGAATAGTACATGACTGCTCCGTTCTCCTCCATAGCACGCAAACGCAGCTTATAATTGGCAAGCTGCTCATTGGCCTGCGCCTGTAAGTCTGCTATCTTTTCTTCCCAGGTGACGATCATTTTCTGATATATGGCTATCTGGGCATCAAGGTTGTCGATCTCGCTCTGGGTGAGAAAAATCTGCTCATCCAGTACAACCTTCATGTCAAGTGCGGATATATCCTGACCTTTCAGCTCCTCAATGCGGGCATCCATCTCCTGCTGGCGCTGGGTGAGAGCCAGAAACTCAGTCTCAAGTCGGTCAATTTCATCGGAATATGATGCACTGCCGGCCAGGGAAGCAAGGATGCTGATAAGAAGAGACAGGGACAGAGCCACGGCAAGAAAGATGCATACTATTCGTATAAATAACTTTCTGTTGCCCATTAACTCACCCGAAAATCAGACCTTAAGATAATTCTTGATAGCCGAAACGCTGCCAAGAGCGCCGACAATAACACTGACAATAAGGAACACCAGCAGCATGGGGATGGCCACCACGGAGAAGGGAATGGTCTCAATAAAGGAAATGCTGGACATCTCCCCTATTTTGGTGATGACAAAGCTGTAAACGCCCCACTGTGCCACAAAAGCTACCAGAGCGCCGAAGATACCGAGGATCAGACCCTCAACAAGGAAGGGCTGGCGAATAAAGGTATTGGTGGCGCCAACCATCTTCATGACAGCGATCTCTTCCCGGCGGGAAATAGTCGTAAGGCGGATGGTGTTGGACATGATGAACAGGGAGATCACGAACAGAACCGCGACAAGGACAAGCGAAACAACGGTGATCACGTTCTTAACATTGGAGAAGCCCTCGGCAATAGCCTGGTGAGCGTTGACCTTGACGATTCCGTCCACCTCAAGCAGGGAATTGCGGGTCTCTTCCATTCTGGACAGGTCCTTGAGATACACAACATATCTGTGGCGAAGTACGGAAGCCTCCAGATTATCAAGAAGGGAGCTGTCCTCATACTGCTCAACAAAGCTGGCCATGGCCTGCTCATTGGAGATGAAGGTAACCTCACGCACGTTGGGTACGTTCTCAAGGCGGCTCTTAATGGCGATAGCGTCAGATTCGGAATAACGCTCATCAACGAAAGCGACGATCTGATTTTCCTGCTCCAGATCATCGATGATGGAGTCAACATTCAGGGCCAGCAAGGTAAAGCAGCCCATAATCAGAAGGCAGGCAACGATCACAAACACCGACGCAAAGGACATAAAGCCGTGCGAGAAGATGCTATGTATGCCTTCCTTAATGAAATAACCAAGTCTGTTATGCTTCATAATTGTAATACCCATCCATTCCGTCGCTGATGATGCGGCCGCTGTCAATGGCGATCACGCGCTTGGCAAAGCGGTTGACCAGTTCCTTCTCATGGGTGACGATGAGCATCGTGGTTCCCATTTCATTGATCTTCTCAAGGAGCATCATAAGCTCCAGACTCTTGGCGGGATCGAGGTTTCCGGTAGGCTCATCGGCGATGATCATACGCGGATTGTTGACCAGCGCGCGGGCGATTGCAACGCGCTGCTGCTCACCGCCGGCCAGCTCCCTGGGGTAGCGGCGGGTACGGCTGTCAAGACCCACAAGCTGCAGCACATAAGGTACGCGGCGGCGGATCTCTTTATTGGAGGCGCCCACTACACGCATTGCAAAGGCGACATTCTCGTAGACGGTCTTGTCTTCAATAAGACGGTAGTCCTGGAAAATGATACCCAGAGAACGGCGCAGATAGGGCATACGGGAAAGGCGCATTCTGGTCATGTCAAAATCGTTGACAACGATCTTGCCGTCGGTAGGCGCGATCTCACCGGTGATGAGCTTGATAATTGTGGACTTGCCGGAGCCGGAGGGGCCAACCAGAAAGACAAACTCACCCTCATTAACTGTAAAGTTAACGCCTTTAAGCGCTTTTACTCCGTTTTCATACTCCTTAAATACATCGGTAAATTCTACCATGCAGGATTCTCCTTCAGTAATTGCTTCAGTCGGTCAGGCTCTTCTTGGAGCTGAGGTACTGTTTTACCATAAGCGCCACCTTGAACACGATGGCCTGGTCAAACTCTCTCAAATCGAGACCGGTCTGCTTCTTGATCTTCCCAAGGCGGTACACAAGAGTGTTTCTGTGCACAAACAGCTTGCGGGAGGTCTCGGAAATGTTGAGGCTGTTGTCAAAGAACTTGTTGATGATGCCCAGTGTCTCCTCATCCAGCTCATCAATGGGGTTCTTTTTAAAGACCTCAGACAGGAACATTTCGCAAAGGGTGGTGGGCAGCTGATAGATAAGTCTGCCGATGCCCAGATTCTCATAGTTGATAATGGTCTGGTTAGGCTCAAACACCTTACCGACCTCAATGGCGATCTGCGCCTCTTTATAGCGGTCAGCCAGCTCACGGATGTGCTTAGCAGTGCTGCCGATACCGATGACGGTTTTGACATTCATTTCATCGGCAAGAGCGCGCTCAATGCGCTCAGCCACCTTCTGCAGGTCGGAGGCTTCACTGGATGCGGGAACCTCACGCACGACGGCGATGTCGGTCTCACTTATGGACAGAACAAAGTCGCGCTGACGCTCGGGGAACATACGCTGAAGGAACTCAACAACAGCCACATCGGCACGGCCGATCTGGTGAACGAGATACACAGCGCGGGTGGTGTCAGCGGCAAAATTAAGCTCCTTGGCGTGTACATAGACATCACCGGGGAGAATGTTATCGGTAATGATGCTCTTTACAAGGGCGGTGCGGTCGTGCTTCTCCTCATAAAAAGTTTTTGCCTCAGACAGGGCGATGGTTGCCATGATGCACAGGCTTCTGGCTTCATTGTCGGTGCCCTCAACAAACACAGCATAGTCGGGATGCTGTGAGCCGCCGATAAGGCGCATGGTTCTGCCGCCGATGGTTGCTTCACCGCCGCGCTCGGCAAGGATAGCGGCCCCGGGAATGGTAGAGCCGATTATGGAAAGCTCAGAACTGGCAACTACATTGCCAATCATGTCGGTAACACCGATGACCCTGCTGGTTGCCTCCTTCATCTGCACTATTGTGCCCTGAAAAATCCTGCTTGACATAGTTATCCCCCTATCCAAAATAGTGACTTAAACTTCGCATACCACATCATGTTACAACATTTTTTTGCATAATTCAATAGCTTGGACAAAAGATTTCGAAAATATTTGTCAAATAGCACAAGTCAATTTGCACAATTAAAAATTTTGAAATAATTATTCGCCTAATATCGCCGAAATTTCACTATCTGTCAGTTCCCTGTACTCTCCGGGTGCCAAATTGCCATCCAGTTCCACACCGCCGATGGACAGTCTCTTCAGATATATGACGAGATTTCCCCGGCTGGCAAGCAGTCGGCGCACCTCATGGTACTTGCCTTCCGTAATGTAAATGCAGGCACTGTGCGCCCCCTCCATTATCTCCAGCCTTGTCGGGCGGCAGCGGGTTCCGTCTTTTAGGGTTACACCGGCAGCCAGTGCAGTCACATCTTCCGTACACATGGGGTCAGCAGTCTCAAGGTAATAGCATTTTACAGTATTCGTCTTTGGAGAGATCACCTTATGGCAGAAGTCGCCGTCATTTGTGAGGATAAGGAAACCCTCCGTATCTTTATCAAGACGGCCTGCAGGAAACAGATCGTAGTGGGAAAAATCCTCACCAACAAGCTCCAGCACTGAGCGCTGTCCCCTCTCCTCGGTACTTGTGACATATCCCGCGGGCTTGTGGAGCATAAGATAGACATGGCTGCGGTTAACGATCACTTCCCCGTCAAGGCTTATAGCGGCGCAATCGGGGTCGAATTTCAACGCACCGTCCGACACCGCTCTGCCGTCAACACGCACGCGCCCCTCACGCAGGGCACACTTGGCCTCAGACCGGGAAAGCCTGGTCTGGGACGAAAGAATCTTGTCAAGGCGCATAAGCGGCATGGGAACACCTCCATAGCATATCCGTGTGCAGCACATCATAACATTTAGTATGTCCGCGGCCAAGCCGCGCAATGAAAGGAGCTGCAAAATGCTTGTATTAACAGCAAAGCTGAACAAGAAAAAAGCCATCATTGTCGCCCTGGCGGCGGCAGCGGTCATTCTGCTTCTGATATGGCTGCTGGGCGGCAAGGGCGAGGAGGCCATGCCGGCGGTGACTCTGATGACCGTGGTCAAGAACAATGACGAAAGGGTTGACTACTTATCCTCACTGGGCTGGCAGGTAGAAGAAGAGCCCATTGACAGCCAGACGATAGTAATACCACAGCAGATGAACGCAGTATATGAATCATACAACCAGATCCAGCAGGAGCAGGGCTTCGACTTGGGCACATACGGCGGGCTGGAAGCGACCCGCTACACCTACAGAGTGCTCAACTATCCCGGTGCCGACAGCTCCGAGATGATTGTAGCAGATATTGTCGTATATCGCAATGAGGTAATTGCCGGGGATGTGCAGTCGGCTTCCATGGACGGGTTCATGCACGGCTTAGTATACCCGGGATAAATGGGAAAAATATAAAACAGAGGCAAATCATACGATCTGCCTCTGTAATGTTAATTGCGCATTCGCAAAATTAAGGATTAGTCCTCAACCTCGATGACGACGCCGGAACCGACGGTACGGCCGCCTTCACGGATAGCGAAGCGGAGACCCTTCTCGATAGCGATGGGGGTGATCAGCTCAACGGACATATCGACGTTGTCGCCGGGCATGCACATCTCGGTGCCTTCGGGAAGAGTGATCACGCCGGTAACGTCAGTGGTACGGAAATAGAACTGAGGTCTGTAGTTGTTGAAGAAAGGAGTATGACGGCCGCCTTCTTCCTTGCTCAGAACGTAAACCTGGCCGACGAACTTGGTCAGGGGCTTAATGGAGTTGGGCTTAGCCAGAACCTGGCCGCGCTGAATGTCAGTACGGGCAACGCCGCGGAGCAGAGCGCCGATGTTGTCGCCGGCCTCAGCGTAGTCCATGGTCTTGCGGAACATCTCGATGCCGGTGATAACGGTGTCACGGGCCTCGTCCTTGATGCCGACGATCTGGATCTTGTCGTTGAGCTTAACAGTACCACGCTCAACACGGCCGGTAGCGACGGTGCCGCGGCCGGAGATGGTCATAACGTCCTCAACGGGCATCAGGAAGGGCAGGTCAGCCTGACGGTCGGGAGTGGGAACGTAGCTGTCAACAGCGTCCATGAGCTCCTTGATGCAGGCATAGTCGGGATGGTTGGGATCGTTGGACTCGCAAACGAGAGCGTTCAGAGCGGAGCCGCGCATGATGGGGGGGTCGGCGCCGGGGGACTCGTAAGGGTGGAGCAGCTCACGAACTTCCATCTCGACGAGCTCGATGAGCTCTTCGTCATCGACCTGGTCGCACTTGTTCAGGAAAACAACGATGGCGGGAACGCCGACCTGACGGGCGAGCAGAACGTGCTCACGAGTCTGGGCGAGAGGGCCATCGGAAGCAGCGATAACGAGGATAGCGCCGTCCATCTGAGCAGCACCGGTGATCATGTTCTTGATATAGTCAGCATGGCCCGGGCAGTCAACGTGAGCATAGTGACGAGCTTCGGTCTGATACTCAACGTGAGCGGTGTTGATCGTGATACCACGAGCTCTCTCTTCGGGAGCCTTGTCGATGGATGCATAGTCAGTGTATGCAGCGCCGCCCTGGAAAGCCAGGAACTTGGTGATAGCTGCGGTCAGGGTGGTCTTGCCGTGGTCAACGTGGCCGATGGTGCCGACGTTTACATGGGGTTTAGTTCTTTCAAACTTCTGCTTAGCCATTAGAAAAAATCCTCCTTATAAATTCAGTTACATTGCGCCGCTGTGCCTTTCATATTCTGCACACGGCTAATTTTTTTACATCAGTATGCGTGACCGGAGCTGCGGATAACAGCTTCTGCCAGGCTCTTGGGGAGCTGCTCGTAGTGGCTGGGCTCCATTGCGTACTGTCCTCTGCCCTGGGTCTTGCTGCGCAGGTCGGTGGAATAACCGAACATATTGCTCAGGGGTATGAAGGCGTTTACCTGGGATGCACCGCTGTGGGATTCCATACCGGTAACCTGTCCCCTTCTTGCGCTGACGTCACCCATGACATCGCCCATGTACTCATCAGGTACGGTGATCGTAACCTTCATAATGGGCTCCATAAGGACGGGGTTTGCCTTCTTCATGGCATCTTTAAACGCCATGGATCCGGCTATTTTGAAAGCCATTTCAGAGGAGTCAACCTCGTGGAATGAGCCGTCAAACAGAGTACACTTTACATCCACAACGGGGTAACCGGCCAGAACACCGGCGTTCATGGCGCCGCGAATACCGGCGTCAACCGCAGGGATGAATTCTTTGGGTATCACGCCGCCGGAGATCTCATCCACGAACTCGTAGCCTTTGCCGGCCTCGTTGGGTTCGATTCTGAGCTTGACATGCGCGTACTGACCGTGACCGCCGGTCTGCCTTGAGTAGCGGGTATCGGACTGGGCCGTACCAAGCACTGCCTCTTTATAAGAGACCTGGGGCTTACCGACATTGGCCTCAACCTTGAACTCGCGAAGCAGTCTGTCAACGATAATCTCAAGATGAAGCTCGCCCATGCCGGCGATGATGGTCTGACCGGTCTCTTCGTCGGTATAGGTCTTGAAGGTGGGGTCCTCCTCGGCAAGCTTTGCCAGGGCGACCATCATCTTCTCCTGGCCTGCCTTGGTGCGGGGCTCAATCGCCACGCGGATAACAGGCTCGGGGAACTCCATCGACTCGAGGATGATGCGGTCATCATCGTTGCACAGAGTGTCACCGGTTGTGGTGTTCTTAAGACCCACAACAGCTGCGATATCGCCGCAGTACACGGTGTCGATATCTTCTCTGTGGTTTGCGTGCATCTGGAGAATGCGGCTGAAGCGCTCTCTCTTGTTCTTGGTTGAATTGATGACCGCGGATCCGGCTTCCAGAGATCCGGAATAGACTCTGAAGAAAGTCAGGCGGCCAACATAAGGGTCGGTCATGACCTTGAATGCCAGAGCGGAGAACGGTTCATCGTCACTCGCTTCTCTGGTCAGCTCCTCACCGGTGTCGGGATCGACGCCCTTAACGGCGGGCACGTCCAGCGGAGAGGGCATATAGTTTACGATAGCATCCAGCAATTTCTGAACACCTTTGTTGCGGTAAGAGGTTCCACACACAACGGGCATCATCTCGACGGCGATAGTCGCCTTTCTGATGGCTGCGATGAGCATGTCACTGGGGATCTCCTCACCTTCGAGGTACATCTCCATAAGTTCGTCATCGAACTCACTGACTGCCTCCAGCAGCGCCATTCTGTATTCCTCTGCCTGCTCTACCATGTCTTCGGGGATCGGCTCAACACGCATGTCCTTACCCAGATCATCATAGTAGATGTCCGCTTTCATTTCGACGAGGTCGATAATACCTCTGAAATCAGCTTCTTTTCCGATGGGAAGCTGAATCGGTACAGCGTTTGCTTTCAGCCTGTCCTTTACCATGTCAACAACACGGTAAAAATCCGCGCCTGTGATATCCATCTTGTTGACGTATATCATGCGGGGGACATTGTAGTGGTCAGCCTGTCTCCAGACTGTCTCAGACTGCGGCTCAACTCCGCCCTTGGCGCACAGGACAGTTACGGATCCGTCGAGAACTCTCAGGGAGCGCTCAACCTCAACAGTAAAGTCCACGTGGCCCGGAGTATCGATGATATTAATTCGCCTGTCTTTCCAATAGCAGGTGGTCGCAGCAGAGGTGATCGTAATGCCTCTTTCCTGCTCCTGTTCCATCCAGTCCATGGTGGCTGCGCCGTCATGGGTTTCACCGAGCTTGTAAGTCTTGCCGGTGTAGAACAGAATACGCTCAGTCGTGGTAGTCTTGCCCGCGTCGATGTGGGCCATGATACCGATGTTTCTGGTGTTCTCCAGAGATACCTGTCTGGGCATCTTAATCACTCCTTTCCACAGACAACCGTCTGTATAATAAATAGAATAGTCAGGCTATTACCAGCGATAGTGGGCGAATGCCTTGTTGGATTCTGCCATTCTGTGAGTGTCTTCACGCTTCTTCACGGCGTTACCAACGTTGTTGGCAGCATCCATGATCTCACCTGCAAGGCGCTCCTTCATGGTCTTCTCACCGCGGGCTCTGGCATAGTTGGTCAGCCAGCGCAGGCCGAGAGTAAGGCGTCTTTCGGGACGCACTTCCATGGGTACCTGGTAGGTGGCACCGCCGACGCGGCGAGCCTTGACCTCAAGACTGGGCATAATGTTCTCGAGAGCGGCGTTGAAAACCTCAAGAGCGTTCTTCTGAGTCTTCTCTTCGATGATCTCGAAGGCAGAGTAAACGATCTTCTGAGCAACACCCTTCTTGCCGTCCAGCATGATGCTGTTGATGAGCTTCGTGACGATCACGGAGTTGTACATCGGATCGGGCAGGATCTCTCTCTTAGGTACATTACCTCTTCTGGGCACTTTTCTTCCCTCCTTCATAAATATGATATCATTGGTACATCGGAATAAGGCGCATGACCTTACACCGTGCGTGCCTGCCGTGAGAGGTAACATATACCGGAAAATATATATCTACCTTCATGGCAAGGCTTCAAGCCTTGCGCACAAAGCGCTTTTAGCTTGGAAAAAACAGGATTACTTCTTGGCCTTAGCTGCCTTGGGACGCTTGGCACCGTACTTGGATCTGGCCTGCTTACGGTTTGCAACACCCTGAGTATCGAGGGTACCACGGATAATGTGGTAACGGACACCGGGAAGGTCCTTAACACGGCCGCCGCGGATCATAACCACGGAGTGCTCCTGAAGGTTGTGGCCGACACCGGGGATATAGGCGGTAACCTCATAACCGTTGGTGAGACGAACACGGGCGATCTTACGCAGAGCGGAGTTGGGCTTCTTAGGAGTGGAAGTTCTTACCGCGGTGCAAACGCCTCTCTTCTGGGGAGAGCTCAGATCGGTCTCTTTATTCTTAAGAGTGTTCAGACCCTTCTGGAGTGCAGGAGAAGTGGACTTGTAAGTCTGCTGCTGTCTGCCATGTCTGACGAGCTGGTTTATTGTGGGCATTGTTTTCCTCCTTTCCTGAATTATGTGGGCTCACCGTCCGCCTTTCCGGCGGCGGGCGGCCAAGTCTGCCTAATTTCGGCAAAACTGCGTGTTTAAGCCAATACACGCAGTTTTGAATTATACAACAATTTTTCCGTTTCGTCAATAGAATTACTAACAATTTTAGCTTACTTTCATGCAAGTTTTTATTATTCTTGACGATAATTGTGATTTGTATACGCCGGCAGCCGGCAGAAAAAACTGAACATAAACAATGCCGGCAGCACTGGGCTGCCGGCACTGGTAAACGGTGCTTATATGGGCTTATACGCGTTGAGGAGGGCTGCGAAATCAACGGGATCCTCTTCAGGCTCCTCGATGATGTCAACGACCGGGATCTCCTCTTCCTCGGGCTCACCTGCAACCTTGGTGGTGAAGTTGTGGTACATATCCAGACCGCTGCCGGCAGGAATGAGCTTACCGATAATGACGTTCTCCTTCAGGCCGACCAGATGGTCGATCTTGCCCTTGGTGGCGGCATCGGTAAGAACCTTGGTAGTCTCCTGGAAGGAGGCGGCGGACATCCACGACTCGGTAGCCAGAGAAGCCTTGGTGATACCCATAAGGCTGTCGATCTTGGTGGCAAAGACCGGCTCTTCGGGAGCGGTCCAGTCGCCAAGCAGACGGAACTCGTTAAAGCTCTCTCTAAAGTCACGGCGGTAGTGGCGCTGCTTCTGCAGGACATAGTCATAGACATGCTGCTTAAGCTCCAGAGCGGCCTCGGCCTCATCAAACTCGGCATGGGTCATGCTGTCGCGGTCTGCTCTGAGCTGAGCAAGCTGGGCAGTGACCTGTTCATACAGGGCGGTGACAGTGGGCTTGAGCAGGTTCCAGGCATTCTCCACATCTTCATCACGGACAACATTGGTCAGAGAACCGTCGTTCATCATGTTGATGGCGATGACCTTGGCGGCATACTTGACAGCCAGAGTCTCGTTGGAGCGGTTGTACTCGGCACCGTCGATGGTGGTGCCGCTCAGAAGGTCGGTGTTGCCCTCAAGGTCAACCTTGACCTTGCGCATCATCTGACGGACGATAACTTCAATGTGCTTATCGTTGATGTCAACGCCCTGAGTGTGGTAAACCTTCTGAACCTCACGGATGAGGTAGTCCTGGGTGGCATGCTTGCCGCGGATACGCATGATGTCATGGGGCCACAGAGAACCGTCGGTCAGCTGGAAGCCCTTCTCGACCACGTCACCGGACTTCACGCGGATGCCGGCGTTGTAGCTGACGGGATACATCTTGACCTCACCGGATTCGGGATCGGTGATGTTGATGGACACGATGGTGCTGCGGCGGGTCTCTTCGATGGCAACGGTGCCGCCGATCTCGGCCAGGATACCCATCTTCTTGGGCTTGCGGGCCTCGAACAGCTCTTCAACTCTGGGAAGACCCTGAGTGATGTCGTCACCGGCAACGCCGCCGGAGTGGAAGGTACGCATGGTAAGCTGAGTGCCCGGCTCGCCGATGGATTGGGCGGCGATGATGCCGACCGCCTCACCGGTGGTGACGGGTTCGCCGCTGGCCAGGTTCAGGCCGTAGCAGCGGGCGCAGACGCCGCTCTTAGCCTGGCAGCCCAGGACGCTGCGGATACGGATCTCATTGATGCCGTGTGCGCGCAGGACTCTGGCGTCGCTGTGGTAGAGCATGGTGTCGCGGGTGTACAGAACTTCGCCGGTAGCGGGATCAACGATATCGTCAACAGGGAATCTGCCGTGGACGGCGTCTTCGTAGGTGACGATGATCTTGCCCTTCTCGGAGACTTCTCTGGCGATAATGCCGTCGTGAGTGTTACAGTCATCTTCACGGATGATGACATCCTGAGAGACGTCGACCAGACGGCGGGTGAGATAACCGGAGTCTGCGGTACGCAGAGCGGTATCGGCCATGCCCTTACGGGCGCCGCGGCTGGAGATGAAGTACTCAAGAACGGACATGCCTTCACGGAAGTTAGCCTTGATGGGGATCTCGATGGTACGGCCGGAGGTGTTTGCCATCAGGCCGCGCATACCGGACAGCTGACGGATCTGAGCGGTACTACCACGGGCGCCGGAGTTGGCCATAATGTAGATGGGGTTGAACTCATCCAGATTACGGAACAGAGCATCGGTGACCTTCTTGGTGGTCTGCTCCCACTCATTGACGACCAGACGGTAGCGCTCATCATCGGTGATGAAGCCGCGCATATACTGGTTCTCGATCTTGACAACCTTCTTCTCGCTCTCACCCAGCAGTTCGGGCTTCTCGGGAGGCACTACCATGTCCGCAATGGAGATGGTGATAGAGCTCTTGGTAGAGAACTTGTAGCCCTGAGCCTTGATGTTGTCCAGCATTTCGGTGGACAGAGCGAAGCCGTGCTTCTCGATGCAGGCGGTGATGATCTCCTGCAGCTGGTTCTTACCGACACGGAACTCAACCTCAAGGCCGCTGCGGGTCTCGGGATCGTTGCGGTCAACAAAGCCCAGATCCTGGGGAATAGGCTGGTTAAAGATAATGCGGCCAACGGTGGTGGTGATGATCTTGCCCTTGGTCTCGCCCTCGAACAGCTTGTTGGAGCGCACGAGTATGGGAGAATGGAGAGCCAGATCGCCGCACTGATAGGCCATGAGAGCCTCATCAAAGTCCTTATAGAAGCTGGTGGGCTTGTACTCGGCCTTCTTAAGATCGGCCTCGCCGGCGGCGATGCGCGCGTCGATCGCCTTGTTGGCGGCCTCGAAAGCCTGGGCGCTGACGCGGGTGTTGACAGTCAGGTCGGTATCGCCGGCGTCGCTGACGAACACTTCTTCGCTGCCCTTCTCGCCAAGGCGGATATAGGTCAGATAGTAGGAGCCGAGAACCATGTCCTGAGTGGGCACGGTAACAGGGCTGCCGTCTTTCGGGTGCAGCAGGTTGTTGGCGGACAGCATCAGGATGCGGGCCTCAGCCTGCGCCTCGGCAGACAGGGGGACATGGATAGCCATCTGGTCGCCGTCGAAGTCGGCGTTGTAGGGAGTACAGACCAGAGGATGCAGCTTAAGAGCACGGCCCTCAACGAGGATGGGCTCAAAAGCCTGGATGCCCAGACGGTGCAGGGTGGGCGCACGGTTGAGGAGGACGGGATGCTCTTTAATGACAACATCCAGCGCGTCCCAAACCTCGGTACGGCCGCGGTCGACCATCTTCTTGGCACTCTTGATATTGTTGGCGTGGCCGTCCTCAACCAGCTTCTTCATAACGAAGGGGCGGAACAGCTCGATTGCCATCTCCTTAGGCACGCCGCACTGATACAGCTTCAGCTCGGGGCCGACAACGATAACGGAACGGCCGGAGTAGTCAACGCGCTTACCAAGCAGGTTCTGACGGAAGCGGCCCTGCTTACCCTTGAGCATATCGCTCAGGGACTTGAGAGCGCGGGAGTTGGCGCCGGTGACGGCTCTGCCGCGTCGGCCGTTGTCGATAAGGGCGTCAACAGCTTCCTGAAGCATACGCTTCTCGTTGCGGACGATGATGTCGGGAGCGTCAAGCTCGATAAGTCTCTTAAGACGGTTGTTGCGGTTGATGACACGGCGATACAGATCGTTCAGGTCGCTGGTGGCGAAACGGCCGCCGTCCAGCTGGACCATGGGACGGATCTCGGGAGGAATGACGGGCAGGACATCAATGACCATCCATGCCGGGCTGTTGCCGGACTGGCGGAAAGCCTCAACGACCTCAAGACGCTTGACCAGCTTGGCCTTCTTCTGGCCGGAGGCGGTCTTCATCTCTTCACGAAGCTGCTGGGAAAGCTGCTCACAGTCGATGTCCTCAAGCAGCTTTTTGATGGCCTCGGCACCCATGCCGGCGTCGAAATCATCTTCATACTTCTCGCGCATATCGCGATACTCTTTCTCGGTGAGGATCTGCTTCTTGCTAAGCGGAGTGTCACCGGGATCGGTCACGATGTAGGCAGCGAAATACAGAACTTTTTCAAGAACTCTGGGGGTCAGGTCAAGGATAAGGCCCATTCTGGAGGGGATGCCCTTGAAATACCAGATGTGGGACACGGGAGCGGCCAGCTCGATATGGCCCATGCGCTCTCTTCTGACCTTGGATTTGGTCACTTCGACGCCGCAGCGGTCGCAGACCTTGCCCTTATAGCGGATCTTCTTATACTTGCCGCAGTGGCATTCCCAGTCCTTGGTGGGGCCAAAGATTCTTTCACAGAACAGGCCGTCACGTTCGGGCTTCAGCGTGCGGTAGTTGATGGTCTCGGGCTTCTTAACTTCACCGTATGACCACTCACGAATCTGCTCAGGGGAGGCGATACTTATTTTTATTGCATCAAAAGTTTCCATCAGATATCCTCCTCTACGCCGAAATTGGCAAAGCCGTAGTCAGAATCATCGCCAACAAGCGACGGTTCATCATCATAATCAGTATACAGCTCGGCGCCTGCGTCCTCAGCATTCTCGATGGAATAGCCGCTGGACTCAAACTCGTCATCGCGTGCATACTTGGTCTCGCCGGGGAAGCCGGTGTAATCGTCTTCATCGTCCTTAAGCTCGATCTCATCGCCGTTGGCGTCGAGAACGCGGACATCCAGACACAGGGACTGCAGTTCCTTAACCAGAACCTTGAAGGACTCAGGCACACCGGGGTTGGGGACGTTATGGCCCTTGACAATGGCCTCATAAGTCTTGACACGGCCGGTGACATCGTCGGACTTGACGGTGAGAATCTCCTGCAGGGTGTAGGCCGCGCCGTAAGCCTCAAGCGCCCAAACCTCCATCTCGCCGAAGCGCTGGCCGCCGAACTGGGCCTTGCCGCCCAGAGGCTGCTGAGTGACCAGAGAGTAGGGGCCGGTGGAACGGGCATGGATCTTGTCGTCGACAAGGTGATGCAGCTTAAGGAAGTAGACGTAGCCGACGGTGACGGCGCTGTCGAAAGGCTCGCCGGTGCGGCCATCGTACAGGATGCTCTTACCGTCTTCACGCAGGCCGGCCTGAACCAGGGTCTGGCGGATAGTCTCTTCGTTTGCGCCATTGAAGATGGGGGTGGCGACCTTCCAGCCCAAGGCCTGGGCGGCATAGCCCAAGTGGACCTCAAGCACCTGACCGATGTTCATTCGGGAAGGAACGCCGAGGGGGTTCAGAACGATGTCCAGCGGAGTGCCGTCGGGGAGATACGGCATATCTTCCTTGGGCAGGATGCGGGATACGACACCCTTGTTTCCGTGGCGGCCGGCCATCTTATCGCCGACGGAGATCTTTCTCTTCTGTGCGATGTAGACGCGGACGACCATGTTTACGCTGGGGTTGAGCTCATCGCCGGCTTCGCGGGTGAATACCTTAACATCGACAACGATACCGCTCTCGCCGTGGGGGACCTTAAGGGAGGTGTCACGGACTTCGCGGGCCTCCCCACCGAAGATGGCGCGCAGCAGGCGCTCTTCAGCGGTCAGATCGGTCTCACCCTTGGGGGTGACCTTACCGACAAGAATGTCACCGGCGTGGACCTCAGCGCCCACGGTGATGATGCCGCGCTCGTCCAGATACTTCAGACTGTCCTCGCCGACGCCGGGGATGTCACGGGTGATCTCCTCGGGGCCGAGCTTGGTGTCGCGGGCATCGGTCTCATGCTCTTCAATATGGATGGAGGTGAAGACATCCTCCATTGCAAGGCGCTCGTTCAGGAGAACGGCGTCCTCGTAGTTGTAGCCTTCCCAGGTCATGAAGCCGACCAGGATGTTCTTACCGAGGGAGATCTCACCATTGGAGGTGGAGGGGCCGTCCGCGATGACATAGCCATCGCTCACGCGCTCACCGACTTCCACGATGGGACGCTGGTTGAAGCAGGTGCCCTGGTTGCTGCGCAGGAACTTGATAAGGCTGTAATCAACGGTGTGACCGCTGTCATACTTAATGGTGATCTTGTCGGCGCTGACGGCAGTAACGACACCGTCGCCCTCGGCCTTGACAACGACCTCAGAGTCAACAGCGCACTTATGCTCAATACCGGTGGCCACGATGGGGGCCTGAGTGGTGATGAGGGGCACTGCCTGACGCTGCATGTTGGCGCCCATCAGTGCGCGGTTCGCGTCGTCGTTCTCAAGGAAGGGGATCATGGCTGACGCCACGGAGACCATCATCTGGGGAGAGATGTCAATGTAGTCGACGCGGTCACGGTCAACCTCTATAACCTCTTCACGGTGACGGCAGGTGATACGCTTGTTGAGCAGGTGGCCCTCAGCATCCATGGGCTCGGTTGCCTGGGCGATGATGAACTGGTCCTCCATGTCGGCGGTCAGATAGTCGATCTGATCGGTGACGCGGCTGTCAGTCTTGTCCACCTTGCGGTAGGGGGTAATCATGAAGCCGTACTCATTGACCTTGGCGTAGGAGGCAAGGTAGGAGATAAGGCCGATGTTGGGACCTTCAGGAGTCTCAATGGGGCACATACGGCCGTAGTGGCTGTAGTGAACGTCACGAACATCGAAGGATGCACGCTCTCTGGAAAGGCCGCCGGGGCCCAGAGCAGACAGACGGCGCTTATGAGTAAGCTCTGCCAGGGGGTTGGTCTGATCCATGAACTGGCTCAGGGGTGAAGAGCCGAAGAACTCTTTGATAGCCGCGGTCACGGGTCTGATATTGATAAGAGAGGTGGGGGTGACGATGTCCAGATCCTGCAGGGTCATGCGCTCTTTAATAACGCGCTCCATACGGGAGAAGCCCACGCGGAACTGGTTCTGCAGCAGCTCGCCAACACTGCGCATACGGCGGTTGCCCAGATGGTCAATGTCATCCGCGCTGCCCACGCCGAAGGCCAGGGTGTTCAGATAGTTGACGGTGGAGAAGATATCATCGGGGATGATGTGGCGGGGGATCAGGTCATCCATATGATCCTTGATCTGCTCCACAAGCTCATCGCCCTCATAACGGCTCATAAGGTCACGCAGGACGAGACCGCGAACGCGCTCTTTAATGCCCAACTCGGCCTTAAGCTCCTCACCCATGAAATGCTCAAAGGGGACCATGCCGTTGGAGAACAGCTTGATCTCACGGCCCTCGGCCTCGATCCAGGCTTCGCAAACGCCGCAGGAGTCGAGATATTCGGCCTTCTCGCGGGTGACGATCTCATCAGCCTCGGCAATGATCTCACCGGTCATGGGATCGACGACGGGTCTGGTCAGCTTCTGGTCAACAAGGCTGCGCCAAATGGCCAGCTTCTTATTATACTTATAGCGGCCGGCAGTGGAAATGTCATAACGGCGGGGATCAAAGAAGAGGTTGAACAGCAGAGTCTCAGCGGAATCCACCGTCGGAGGATCGCCGGGACGCATGCGCTTATAGATCTCAATAAGAGCCTCTTCCCTGCTGGCAGCGCCGTCTTTGTCGATGGTGGCGTTAATGCGCGGATCGTCGCCGAAGACCTCTTTAAGCTGCTCATTGGTGATGCAGCCAACCTCGCCGCCGGTCATGGACAGCTGGCCGTAATAAGCCTCAGTCTTCTGGCCGATGGCCTTGAGAAGCAGAGTAATGGGCAGCTTGCGGTTCTTGTCGATGCGGACAAAGAAGGTGTCGTTGCCGTCGGTCTCATACTCCAGCCATGCGCCGCGGTAAGGAATGACAGTGGTGGCGTAGACATTGAAGCCGCCCTTGTCGTTTCTCTTTTCATAATACACGCCGGGAGAGCGGATGATCTGAGAGACGATAACACGCTCGGAACCGTTGATGACGAAAGTTCCGCCGGGAGTCATCAGGGGGAAATCACCCATGAAGATCTCCTGCTCTTTGATCTCCTCAGTCTCTTTGTTGCGCAGGCATACGCTCACCTTCAACGGTGCGGCATATGTTGCGTCTCTGGCCTTGCACTCCTCAACCGAGAATTTGGGGTTCTCATCGATCCTGTAGTCCAGGAAAGTGAGTTCAAGATTACCGGTGTAGTCGGTAATTGCGGCGACATCACGGAAGACCTCACGAAGACCGGTTTCCAGGAACCACTTGTATGAATTCTTCTGTATCTCGAGAAGATACGGAAGCTCCATAACCTCATCCGTCCTGGCAAAGCTCATTCTCTTAGTCTTGCCGTACATGACCTCTTTTGGCATTGACTTCACTCCTTTGTGTAAATTACACGCCCGGCAGCGTTGCGATATTTTTAGAATTTCTTCCTGTGGGGTATTGACATTTCTTACAAATCTGTTAAAATGAATCTGTAAGTTAGAGTCGGGCAATAGCGCACGACAAATCTATGATATACTATCAAATAATTCCTGTTTTGTCAAGCATATTTTCGGGGCTGTCGGCCTCTTTTTTTATTGCTTTTTTCAAAATACCGGTTGACAAATCGAAATCAGGAAGATATAATAACCCTTGCTGACACGCGGGAGTGCTGGAATAGGCAGACAGGCAGGCTTGAGGTGCCTGTGTCCTACCATAGACGTGTGGGTTCAAGTCCCATCTCCCGCACCAGAAAAAAGACCTTGTCTTTCGACAAGTTCTTTTTTAATGATGTTTGCCTTCGGCAAATGATGTTGGCTGCGCCAATGATGACGCTGTGCTAATGATGTGCGGCTGTGCCACATATAACAGCAAACATCACTTCGTTGCGAAACGAAGTGATGCAACATCATATTTGCAGCGCAAATGCATCATATCGCGTCAGCGATACATCATTTATGATCCATCTGTTTATGTTGCCTTTTGAAAAGTTTACTTTCAGGATATTATTAATTTACTATGTATCGGCACTGAGATGAGCAGATTGTCTTTTTTGCCGCACACAGGTCATCCCCTACCCCATCGGAGAACATCAATGCACGAACCGTTCCACTTGTTTGAACACGCTTTTTCACATACCTTTGAAGACTGCATAAAAATGCTGCCCTTCCTGTTTCTGTCATATTTGATGATAGAATTCATCGAAACCCGCTCAGAAGAAAAAGTTCTGGCCTTCATTAACAAAGCCGGTCGATTCGGACCGCTTATCGGCAGTCTACTGGGAATCATTCCCCAGTGCGGCTTTTCCGCCGCGTCTGCCGGACTGTACGCCGGCGGACTTATAACCCGGGGTACTCTCCTTGCTGTATTTCTGTCCACTTCGGACGAGATGCTGCCTATACTGATTTCATCCAACGCACCTGCTTCACTGATCGGCAAAATACTTGGCATCAAGATCCTGTGCGGCGTTTTGGTTGGCTTTGCGATCGACCTTGCCGCCCGCTCAACCGCCCGCACCGGCAGGGTGCTTATGGGCGAGTTTTGCGAGAATGAGCATTGCGGCTGTGAACACAGCGGCATACTTAAGCCCGCACTGAGCCACACACTGAAGGTCTTTGCTTTTATTTTTGCAGTTTCTTTCGCACTGGATCTGGTAATGCACAGCATCGGCGAGGAGGCATTGGCAGACTTCATACTGAATAAACCCGTCATCGGTGAGCTTCTGGCAGGGCTGGTTGGGCTTATCCCCGGCTGTTCCGGCTCGGTAGTGATAACGCAGCTTTATATGGCCGGCGGGATGAGGGCAGGTGCCATGCTTTCCGGTCTGCTGGTGGGCTCCGGCTCAGGCATTCTTGTTCTTATAAGAAGCAACAGGCGTAGAAAAGACAATCTGTTCACTGTTGCGGTTCTGTATATAAGCGGGGTTCTCCTGGGATTTGGAGCAGGACTTCTTCCAATATGGTGAGCATGACCGCCAACACATAACGACAAAACAGCAGGTACCGCATTTGCGCGGCACCTGCTGTTTGCATTTAGCTGATTTATACGACCTGGAAAATATAAAACTTGAGATAATCCGTCTCAGGCACGCCCCACAAAATCGGGTGGTCTGGAGCCTGTCTGCCGCGAAACACCTCACGCAGTTGGACGGACGCGTCGGCAGCGGCATCAGCAACCATGCGCTTAAACAGCTCATCAGGCATAAAGTGGGAGCAACTGCAGGTGGCGAGATAACCTCCGCGGTTGAGAAGGGTCATGGCGCGCATATTGATGTCCTTATACCCGGCATAGGCGTTTTTCACCGTGGCGCTGCTTTTGGTAAAGGCGGGCGGGTCAAGGATAATGAAATCGTAAGTTCCCCGGGCGGGGCGATCTTTACCGGAGAGAAGATCGAACACATCGGTCTTCAAAAAGTCCATGCGCTCATCAAGGCCGTTGAGCTGTGCATTGCGCTGTGCCTGCGCCAGTGCATCGGCGGAAATATCCACCGCGGTGACATGCCCAGCGCCGCCCATGGCGGCATTGAGGGCGAAAGCGCCGGTGTGGGTGAAGCAATCGAGAACGCGCATACCCTTTGCAATGCCCGAGACGGCGCGGCGGTTTAGACGCTGGTCAAGAAAATAACCCGTCTTTTGGCCGTTAATATAGTCCACATGGTATTTAACACCGTTTTCCTCAATGACGACACTGCCGCTTTCGCTTTCGGACAGTCCGGCACCCAGCCAGAAGCACTTCCCCTCGCTCAGCCCCTCTTTTAGGCGCAGGGCAAGATCGTTGCGCTCATACAGATGGTCGATCTGCTGCCCCATGCCCCGCAGGACATCCACAAGATCTGTGTATAGCTCGTCCTTTATCAGCTCCATGCCCAAAGACGCAACTTGCGTGACCAGCACATTCTCATACTTATCCACGGTAAGTCCCGGCATGCCGTCCGCCTCGCCAAAGACAAGGCGGCAGGAAGAGAATCCGTCGCCCATTACGGTTTTTCTGTAGGCCAGCGCCCAGCTGAGCTTGCGTCGGAAAAAGTCACGGTCGTACAAATCGTTGGCGTTGCGGCTGAGTATGCGCACACGGATAAGAGAGGCAGAGTTATAAAAACCCGCGCCAAGCCACCTGCCCTTTGTGCTGTAAACATCGCAGACTTTGCCGTCGGCACAGCCATCGGCACTTATAACTTCACCGGCATAAACCCATGGGTGACCCGATCGAAGGGCCTTCTCCCCTTTAGGACTTATAACAAGTTTTGGAAATGATCTCGTAGCCATTTGCTTCCTCACATTAAATCAGATGCACACAAAACACATGGGCTGCCCACAAGGCAGCCCATGTGAATTAAGCACTTATTACTTGTTGAAGATCTTGAAGATATCCTCGAAAATGTCATCTTTCGGTGCCTCGGGAACGGGCTGTACCGGAGCCTGAGGCTGGGGCTGTACGGGAGGGGCATACTGAGGAGCGGGAGCAACATAGCCAACCGGCTCAACAGGCTGAATCGGCTGAACAGGCTCAGCATAGACGGGAGCCGCAGGTCTGACAACCTCTTTACGGACAGGAGCCTGAGGCTGGAAGGAAGCGGGCTTGTCCTCAAAACGGGTGGCGATGACGGTGACGCGGATCTCATCGTCCATGTTCTCATCGAAGGTGGCGCCGAAGATGATGTTGGCATCGGGATGGGCAGCTTCCTGAATGAGGCCGGCAGCCGCTTCGATATCGTCAAGGCCAATATCCACAGAACCGGTAATATTGATCAGAACGCCCTTTGCGCCGTTGATGGAGGTCTCCATCAGGGGGCTGCTGATAGCGGTACGGGCGGCATCAGCTGCCTTGCCCTTGCCGGCGGCGTGGCCAACGCCCATGTGAGCGAAGCCGGCATCCTTCATGACGCTGGTAACATCGGCGAAGTCAAGGTTAATGAAGCCGGTGTTCTTAATAAGCTCAGAAATGCTCTGCACTGCCTGGAGAAGAACATCGTCAGCGATCTCAAAAGCATTGGCGAAAGTCAGCTTCTGATCGGTGGCGTGCTTAAGTCTGTCGTTGGGGATGATGAGCAGGGAGTCAACCTTACCCAGCAGGTTCTGGATACCCACATTGGCCTGCTCCATTCTCTTCTTGCCTTCAAAGGCGAAGGGCTTGGTGACGACGCCAACGGTGAGCACACCGGCCTCTTTGGCAACGTCAGCAATGATGGGGCATGCGCCGGTGCCGGTGCCGCCGCCCATACCGGCAGCAAGGAACACCATGTCAGCGCCTTCAATAGCCTTGGTTATGTTGTTGCGGCTCTCCTCAGCGGCCTTTCTGCCCACCTCGGGATTCGCACCGGCGCCCTGACCATGGGTCAGCTTCTCGCCGATCTGGATCTTCTGATCCGCACAGGAATTTGACAAGGCAGGCTTATCGGTATTGACAGCGATAAATTCGACACCCTGCGTGCCGCTTTTTACCATGCGGTTTACGACGTTGTTGCCGGCACCGCCGACGCCAACTACCTTGATGGTTACAACATTATCCGGGCCCTGTTCGAGTGAAAAAGACATATCTAATCCTCCTGTGCTTTTCTTTACATTTATACGCGCGCGCTTAAATTTACACGGCGGTCTCTACATAGCATACCAATGCTACTATTTTATAACGCATTTTCTCTTAGGTCAATAGAAATGACCCCATATTTTGATTATTTTTTATGTTTACTCAGTGCTTTGTATAGTTCGCCTCACCGTTATCGCCCAGAATCAGAGTGCCCTGACTGCTGTCATCAATCTGATCGGCGATCTGGGCAAGGAGCATCAGCTTCTCCTGTGCGTTGGCGCCGCTGCCCAGTTTAACGGTGGTGTTCTGCCCGTAGACAAGGGTAATATTCCCCGGCTCGGTTACATTCAGGGCGCTGATATCATCCTCCAGACCGGCGGCATAAATGGCCGACAGTATGGTCGTTGTGCGGCTTAGCACCGTCTGCTGGTCATTAAAAACCTGTATCGTCTTTCCCAGCTGCCCCACAGTGGGCTCAAGGCCTGTGATGACGATCATCCCCTCCGCCTGGGACGGGCTGCCGTACTCAAGCAGTCGGGCATTTTTATCCAGTATCCACCAGTCGCCCTTGACATACAACGCGGCAATGGGATAGCTTTCACTGACAGTGATCTGCAGTCTGTCGGGGTAGATGGTCACAGCATCCACCGTATCCACATAGGACAGCTTTTTGGATACATTCAGCTCTATCTTGGAAAGATTTACAAGGAAAATGCGGCTGCCAAGGCGGGCGCCCGAGGCTTCCACGATCATGTCGGAGGAGTATCTCTCGTTGCCTATGACCTCAATACCGGCAACTTTCAGGAAAACTCCGGCGCCGAGAAGGACACTGAATGCAGTGAGTACCACCGCCAGAACAACATATCTGACGGTAATATTTTTCCTCCTTCTGCGCCGTATATTCGCCCTTTTTGCCATTTATGCCGCTCCCACTCAGTCTGTCTTATATATATCCGCACCGAGAGTCCCAAGGGCAGTCTCAATGCTGTCATAGCCTCTTTCAATATGGTGCAGTCCGCTTATCTCGCTGTCACCTGATGCTGCAAGCGCCGCCACGACAAGTGCCGCACCGCCGCGAAGATCCGGCGCCTTCACCGCCGCACCGCTAAGGGGTCTGCCCCCGCAGACCATTGCCACGCGGCCAACGGTCTTTATCTCGGCGCCCATGCGGGCAAGCTCTTCAACATGTCTGTATCTGTTCTCGAATATGTTCTCAACGAAAACCGCTGTCCCCTCCGCCCTGAGGCAGGCCGCAAGAAGCGGCGGCTGAGCATCGGTTGGGAAGCCGGGATATGGCTGAGTAATTACAGGTCGGGGCGCGCGGAGCCTGCCTGCCTTTAGACTGATTCGGTTGGGATATGTTCCCACCCCACAGCCCATCTGCCGCAGGACCTCCAGCACCTCGCCCATTGCGCCGGGATCGGCGCCAATAAGCTCAATGTTCCCGCCTGCCGCCGCAGCGGCTGAAAGATATGTAGCGCAGACTATCCGGTCGGTGCTGACCCGATATTCGCAGGAGCCTGAGAGCCTGCCGCCCCGCACGCTTATCACGGGACTGCCCGCGCCATGGACATCGGCGCCAAGCAGGCGCAGAAAGTTCTGCAGGTCAACGATCTCCGGCTCGCGGGCAGCGTTGACGATCACCGTCTCCCCCTGAGCACCCACCGCGGCAAGCATGGCGTTCTCGGTGGCGCCCACGCTTGGGAAACGCAAATGGATTCGGCAGCCGGAAAGTCTGCCGGCAGCGCAGCTTATACTTCCGCCGTCAATGGCGACAGCCGCGCCCATTGAGCGCATGGCTGACAGGTGCATATCTATCGGTCTGGGCCCCAGCTCACAGCCGCCGGGCACCGAAAGCTCGGCACGGCCCATGCGGGCGAGTATCGGCCCGAGGAATATAACGCTTGAACGCATTTCGCGCATAAGCGAATCGGGAATGTCCCAGCGGTTCATACCCCGGGAATCTATGTACACTGTATCACCGCTGCGCTGTGCATCGCAGCCCAGGTAGCGCAGGATGCGCATTGCGGCATCAATATCGCTAAGCTGAGGGCAGTTCGTCAGCAGCACCTCGCCCTCTGCCAGCACGCAGGCCGCCATAATCGGCAGTGCGCTGTTTTTTGAGCCCTGCACTTTTACGCTGCCCGAGAGGGTCCTGCCGCCGGTTATGCGTAAAACACTCACAGTATCACCCCGTATCCAATGGAAGATTACGGGTCATACTATGCGCCAAAATGCTTTTTGGTTAGCCTTCTGCCAGGTCAAAAATGATTTTGGCGATCTTGCCTGCCGAGTCCTTTACACCCATTGAGGAGGCCGCTCTCTCCATTTTTATAAGGCGCAGCCTGTCTCCCACTATGGCGCGGCTCAGTTCGAACAGCTCCCTGCCGCTGACGCTCTTTTCCTCGCGCAGGGCGGCGGCGCCTACCTCTTCAAGGCGGCGGGCATTCTTCATCTGATGGTCATTTGTAACATAGGGAGAGGGCACGAGGATCGAAGCCCGTCCAAGTCCGGTAAGCTCGGCAAGGGTAGATGCTCCGGCGCGGCAGAGGACAAGATCGGCCGCCGTCATCACAAGGCCCATGTCATTGATATAGGGGCGGACATCCGTCCATTCAGATTCACTTTCCGGTACGCGCTGGCAAAACGCCTTTGCCGTGGCTTCGCCGCCGCCTGTGGCGTGAATGTGATAGAACAGGCCGCTGCCGCCGGCAAGGCGGACAAACTCTTCCATATAACCGTTCATTATCTCGGCGCCCAGAGAGCCCCAGAAGGACACCACAAGGGGTTTGCCCACAAGTCCCAGCTTCTCCTTGGCATCGTAACGGGACATATTTTCAAAGTCGCTGCGTATGGGCGTTCCTGTGACTATCAGCTTTTTCTTGCGGCGGTAGACCCCGTCCTTATCAGGGAAGGCAACAAGTATCCTGTCCACCGTGCCCTCCAGCAGCTTTGTGGCAAGTCCAGGGACGGCGTTGGATTCATGGATAAGAGTGGGTATTCCCCTTCCTTTGGCAGCCTTGATGACGGGATAGCACACATAACCGCCGGTGCCGACAACCACATCCGGTTTAAATTCGCGGATGATCTTCCGCGCCTGGTGGGACGAGGTTATCATCTTTACCGCGGTGCCTATATTATGCTTAAGACCGGAAAGGCTGAGCGAACGGCTAAGGCCGGTCATTGTAACATTCTTAATCTGAAAACCTGCGGCGGGGATAAGATTGTTCTCCATAACTCTGCCCGAGCCGACAAACAGAAACTCGGTATCGGGTCTTAGTGATTTGATCTTCTGTGCTATGGCAAGTGCGGGGTTGATATGCCCGGCAGTGCCGCTGCAGGCAAAGAGTATACGCATTTCTATTCTCCGATCTATATAAAACAGTGCAAAAGCGCGTTTTGATTTCATTTCAGTTTTCCGCGGTGGCGGGAATATCCCGGGACGCGGACAGGATTATCCCCATCTCCACCAGCTGCAGCCACAGGGCGGAGCCGCCGTAGCTGAAGAAGGGCAGCGAAATGCCGGTACAGGGGATGAGATTGGTGACGACAGCAACATTCAGAAACACCTGCAGCGCAAGAAGCGTGCTTATACCGGTGACGACCAGTGTGCTGTATCTGTCGCGGCAGTGAAGGGCGATCCAGTAGCCGCGGATAATAAGCAGTGCAAAGAGGATGAGTATAAGCGCCGCGCCCAGAAAGCCAAGCTCCTCACACACGACAGAGAAGATAAAGTCGTTATGCTCCTCGGGAAGGTACAAAAACTTTTGCCTCCCCTGCCCTATACCCAGGCCAAGAAAGCCGCCGGAGCCGATGGCGTAGAGGGACTGGATGATCTGATAGCCCTCATCACTGGCGTAGGCAAAGGGATCAAGCCAGGCGTTGATACGGTCTGTGGCGTAGCCCAGCTTACCCACAAC
The DNA here is from genome assembly GCA_045605145.1 of Oscillospiraceae bacterium. Lineage (GTDB taxonomy): Bacteria > Bacillota > Clostridia > Oscillospirales > Oscillospiraceae > CAMNAO01. The sequence continues at coordinate 4,260 of JAZUPH010000065.1, read as the reverse complement.
CACATATAAGCCCACCGCACCCACGATGCCGATGGCTGCAAAGTAGCCGAAGCGGGTGCCGCCCACGAACATCATCACGGCGCCGATGCACAGGATGATGACCGTTGCGGAAAGGTGCGGCTCCTTGAAGAGAAGGAGCGCAATCACGCCGAGAATGGTGGCGAAGGGCACAACGCCGTATCTGAAGGTGCGCATTTTCTCACGCAGTGAGCAGATCATTGACGCAAAGGCGAGTATCACTGCCAGCTTGGTAAGCTCAGAGGGCTGGAAGGTGGTGATGCCCAGATTTATCCAGCGCTTTGCGCCGTTCTCCTCAACGCCGATGACCAGCACCGCGGCAAGAAGAGCGATGGACACCGCCAGAAGCGCAAGGGAGTATTTGGCATAGAGTTTGAGGGGGATGCGGGACACGACCAGCATCAGCGCAACGCCGCTTGCGGCGAACACCAGCTGGCGCGTGAAGAAATAAGCCGGCGAGCGACCCATATAGTACGCCCGGGCATAGCTTGCAGACAGGACCATAACCACGCCCACGCAAAGGATGACCAGCGTGAGCGCCAGCATGGGCGCGTCAAAAGCGCCGCGGCCGCCGGTGTAGTCCCTCAATTCACGCGCGGCGGGCTTTTCCGTCCGGGCGTGATCGTAATTTTTTACTCTGCTGCCGGCTGAAACAGACAATGCAAACCTCCGATAAAAGGGGGTGCGGATTTACGCGCTGAGCACCGCACCGATCCATGCCAGCAGGGCAAATGCCGCGGACACGGATGTAAACACAGTGAACACCTTGATTTCACTCCAGCCGCACATCTCAAAATGGTGATGGATGGGCGCCATTTTGAAAATACGCTTGCCGTGAGTAGCCTTGAAGTAAAGAACCTGAATAATGTCAGACAGGGTTTCCAGTATGTACACCATGCACATAGGCACCAGAATAAGGGGATAGTCCAGCGCGAAGGCGATGGCGCAGATCATCCAGCCCAAAAACAGAGAGCCGGTATCGCCCATGAAGCACTTGGCAGGGTGGAAATTGAAGATGAGGAAGGCCGCCATTGCGCCGGTGAGCGCAGCGGAAATAATCGCGGCGGAATCGTTGGCAAGAAGAAGGGCGACGAAAATGTAACACACATCTATCGGCAGGGACACGCCGGTGGCAAGTCCGTCAACGCCGTCGGTAATATTCACCGCGTTGACGCAGCCGGTGATGATGAACATGCACAGAAGGGAGTACAGCACCGGATTCAAGGTCAGCGTCCAGTGGGTGAAGGGTACGCGCAGCTCGGTATTCAGATGACCGGATACATACATGATAATGACGAACAGCGCCGATACGGCAAGCTGCAGCGCCAGCTTGTGCCAGCCGCGAAGGCCAAGGTTGCGGCGGTACTTGAGCTTGTAATAATCATCAATAAAACCGACAGAGGCAAAAAGCAGACCGAACACGATGATATACACGCTACTCAGGTCGCCGTCAAGGATGTCCCGCATATTGGCGGCAAGGCTTACAAGCACGATGCCGGCAATGAACATAAGGCCGCCCATGGTGGGGGTACCCGCCTTGGCAGAATGCCAGGTGGGGCCATCCTCACGGATCATCTGGCCCGCCTTCAGCTTTCTCAGATATGGCACAAGAAACAGACCCGCTACCGCGGATATACCAAAGGAACTAAGCAGCGCTACAATAATTCTTACCGTCATGATTCCGGCCTCTTTTCACAGAATTTCTATATCTTTACCGATCATTGGAGCAAAGCCAGACACTCGGCAACCACCTCGCGCTCGTCAAAGTGGTGCTTTATGTGGTTTATCTCCTGATAGGTCTCGTGACCTTTACCGGCGAGGATGATTATATCATCCTTTTGGGCGTTTTCAATCGCCCAGTGTATTGCCTCGCGGCGGTTTTCAACCACCACATAGGGCGTGTCGCTGCCCTCCACTCCGGGCAGGATGTCGCGGATTATATCCATGGGCACCTCTGTACGGGGATTATCAGAGGTGACGATAACGAAATCGGACAGGCTGACCGCGATTTTGCCCATAATGGGGCGCTTTAAGCGGTCTCTGTCGCCGCCGCAGCCAAAGAGGGTGACAACACGCCCGGGCGCGTAGCCTTTGACAGTGGTGATGATATTCTCCAGCGCGTCAGGAGAGTGGGCGTAGTCAATGATGACGGTGAAATCGCGCCCCGTGGGCACCACCTCTGCCCTGCCCATGACGCCGTGGCTGCCCTTCAGGACGGCGGCGGTGGCTTCGGGTGAAATGCCAAGCTCATGACAGACCGCGATGGTGGTAAGGGCATTGTAAACGGAGAACATACCGGGTATGCCCAGTTCCACACGGGTGCTCCCGCCGTCAATAATCGCGTCAAAGGCCACGCCGTCACTGGAAAGGACGATATTCTCAGCAGACAGTCCGGCAGGCTGACCCTTGGCGGAATAGCCCAGTACAGGACAGACCGAGCCGCCCGTTATTGTACCGCACCACTCATCGTCCAGATTCGCGGCGGCCTTTCTGCACTGGGTGAACAGCAGGCTCTTGCAGCGGGCGTATTCTTCCATGGTGTAGTGGAAGTCCAGATGGTCTTCCGTCAGATTTGTAAATGCAGCCGCCTCAAAGGTCACACCGCAGACGCGGTCGAGATACAATGCGTGTGAACTGACCTCCATGATCGCATACTCACAGCCGGCGTCCACCATTTTTCTGAACAGTTCCTGCAGGTCGCGGGATTCAGGCGTGGTGCGCTCGGTATCGACGATCTTTTCGCCGATCATGTTGGCGTTGGTGCCGATAAGTCCCACCTTTGCGCCCAGTACAGATTCGATGACATTCTTTATAAGATTCGTGGTGGTGGTCTTGCCGTTGGTGCCTGTAATGCCGATGACCTTCAATGTATCGGCGGGGCGGCCGAAGAAGCGGGCAGAGACCAGGGAGAGCCCCTTGCGGGTGTCGGCGGTGAGCACATAGGGCACATCACCCTCCGGCGCACTCTGACACAGGACACAGGACGCGCCCTTTTCAAGGGCCATATTGATGTATTTGTGTCCGTCACTGGCATAGCCAACCACAGCAACGAACATATCCCCGGGCTTTACAGCGCGGGAGTCGTAGCACACGCCGCTGATCTCAACACCCGGATCGGCATGGATTTGGGCGTCAGCTATATCAATAAGCAGGTCCTGCAGTTTCATTGTCTGTATCCTTTCGTAGCCATCGCGGCTCAGTAGTGACCCACGATGCTGGAATCTATAAGAGTAACTTTAATTATCGTGCCGTAGCGCACCTTGGTGCCGGGGGCAATGAACTGTACCGAGACGACGGCATTCTCATTACTGGGCGAAGCACCCGCAGTGTCAAGGTACAGGCCGGCGCGTGCAAGGGCATCCCGGGCCTGGTCAACGGTCATTTCGCTGATGTCCGGCACCTCAACCTGCTCCTGCGACACCGGCTCACCGGCGTAGAGAATAATGTGCGAGCCTGCGGCGACCTCGCTGTTGGCGATGGGAAGCTGGTCGGTAACCACACCGCCGTCACCCACTACGGTCACATCAAGGCCAAGCTCTTCCAGTTCACTGACGGCAGAGGTAACCGCCGAATTGACAACATAAGGCACTGCAACATCCATATACACGGCCTCGTTGTCGGTATAGTGTGGCTCATAGCCCAGATAGGGCAGCACTTCGGCCAGAATATTGCTCACCGCCGGGGCGGCCATGTTGCCGCCGCTGATGTAATAGCCGCTTTCCTGGCTGGGTGAATCAAGAATATACAAGATTACAAGTTCCGGGTCGTCAATAGGGGCCACGCCGCAGAAGGAGACCATGTAGTCCTTGCTGCCGGTCTCGGCCTGGTAAGAAACCTTTTCCGATGTGCCGGTCTTGCCTCCGATGCGGTAGCCGGGAACATAGGCGTTTTTACCTGTGCCGCCTTCGCCGCTGACAACGGATTCAAGTATGCTGCACACCGTCCGGGAGGTTTGGGCACTGAGCACCTGACGGACGCGGCTGCTTTGGGCGGCATACACCACGTTGCCGTTGGCATCGGTAATGCTCTCAACCAGATGCGGCTGCATCAGATAGCCGCCGTTTACAGCGGCAGACACCGCAGCGGCCATCTGCAGGGGCGTGATGGTGAAGGTCTGTCCGAAGGACGCCGCCGCAAGCTGGGACTTATTCTCCGGGTCGGTGAACACATCGTCCGTCCACCAGCTGCCCACGGCCTCGCCGCCGATGTCGATGCCGGTCTTTGTAAACAGGCCGAAGGCGT
>JAZUPH010000064.1:0-12850 GCA_045605145.1 Oscillospiraceae bacterium | reverse complement strand
CCATCATGACGTCCTGGGCATTCTTGTTCATGGGGAAGGGGATGATCTCGCGGATGGAGGCTACACCGGCCAACAGCATGACCATGCGGTCCACACCGGGGGCGATGCCGGCGTGGGGAGGTGCGCCGTAGGTGAAGGCGTTGTACATGGCGGGGAACTTGGCCTTCACGTCCTCTTCGCCCAGACGGACCAGCTCGAAGGCCTTGATCATAATGTCGGGGTCATGGTTACGGACGGCGCCGGAGGACAGCTCAACACCGTTGCAGACCAGGTCGTACTGGTCGGCGGTGATGGTGAGGGGGTCGATCTCGCCCCGCTCGGCCTTCAGCAGGGTCTCAAGACCGCCGGAGGGCATGGAGAAGGGGTTGTGGCAGAACTCAAGCTCACCGCTCTCTTCACCCATCTCGAACATGGGGAAATCAACGATCCAGCAGAACTCATAGCGCTCTTCATCCATGTGGCCGGGGACAGCGGCGCCCGCCATGCGGATGCACACGCCTGCGGTCTTCTGGGCAGCCAGCTTGGCGCCGGCAGTGAACAGGACAAGAGTGCCGTTTTCGGCATTGAGGGAGGCCTTGAGGGCATCTTCTTTGCCGGCGAAGAACTTGGCCACACCGCCAACAAGGGCGCCGTTTTCATCAATGCGCAGCCAATAGGGCTTGTTGCCTGCCTGCACCTCAATATCGGCGCACAGCTTGTCGATCTGCTTGCGGGTCATGGCGCAGCCGGAGACGGGCACAGCCTTGACGCACTCGCTGTTGAAGGGGCCAAACTCACTGCCCTTAACCAGCTCGGTCACGTCGGTGACGGTCAGGTCAATGCGCAGGTCGGGCTTGTCAGAGCCGTACTTTTCCATGGCCTCGACATAGCCGATGCGCTTGAAAGGCGCGGAGGAAGCGATGTTATACTTGCCGTACTTGGCGAAGATGGGGGGCAGGACGGTCTCAATGACGCCGAAAACATCCTCCTGAGTGGCGAAGGCCATCTCCATATCCAGCTGATAGAACTCACCGGGGCTGCGGTCGCCGCGGGCATCCTCATCACGGAAGCAGGGGGCGATCTGGAAATATCTGTCAAAGCCAGAGGTCATCAAAAGCTGCTTAAACTGCTGGGGCGCCTGGGGCAGGGCGTAGAAGGTGCCCGGATGCTTGCGGGAAGGCACCAGATAGTCACGGGCGCCCTCGGGAGAGGAGGCTGTGAGGATGGGGGTGGTAATCTCAAGGAAGCCCTCATTGGTCATGGCCTGACGCAGGGCGGCAACCACCTGACAGCGCAGGACGATGTTCTGCTTCACGGCGGGGTTGCGCAGATCCAGATAGCGGTACTTATGGCGGGCGGTCTCGTCGGCATCACGGCTGCGGTTAATTTCAAAAGGCAGCTCATTATAGCGGCAGCGGCCCAGGATCTCCACCTTCTCGGGGACGATCTCAATATCGCCGGTGGCCTGCCTGGGGTTTTTGCTGTCGCGCTCACGGACAACTCCGTCAACGGCGATGGTGCTCTCCTTGGTGATGCCGCCAAAAAGGGCAACCATCTCCTCTGTCTCAGCCACTACCTGAGTGGTGCCGAAGAAGTCACGAACCACCACGAAGGCAAGGCTCGCGCCCACCTCGCGGACATTTTCCATCCAGCCGACGATGCGGACCTTCTCGCCCGCGTTCTCTATACGCAGCTGGCCGCAGTTATGTGTACGCATCTGTGTCATTGCGTTATTCCTCACTTCTCTTGTCTTTTATCGGTGCGCCCGCCTTCATGGGGGCGATACCGGCCTTGATAAACCCGGCGGCCTCATCTGTGGGGACGGAGGTCTGCACACCGGCGTTAAGATCCTTTACGGCGCAGACACCGGCGGCGATCTCATCCTCACCCAGCAACACTGCGTAGGGGATGCCCAGCTTGGATGCGTAGGTCAGCTTGGCCTTGAACTTCTTCTTCTCGGTATAGATCTGTGTTCTCACGCCGCCGTCACGCAGGGCTGTTGCCAATGCGATGGCGGGGGTCATATCCTCCGTCATGGGGATGATAAGCGCATCAGCCGGGGCACAGCACAGCTCATCATTCAGGTAGCCCTGATCGTCCAGCACGAAGAACAGGCGGGTCAGTCCGATGGAGATGCCCACGCCGGGCAGCTTCTTATCGGTGTAGTAGCCGGCCAGGTCGTCATAGCGCCCGCCGGAGCAGATGGAGCCGATCTCAGGGTGATCGAGCATCTCCGTCTCGTACACGGTGCCGGTGTAGTAGTCAAGGCCACGGGCGATGGACAGGTCGATGCGGTAGCTGTCGGCGGGGACACCGAAGGCTGCCATGCTCTCGGCCACCTGGCGCAGCTCACTTACGCCCAGGTCGAACACCTCATTACGGCCCAGGTACTTGTCCAGCGCATCCAGGGGCGCAATCCCATCCTCTGCCGAGCAGATGAGGCTGAGTACCTCGTCCGCCAGAGCTTCGCCAAGCTCCACATCCTCAATAAGCATGGTGCGCACCTTAGCCCTGCCAACCTTGTCAAGGCGGTCGATGGTGCGCATGACCTCACCGGCCTTGTCGCTCAGACCCAGCAGCTGGAAGAAGCCGTTGAGCACCTTGCGGTTGTTGACCTTGATAACAAAACGCTTCAGACCCAGGCGGGTGAAGGTGCGGTAGATGATGGAGGGTATCTCCGCCTCGTTAAGCACATCCAATGCGCCGTCGCCGATGATGTCGATGTCGGCCTGATAAAACTCACGGAAGCGGCCGCGCTGTGCCCGCTCACCGCGGTAGACCTTGCCGATCTGATAGCGGCGGAAGGGGAAGGTGAGCTGACCGGCGTTCATTGCCACATACTTTGCAAGAGGCACGGTCAGGTCAAAGCGCAGGCTCAGATCCGCATCGCCCTTGGTGAAGCGGTAGATCTGCTTTTCGGTGTCGCCGCCGCCCTTGGCAAGCAGGATCTCGCTGGCCTCGATGACCGGGGTGTCCAGCGGGGTGAAGCCGTAAAGTGAATAAGTGTCGCGGAGGATCTCCATCATCCGCTCAAACTGCGCCTGCTTCTGGGGCAGCAGCTCCATAAATCCGGACAGGGTCCGGGGTTTGATTCTGTCCATAATAACTCCTTAGAGTGAAAATTCTTATAAAACGCGCCGAATCACCCCGCCCGACAAATTGCATGGGTAGGGTGAAGCGAAGTTGTTTTCAGTTTCAGGCAAGACGCAGGGTCACTTCTTGGGGTTGGCAATATCGCGCCAGTCAAGATAGCCGTCCTTCATGCCGCGGACAAGCACCTCAGCGGTGGCAACGTTGGTGGCGAAGGGGATGTTGTAGTTGTCGCACAGGCGCTGAATATTGCTGACCTCTTCCAGCTTGCTGCGGTCGTTGGGGTCGGAGAAGAACAGCACCAGGTCAAGCTCATTATAAGTGATGCGCGCGCCGATCTGCTGGTCGCCGCCCTGAGAGCAGGGCATATACAGCGTGATGGGCAGTCCGGTAGCCTCGGCCACCAGGCGGCCGGTGGTATTGGTGGCGCAGATGTCATGGGCGGACAGGATGCCGCAGTATGCGATGCAGAACTGGATCATAAGTTCTTTCTTTCGGTCATGTGCCATAAGCGCAATATTCATAATCTAACTCCCTCTTTTCCTGTTTGTGCGGTACACTCTTCCGTTAACTTTCAATATGCTCAAAGTCTGCCCAGGGGCAGCCTTTCGCCGTCAATGCGTGCGGCAATGCGGCCAAACTGAGCCGCGGCGCTGCGTTTTTTCGCCCTTTTATACAGCGGGAGGGGTATTCCCCTGTCTCCGGCGAGGATAACATTCTTATCCTCTTTTACTATGCCCACAAGCTGCAGGCCGATTTCATCAATGATGCGGTCCACATTCTTCCGCCCCTTGCGCAAAAGGCGCGGGCGCAGGCGGTTTACAAGCAGGCGGGTGTTCGCCGGGCTGATAAGCCCCACCTCATACGCGGTGCGCTGCCCGTCGCGCAGGCTGGATACATCGGGATTGGCGACCACAATCACCTCATCGGCACAGCCGACGGCCAGCTCAAAGCCGGCGCCGATGCCCGCCGGGGCATCAAGGATGCAGTAGTCGTAATTTTCACATATCCCGCGCACCATCTGCCTCATGGCGGCGCGATCAATATCCGCAAACCTCTTCCCGAAGGGCGCGGTGAGTATCCGCAGATTTTTGACCGTGGGGTGAATGCAGGCAGCCTCATCAACCGTCGCCCGCCCGGCAAGTACGTCCGAAAAATCGAACACGGCCCTGTCGGACACGCCCAGTATAAGGTCGATATTTCTAAGGCCCACATCGCAGTCGATGACCACGACACTGCGCCCCCGCTTTGCAAGGCATACAGCCAAGGCCGCGGCGGTAGTGGTTTTACCTGTGCCGCCCTTTCCGGAGCAGACAGCCAGTGCCTTGCCCAAAGCCATACCCCCTTGTCATAAAGCGGGAGGAAAAATCCCGCATCCAATTTATTATACCACTGTAATGCAGGATTTCAAGTAGCAAAGCGTCACAAGCATCACTGCACGGGCTGATTCTCCGGTGCAACGGGTGTGCTGGCGGTGGTGCCCTCAAAGTAATAGTCCATTATATCGGTGGCGACGGAGATGATTCCGGCACCGGAGCCGCCGTGTTCAACCAGAACGGCGATGGCAATCTCCGGGTTGTTGGCCGGTGCGTAGCAAATGAAAACACCGTTGTTGACGGTGTCGCCACCGGACTGAACGGTACCCGTCTTGGCCGCAACCTCGATAGCATAGGTGGAGAGCTGATCCTTCGCTGTACCGTGGGAGGCGACGCGGATCATGCCCATCTGAAGCTGGGAGATATAACCGTATTCGTTGGAAATGATGTGGTCGACGGTGGGACGCGATTCGAAAACAATGTCGGTGTAATCCGGGCTCATAACCTGGTGCAGGATGGTGACGCGCTTATGCACGCCCGTATTGGCGAGGGTGGCACAGTAGTTTGCAAGCTGCAGCGGCGTGAAGAAGTTAAGGCCCTGTCCGATGGCGGCCAGCAGGTTGTCCGCGGCGTACCAGTCGGTCAAAAGCGCAGTCTCCTTGTATGTGGGGTTGGCGATGATACCCTCCGCCTCGGGTATCTCAATACCCGTCTTCCGTCCGAAGCCGAACTGCTCGGCGGTAGTGGCGATGGCCATAATACCCATTTCATCGGCCAGCTTGTAGAAGAAGAAGTTGCAGGAGTTTTCCAGCGCGCCGATAACATTCAGGTTGGCATGCTGGCTGTAATACGGGTATACCCAGCAGTATGGCTGATAGTCGGAATACTCTCTGTATCGGCCCTCGCAGGAGATCTGGGTCTCCGTGGTGATGTGTCCGTGGGTCAGACCTGCCAGCGCCGTGACCATCTTGAAGGTGGAGCCGGGGTTATATATACCCTGAGTGGCGCGGTTGAACATGGGCCGAAGCGAGTCGTTGGACAGGTATGTATAGTTTTCAAACATGGTGGTGGGATCGTATGTGGGGTAGGACGCCATTGCCAGCACCTGACAGGTGGCAACATCCAGCACCACCACGGCGCCGCCCTCAGCAAGCTGCATTATCTCGCCGTTTTCCATGGGTTTACCGTTGTCATCGTATCCGGCGGTGCGCTGGGCGTTGAGCTGGGATATAAGTGAGCTGAGCGCCGTCTCCACCTCCGCCTGAAGGCCGATGTCGATGGAGATAAGCACGTTATCTCCGGCCTTGGCCTCTCTAATGGTGGTCTGGTTGATGATAACGCCGTCTGAGTTGTAGGTGGTGGAGATCCTGCCGTCGGTACCGTGGAGATACTCCTCAAAAGCCAGCTCAACGCCGCTCTTGCCGACCACCGCGTCGAAGGGATAGTCCTGGGCCTTATATGTGCTGTAATACTCCTCGGCGTTCATTTTGCCGGTATAGCCCAGAATGTGGGGTGCGCTGGTGGTGTGATACTCTCGGGTGGTTGTGGTGGTGATGCTCAGTCCGGGGAAATCCCGTTCCAGCACGGCCGCCACAAATTCGGTACCCACGTCCTCGGCAAACACATAGGAGGAAATGTTGGATATGGCGCGCATCTCCAGCTCGTATCTGATGCCGATTATCTGGCGTGCCTCGGTAATGGGCACGGTGTAGTCAATGCCGTAATGGTCCTTAAGCCACACTATGAAGTCGGACGCCGCCATCTGGGTGGGGTCCTCCAGGGCGTTGCCCTCATCGTCGTGCAGGCTGGAAAAGAAATCAAAATAAGCCACCAGACGACCCCGCTGGGTGCTGGACATATCCGCCTGCCACTCAAAGGGGGCGGAGGCCGTGATGGGGAAGGTGTCGGTATATTGGATGTTGTTTTCCCCGGCCACCTGAATAAGCTCACGGATGATCTGGTTGGGATCACTGCTGAACACTATCTCATCGCGGCTGAGGACGATGTTGTATGACGCGCGGCTGGAGATGAGCATGGTTCCGTTGCGGTCCATGACGTTCCCTCGCGCCGCGGAAACAGTGGTGGTTGTGGTATAGTTGCCGGTGGCCTTGGCCGTGTAGGTCTCCTGGTCGGAGATCTGCAGCTCATACATGGCCGCGCCGTATAAAAACAGTATTGCCGCAAGCATGATGGCCAGGGCCATCAGCCTGCCGGGCATAACGATTTTATTCATAGTCTATCCTTTCAGTCCCCGATTTAAGGTGAAGGCCGCGATTTTGTCCGTCCCGGCCGCCGAAGCCGCCTGTCAGTTTCCTCTGTATGACGAGCGGCGTATGACCACCGCCATGGGCAGGACGAAAATCATGGAATAAAGTGTCTGGAACAGCACGATCCGCAGAAGCGCGCCCAGCGGCGCCCCGTTAAAGGCCCACAGATTGAAAATCTGGAAAAACGCGCAGATAATCAGCGCCGCAAGTGAGAACAGGAACAGCGTAATAAAATTGCGGCCCATAAGTCTGTCGCCCAGCCAGCCGATGCCCAGACCCAGCAGCGTCAGAAGCAGGGTGAAGCCGATGGGCGGGCTGCCCATTGCGATGTCGCACAGCACGCCGCAGGCAAGGCCGAAGGCGCCGCCCCTGTCCATCCCCTCAGCCAGCGCGATGGCCGCGCAGCACACGGGCATAATAAGGGGTTTTACGCCGAAGATGGGGAAATCGGAAAATACCGAGTCCTGCAGGATGAAGCACACACCCAGCATCACGGAATACCCGATACTGCGCAGCACGATATGAAATTTTGTGCCACCGTACTTCATCTGTACTCAATCCTCGAAATCAGTAATAACGTATACAAATTCCAGCGTGTTAAATTCAGCCGCCGGGGTGATGACCGCATAGTTGCCCACGCCGGAGGCGTTTATGTTCATGTCAGTGATCTTGCCGATGAGAAGCCCCTCGGGCATAAGTCCGCTGCTGCCGGAGGTGACCACGGAAAAGCCGCTGATAAGCTCCGCCTCCTCAGGCAGATAGTCCAGCTTCAGCGTCCCCTCCTGCATGCGGCTAAAATCGCCGCGGGCAATGCCGCTGTCGCCGGTCTCGCTGACCAGGGCGCCCATACTGCTGGAGGTGTTGATGATGGTGGAAACCACCGCTGTGGTTTCGGTCAGCTCGGTGACCATGCCGATAACATTGCCGAACTGGTCGATGACGCAGTCCTTCAGCTCAATACCGTCGGCAGAGCCGCGGTTTATGGTGAAGGCCGATTCAAAATTGGACGCAGACCAGGAGACGATGACAGCCGCCTCCATCGTATATTCCGAGCGGAATTCCTGCAGATCCAGAAGGCCGCGAAGGCGCTCATTCTCCGAGTACACCTCGCTGTAGCCGCGGTACTGCTCCTCCATCTCGGCAAGCTGCATTTTAAGCCGCGTGTTCTCCTCGCTGAGCTGGTCATACCTGTACATATACATATACAAATGCTCAAACTCGCCCACCAGATAGCTCATGGCACTGCGTATCGGCTGCAGCACCACATTGGCAGCGGTGGTGATAATGTCGCGCCCGCTGCTGCTAAAGGAGATGGAAAGGGCCGATATAAGCGCGATGACCAGCGCAACACACAGCACCTTGACGCTTATTTTCCTGAACAATTTTTTCACAGCAAGTCTCCGTCTTTACAATATACTTACGCCGAAATGCCCCAGCATTTCGTAAACCTTTCGTATGGGCAGACCCATCACATTGAAGTAGTCGCCCTCAATACCCTCGATAAGCACGCTGCCCCGGCCCTGGATGCCGTAGGCACCGGCTTTATCCATCGGCTCATTGGTGGCCACATATGCCTCGATCTGTGCCGGAGTGAGCTTTGCAAAGCGCACCGTGGTAAGCCGGGCATCCAGCAGCTCTTCCCCCTTATATATCATGGCGACACCGGTGGCCACATAGTGCTCACGCCCGGAGAGGGATGAGAGCATTTTTACCGCGTCCTCTTTATCCCGGGGCTTGCCCAGCGCCGCGCCGTCCACAAATACCAGTGTGTCCGCCGATATCACAAGGGCGTCATCCCCTGCGGCCGCGGCACTGCGCCGCGCCTTGTCAAGGGCGATGGCCTCCACCCGCTCCATGGGTGGCAGATGGTTAAAATCCGTCTCCTCACCGGGAGCGGTCATGATCTCAAAATCTTTCAGGCCCATCACACCCAGCAGCTCACGCCGCCTCGGTGATGCCGAAGCCAGCACTATTCTCATTCCACACCTCGGTAATACAGGCCGCGGGTGAAGGAACCGGGCTCATAATCGCTGTCGTCCAGATAGCGGCGGGTGATGTTGAGGCATTCACGCGCGTTCTCGGTGGTGAAGGCAAGGCGCACGCCCCAAAGCCCGGCGGAGGTATAGTCTGCGCTTCTGTCGGCAAGGAACAGCTTCTGGGAGTTGAGCACCACATTGCGGCAGTTGTAGCTCTTGACCACCGGGAAGGTGAAGCCGTTCTTATCCGTGATGCCCGCAAATGTGTCGCAGGAGCATACGCCGGTGGAATTTTTCGCCACACAGTTCTCCGTTATCATCAGCGGCAGGCGCCCGTAGACGATAAGCTCGGTATCCAGCGTCTTGGTCAGGGCGCGGATCTGGCTCATACGCAGCTCAAAAGACGCCGTGGCAGAGGCAAGGCCGAAAGTGCGCACCACCTCAAGGGCGTGGGAATTGTAAATATTCAGGCCGAAATCGCCCCTGACGGTAAAGCCCATCTGGCGGCACATCACAATATGGCCGATGTTGCCCACCAGCGCCTCTTTCACCCCGTGATCCAGGGCAAAGCGCAGCTCGGCTTTGACGTCCTCCAGCTCGTGGTCGTGGATGATGCGGGGCACGATGACCGCGATGTTGGATCCGGCTTTGGTGAACATATCCAGCTTGCCCTGGGCCTTGCGCAGCTCTTCCATGGGGATGTACAGGGTGTGGGGCGCATAGTCGGCAAGCTGAGGGGAAAGCTGCTCCGCCTTCATGACGGAGATATTCAGCACCGGCAGCTCGTGTGCCGCCGTGGCCTCACCCACCGGCTCATACTTGCCGCTTACATCCCGCTCACCCTTAAGCTCACGGCGCTTTTCCACAAGCTGGGACAGCAGGTTGCGGCGCATCTCATTAATCTGGCTGACAGACAGGCTCAGTCCCGGCTCAATGTCCGAGCGCAGGCCGTCGCAGATAAAGGGCGTGCCGCCGGACTTGGACAGCTGGGTCTTCAGGCGGTTCTGGGACAGCTCAAGGTGGAAGGCGTACTCGGGTACAGGCCCCTCAACGGCGGCCATGTTGCCGTCATTGTCACGCACTGCCAGCTTGGACAGGGTATCCTTCTTGATAATTGCCGCGAAATTCACCGGCACGCGCTGATACTCGCCGTTAAGATAGTTGCGGCGGGTGGTGTCAAACAGGGCGAGAGTGGCGGCGGAGGGCTTGTCCTCCTCACGGCGCACGCCCAGCATCTGGGGGCCGTGGGTACCGCGCAGGTAATCGTCGGTAAAGCCGTCCCGGGAGAAGGCCTGCCTGAGAATGCGCAGATCCTCTTCCGTAGCCGCCTCACCGTGGCGAAGCACCTTGGAGTACACGCTGGTGACTATACCAACATACTCAGGGCGCTTCATCCGCCCCTCAATCTTCAGGCTGGCGACACCCGCCCTCTCCAGTGCGGGCAGGGCGCCCACAAGGCAGTTGTCTTTAAGGCTGAGCGGGTACTCATTGCCCTTTGTGCCCACGTTGTAGGCCTGTCGGCAGGGCTGGGCGCACAGTCCGCGGTTCCCGCTTCTGCGGCCGATGACCGCGCTCATGTAGCACTGGCCGGAATAGCTCATGCACAGCGCACCGTGGATGAACACCTCGGTCTCTACCCCGGCGTTCTCGGTTATATGACGAATGTTTTTAAGGCTCAGTTCCCTCGCCAGGACAACGCGGCTAAGGCCCATCGCCCCTGCCAGCTTTGCCCCCTCAAGATTGTGTATGCTCATCTGTGTGCTGGCGTGCAGCGGCAGCTCGGGCAGCGCCTGGCGGATGGCCTTGACAAGACCCAGATCCTGCACGATGAGGGCGTCGGCCCCCAGCTTCCACGCGGTGCGGGCCAGCTTCACTGCGCCGTCAAGCTCACGGTCACCCACCAGGGTGTTGAGCGTCACATATGTCTTCACATCGCGCACGCGGCAGTACTCCGCCGCCTGTGCGAACTCTTTTTCTGTAAAGTTTTTGGCGTTGCGGCGGGCATTGAAGTCGCCAAAGCCCAGATACACGGCGTCGGCGCCGTTCTGCACGGCGGCAATCACGGCCTCGGGAGAGCCGGCGGGTGCCAGAATTTCTATCATCTATATTCTCCTCACCAGTTGTGCGGCATACTTCTCCTTATAAACAGAGATACAAAGTTATTATATATCACAACTGCTCACCCGTTCAAGTCTTTTTTATTAACTATCCGTGAAGTCGCAAATTTTCTTTCCCGTTTTCTCTCCCTCCGTCATTTGCTCTGCAAATTCCACCTCCCTCATCAGAGGGAGGCTTTGGTACGACGGGATCTTTCAAAGATATAACCCTTTTTGTATCCACGCCCATAGCCCGCGGTTTTTGTCATGCAAAAAAAAGGGCCGGCACGGGCCGACCCTCACACTTTAGGGAAACTGTCAGTATTTATATTTCACGGGGATGCAAAGCTGGCACATGCTGTCGTGCAGCATGGCCGAGGACAGGCGCCACAGCACGGGCTTGAGCTCATCAAGGGCATAGCCGCGGGCGTCCACGGTTTTGAGCATCTCGCCCCATGCCATGCGGAAATCGGCCTGCGTCGTTTCAAACACGGCGTAGCGGGCGCCGGGCAGCGTCTCGGGCATGGCGCCGGCGGAAAGCATCTGGTTTATCCCCTCCACGGAAAGATCATCGTAGATGAGGGCTGTGCTGATATACTCCTCGTCCACCACCGCATTGCCGCCTTCATCCCGGCTGAGCCAGCCGATATTAAGCGCGCAGCTTTCGTCCATTGCCGTCTTCAGCTCGGTAAGCATCCGCTCCTGTGCCGCGGTGCGCGAATTTGCGCCCGGTACAACAGGCAGGCACAGCACATTCGTGGGGCGCATCTCTTCAATGACCATGGGCAACTCCTTCGTCATGGATCGGCGGGCAACACACTTGCAGATGGGCATGCCCTGTGCGTGGAATTTAGCCTCATAATCGGTCATCACCTCGCACACGCCGTTTTTATGCAGGTCGTGGGTCACCAGCACAAGCTCCCAGCCGCAGCGCTCAAACTGCTCAACGCTCCAGTCGAACAGTGGGACATTGTCCGTCTTGAAATGTATCTCGCCACCCGGCTTGAGCACGGTTCTGTACAGGGTCAGAAAGTCCGGCGCGGTAAGGCGGCGATGCGCATGACCCTTACCCGGCCACGGATCGCAGAAATTTATGTATATCCTGTCCGCCTCCCCCGGCGCGAACACCCGGTGAAGCTCCGCCACGTCCATGTCGATGAATCTGACATTCTCCACGCCTCGGGCAACGGCCCGTTCCATGCCCACCACAACGGCCTCGGGCACGCGCTCAACCGCCGCGATGAACAGCTCCGGCTCGGCCTGGGCGGTATCAACAGTGAAGCGGCCCTTGCCGCAGCCCAGCTCCACCGCCAGCATTTTATGCCCCGGGTAGCTGTCCAGCCAGCGGCCGCGCAAAGTCTCCGGCGCATCCACAAGGGCCGCGCCGCTGCGCTCCATCCGGGCATCAAGGTTGGGTTTCTTTCTCATTCTCATAACTGTCACCGTCTGTTTTAGTATCTGTCCGGCGGCGGCATTCCGCGTTTCGCTCTGCGCGCAGCCTTTTGTGCAAGGGTTATTATAGCACAGATGCGCCCCGTTGACAGCATAATCCGCGGATTTTTTCCCACAGGTTGCGGATTTTCGCTATTGCGGCGGCGCGCCAAATGTAGTATAATGACACGGTCGCCGCAACGATAAGGGCGCTTTGATCCCGGTTTGCGGCAAGGCGGGCGCTTTTTCCGCAGCCGTCGGGCAGTCGCGAGCAGCAGCGAAGCGAGTGGCCGCTAACGGCAAGGCGGGCGGACAAAGCAGGCGCAAACAAGCCCCCCGGTGAGGAAGATTATTTACAACTTAATACCATATCCGGGTGTAGCGCAGTTGGTAGCGCGCCTGCTTTGGGAGCAGGATGCCGCAGGTTCGAATCCTGTCACTCGGACCATATCGAGTGTTCATAACGGACTTAAGTTATGGACACTCGATTTCTTTCTGGGCTTTAGAATGAAATGTACTAAGAAGATACATTTCTCTGCTTCTTTCAGATCCTTTCTGGCAGGGTATCAGGGGTATCCCCGGACAAGCTGGTTTGCTGCAGCAAATCCGTTGCTTGTTATCAATGGAGCAACCTATACCAGACTGTTGAAAAACCGCATACACCAATGTATAATAGAAATAATGAATAGGTACAA
>JAZUPH010000063.1:0-6764 GCA_045605145.1 Oscillospiraceae bacterium | reverse complement strand
TGATGGTGAAGGTCTGTCCGAAGGACGCCGCCGCAAGCTGGGACTTATTCTCCGGGTCGGTGAACACATCGTCCGTCCACCAGCTGCCCACGGCCTCGCCGCCGATGTCGATGCCGGTCTTTGTAAACAGGCCGAAGGCGTGGATATATTCATAGAAGCGATCGGCACCCACTGACATGCCGATCTGGACAAAGGCCACGTTGCAGGAGTGCTGCACCGCCTGCTGCAGCGTCTGCAGGCCGTGACCGGCAGTGCGCCAGCATTTGAGCGGTACACCGCGCCCAATGACGGACATGGATCCGCCGCAGTTGTATCCGCTGGACAGAGCCGCCGTCCCCTCTTCAAGGGCCATGGATAGGGTGATTATCTTGAATACGGAGCCTGGCTCGTAGGTATCGCTGATAGCCATATTGCGCCACTGGGCGTACTGCGCGTCACGCAGGGCGGCGCTGCGCTCATCGGGGTCCGCGATAAGGTCAATTTGCGCCTGCACTTCATCACTGACCGCCTGATAGTGGTTAAGGTCATAGTTGCCATAGCTGGCCATGGCGCGTATGGCGCCGGTGTTCACATCCATCACGATGCAGCAGCCGCCGGCGCAGTCATAGTCGGCAACACCCTGCTTCAGATACTTCTCAACGATGTACTGGATGCCCATATCGATGGTCAGGGTAAGGTCACTGCCGTCGATGGAGTCATAATACTGCTCATAGTTGCCGATGAGCATATTGTCACCGCTGCCGGTGCGCAGTCTGGCGACGCTGCCGTCTGTCCCGGCAAGATAGTCATCGTAATACGCCTCTATCCCCTCAAGGCCGTAGTTCTCGGCGCCCACAAAGCCAACCACATGGCAGGCAAGGGTGCTGTAGGGATAATAGCGCTTGCTGGTCTCCTCAATATGTACGCCGGACAGGTTATGCTCACTAATAAACTGCCGCACTGTATCGGCAGCGTCCGCGTCCACACGGTACGCCACGGTCTTGTACCACGAGGCGGTGTCGGTAGCCATCGAGCGGATGCTGTCGGCATCCTTGCAGTCATAGTCGGCAAGAAGCACCGGCAGAGTCTGGGCGATGAGATCTATATTTTCATCATATTTTTTTATTTCATAAGGGCTTATGAACACGTTGTACGCCGTTGCGCTTACGGCAAGGGCGTTTCCGTTGCGGTCATATATGGTGCCGCGGCGGGCATGGATGCTGGTTTCACGGGTCTGCTGCTCAACCGCCATACTCTCGTACATATCGTGGTCAACGATCATGACCTTATATAGCTGCACGATAAGTACCGCAAAGAGCATTATTCCGCACACTGCAAGTAGCAAAAGTGTGCGGCTCAAAATGCCTCTGTTAGGTCTTAATCCTCGTTTGGATCTGCTGCTGTCTGCCATTATTACTCCTTTTCAACGGGGCAAAATAGCCTGTTCGGGCAATATCAGTAGATGCGCAGATCAGGCGATATATTCCAGCAGCGATGAGAAAAACTCACCGATCTGATGAGCGAAATCCCTGCGGCCAAGGTTTTCATCCAATATTACTACCCTGTCCTCGGTATAGTCCGGCAGCATAACAAGCTGTGACGCAACAGGCTTTACCATGCCCAGTTCAACGGTGGCATACTCCTCAAGCTCGTTCATATTGAAGGCCATCTCATACTGCACGGTGAGAATGCGATTTTCCTCCATAAGTTCAGCATACCGCTCTTGAAGCTGCGCCTGCTCATCCGTCAGCTGTGTGAGCATGGCATTGGCAAGCAGCACGCAAACAGTAAGCACTGCAAGAACAGCACTGCCCAGCACGGCAAAAACGGACACGCCGACTTTACGCTGAGGCTCGGCCTGTTTTATAT
Organism: Oscillospiraceae bacterium; assembly: GCA_045605145.1. Taxonomy (GTDB): domain Bacteria; phylum Bacillota; class Clostridia; order Oscillospirales; family Oscillospiraceae; genus CAMNAO01. The sequence goes on along the minus strand of JAZUPH010000063.1, from coordinate 4,916 downwards.
GTATAGGCTCCGCTTTCCGTGGGGCATATTCCGGCTGATCGTACCGAGGCTCCACAGCGCCGGTGCCGGGCATATATTCGGGAAAATACGCCATATCCAGCGCAGCATTGCCAAAAAGCGCCTGGGCAGGATTGCCGAAGCGCTCTTGATCGTAAGCCTTTCTGTCAGCCACGTTTACCTTCCTCTCACGACTATATCCGCTCGGCCACGCGCAGCTTTGCACTGCGGGAACGGGGGTTTAACTCCATCTCTTCTTTGGTCGCCACAATTGGTTTTGACGACACGGAACGCATTGTACGCACAAAGCCGCAGGCGCACACCGGCAGTCCCGGCGGGCAGGTGCAGCCGTTTTCACGGGCGCGGATCGCATTCTTGACCAGCCTGTCCTCCAGGGAGTGGAAGCTGATGACCGCCAGCCGTCCACCGGGCTTCAGGTGGTCCATCGCCTGCTCCAGCATATCGGCAAGCGCGCCCAGCTCGTCATTGACGGCGATGCGGAGCGCCTGAAAACTGCGCTTGGCAGGATGCTGCTTCTCTCTGAGTGCCTGGGCCGGCATGGCAGAGCGGATTATCTGCGCCAGCTCAAGGGTGGTTTCAATGGGCTTTTTTTGCCTGGCACTCACAATGGCTGAGGCAATGCGTCTGGCATAGCGCTCTTCCCCGTAGGTGAAAAGGATGCGTGCCAGCTCATCTGCAGATTCGCCGTTAACAAGGTCCCAGGCACTGCGCCCCTGCTCCCTGTCCATGCGCATATCAAGGGGCGCGTCGTTCATATAGGAGAAGCCGCGCCCAGGGTCATCAAGCTGGGGCGAGGATACACCCAGATCAAAAAGCATACCGTCAGCCTTATCCACGCCGTTGGCGGCAAGGATACTGCCCAGATCCCGGAAGTTGCCTTTAACAACACGGGCGCGTGCGCCAAACTTTTCAAGGCGCTTTGTGGTGTAGGCCACGGCCTCACTGTCCTGATCGATGCTGATAAGAAGTCCCCCCTCAAGCCTTTCGGCAATGCGGGAGGAATGCCCGCCGCGTCCTGCGGTACCGTCAATGTAGATGCCGTCCGGCTTTATATCCAAACCCTCAAGGCACTCATTTAAAAGGACCGGAATATGAAGCTCATCCATTAAAAGTCGATCTCCTCATAAAGCCCGGCAAGATTCTCCTGAGAGCTCTCGGCGGCACTGATCTCAGCCCAGCAGGCGCTGTCCCAGAACTCAGCACATTCGCCGTTGCCGACGATGGTTACATTCTTTTCAAGGCCCACCCGCTCACGGAGCATCTGGGGAACAATAACTCTCCCCTGCGCATCCAGCTCACAGCGGCAGGCGTTGGCAAAGAGGGGGCGCATCCGAAGCTGCTGGCGCTTGGGCATCTGACGCACTTTTTCAAAGAAGCGATCCCAGCTGTCCTGAGAATAGGCGCAAAGGCAGTTATCCACCGATATGGTCAGATAAAACACCTCGCCCAGTTCGGGGCGCAGACGGAAAGGAATGAACACACGGCCCTTGGCATCAAGCGTATGTTCATAAGTCCCTGTCATTCCGGCCATGATTCACCCTCCTTTCGCGGGTTGTGGATATATACCCACTTTCCCCCACTTATCTACCAATATTATAGTTATCGCCCCCACCAAATGCAAGAACTTTTTTCAAAATTTTTGAACTTTTTTTCTGCACTTATGTGCCGGTTTCGCGGTATGAGTCGGTGGAGATCGTCATTGGATCCACAGGTGGAGCAATCGACGTTTCTCCCCGCAGCTTCAGCAGCAGTACGGCATTGGGAATCACGAGCAAAAGGTTCGACAGGGCGACCAGCCAGTTAAACTCCCCGGTGGTAAACATTCCACCCAACGCGCACAGGAGAACAAAGGCAAAACAGTATACTCTGCGGGCCGTTTCGGACTTTGTCAAATAGCGCAGGCATGACGCGCCGTACCAGGACCATGTGAATACGGACGACAGGGCGAACATACAAATTGACGCGGTAAGAAATACGCCGGAAAATACCGGGCCAAATGTGGAGGAAAAGGCGCATATCACCGCCGCGACGCCGGCCGAACTGCCATAGTCGGGGTCAGTGCCGCACATGATCGACAGTACAGTGAGAGTACACAGGAGCATTGTATCCACAAACACCTCCACCATGCCGCAGAAACCCGCACGGGCCGGATTGCCCTCGCCCGATGCAGCGTAGCTTATCGCCGCCGAGCCGAGCCCCGCCTCACTGGAAAATATACCGGTCTGTATGCCCGATGACGCCGCCGCAAATGCCGCGGCGATACCGCTGCCCAGTATCCCTCCGGTGGCGGCAGCCGGGTCAAGCACTCCTCTAAGCACACACAGGAGCACTTCGGGCAGCTTTGCAGCGTTAACGCAGATTATGGTGACGGTCGCCGCAACATAGCCAAGGCACATGATGGGCACCACGGTTGTGGCGGCCTTTACCGCCGCCCTGCCGCCGCCGAACACCACCGGCGCCGAAAGAGACGCACCCACAAGCCCGCAGATCAGCCGCAAACCGGTCTCATCCAACTGAGCGGACGAAAACAGCTTCGCCGTCTCCCCAACCGTTTCCGATGCCGCCGCCATTTGCCAGAACGCACCTGTCGCAACAGCAGACAGGACTCCGGCGGCACAGTAAAAGGCCGCCAGCGGTCTGCCTCTGTTGCCCAGCGCCGCCTGCATGCAGTACATGGGCCCGCCGAAGCGGCGTCCGTCGGCGCCCATGCGCGAGTATTTCACCGCCAGCACTGCCTCAGCATACTTAATTGCCATGCCAAGAAGGCCGCATATCCACATCCACACCAAAGCACCCGGCCCGCCGATAAGAAGCGCCGCCGAAGCACCGGCAATGTTCGCCGTACCGATAGTCGCCGCGAGTGAAGTGACAAGGGTCTCGTATCCGCTAAGCCCGTCACTGCTTTTTTCCGCCGATACACAGCAGCGCACACCATGCCACAGGCTTTTTATCCCCATACGCCCAAGTCCCGATGATCGCCACATGACAATGCCAAGCAAGGCAAGTATGGGAATGGCAACTGAGTTGAGCGCATGGGCAAATGTCATAATTATTACCTCCAATTTGCATCAAAAAAACTGCATAACAGTGCTTGAAAAGGCGCGTTGCCAGTGATATATTCTATGTGTCCGTTATTCCGCTTTTTCCATTTGTTGCAAGGAAAGGAACGATATTATGTCAACTAAGTTTGTAGTCACAAAGGATTACGAAGAGATGAGCCTTGTTGCCGCGGGCATCATTGCACAGCTTGTTGCCGAAAAGCCGGACTGTGTGCTGGGCCTTGCCACCGGCTCCACACCCATCGGCCTGTACAAGGAGCTTGTCCGCCGCTACGAGTCCGGCGAGCTGGACTTCTCCAAGGTTAAGAGCGCCAATCTGGATGAGTATCTGGGCCTTGCACCCGAGCACGACCAGAGCTACCGCTATTTTATGAACGACAATCTCTTTGACCACATCAATATTGACAAGGCCAACACCAATGTGCCCAACGGCCTTGCAGAGGATGTTGATGCAGAGTGCGCCAGATATGATGAACTGATCGATTCTCTGGGCGGCGTCGACATCCAGCTGCTGGGTATCGGCCATGACGGCCACATCGGCTTTAACGAGCCGGGCGACCATTTCACAAAGGGCACCAACTGCACCGATCTGACCGACATGACCATCAGTGCAAACGCCCGCTTCTTCGCCTCAAAGGATGAGGTTCCCACCAAGGCGCTTACCATGGGCTGCGGCACTATTATGAAGGCCCACAGGATCCTAATGGTCATCAGCGGCGAGGGCAAGGCAGAAATTCTGAAGAAGTCCTTCTTTGGCCCCGTCACGCCCGAAGTTCCCGCATCCATACTGCAGTTCCACAACGATGTCACCGTAGTGTGTGACGAGGCTGCGTGGAGTCTGGTGGACTGAGCCGGATATCTGATTAGTAACCTGACAACAATTAAAGCGCCCGCAGATAGGGCAACAGTCATAAAACAGTTAACAGGCACGGCAGATCATACTGCTGTGCCTGCTGTTGTATCAGCATGTGAATTGTGCTATGATGAAATCAAATCGACAAACAAGAATTTGGCGAACGCGGTGAATAAAGATGATTACTCTTGATAAAGAATTGAATGGTAAAATATTGGATATTGACGGCGGTGGCGAGGGTATCATCGGACGCCTGTACACCGACCAAGTTGTTGCTATAGATATTCGTCAAGATGAATTGGACGAAGCACCAACAGGATTTGAGAAAATCTTGATGGATGCTACGCATTTGAAATTCAAAGACAATTCTTTTGACCATGTAACATCATTCTATACATTGATGTTTATGAGTACTGAAGACCAAAAAAGTGCCGTTTCAGAAGCCACACGGGTTTTGAAAAATAGCGGAGAACTTCATATTTGGGATTGCGATATTCTTTCTGCATATCCAGAACCGTTTTGCCTGGATGTTGCAGTTCAATTACCCGATGAACATATTTCCACTACCTACGGTGTTGGTAAAATGGATTCACAAGATGAGAATAGTATTATAGAAATGTGTTTAAATTCCGGCTTGATATTTGTCGCTAAAAAGTATAGTAAATGTGGCTTTTATCTGTGTTTCAGAAAGGGCTGCTAAATTCCAATTTATGGAACAGATAAAGGGCGCACTTCTATACATCTTTCGGTGTAGTGCGCATTGTGCAGTTTGGCGTCGCACCGGAGCCTCCCTCTGACGAGGGAGGTGTCAAAAATCTTTGTTTTTTGGCGGAGGGAGAGAAAATGAAAGGCTACAACAAAGCAAATATCCCTCTTGCAAAAGATCTTAGGAAAAACATGACCCCGTGGGAGCGTAAGCTGTGGTATGAGTTTCTAAGAAATTACCCTGTCCGCTTCCAGAGACAAAAAGCGATTGGGAACTATAT
>JAZUPH010000062.1:0-2709 GCA_045605145.1 Oscillospiraceae bacterium | reverse complement strand
AGGCGCGATCTCCGGTTCCTGTATCGGGAAGATGATCCCCACGGGCGCGGCAGATTCAATAGCTTCCGGCTCCTCGTCCTCCGCCGAGGGTTGGGCAGAGGTTTCCTCTTCATCCGGCTGGGCGGCAGAATTACTCTCCGCGAATGCCAGCAGATTGTCCAGCCATGATACCTCCTGCGTCGGAGCCGGGGAGAAGATAAATTCCTCTGGGTCCGCAGCGGGTTCGTTATCGCGGCCCTCTTCCGGTTGAGATTCCGAAACTTCAGCAGGCTCCGGAGTATCATCGCCTGCGGCAGCCTCCTCAAGCTGGGCATAAGCGGTACTCAGTGGCCCCGCTTCTTCCGTCGGGGTGTCAACAGACGGCACACCCAGCTGCTGCAGAAGCTGGTCCAGCTCACTGAAATCTGCCTCCGGCTCGCGTGGGTCATCACCGGGCAGACCGTTTATTTTGTTCATATCGTTTTCAGACATGCTATGCTCCTTTCATTGGAACTGTAACACAAGCGAAGGCCTCGGCATAAGATAATGCAGAACGCAGGCCGAAAGCGCGTCAGACGCGTGGCTCTGCTTTCCTTTAAGCGCTCTTACAACAATACTGCGCCGTAAGAGAGCAATTTCATAACTGCCGATGCGCAGCGGCGGAATGGAGAAAGTATATGTGCAATAACTGCAACGGTGGCAACTCCTGCCTTTGGATCATCCTCATCCTGATCGTCATCTTCGGCTGCGGCTGCGGCAACACCGGTTACAGCAACAACAACGGCTGTGGCTGCGGCTGCTGAATGACCGTATGACGCGGGTGGCTCTGCCGTAGGCGGGGCCGCCCCACCTGGTAAAGTGTCGTTCGCCCGTATGTAGCGTTCATAAGAGGGGTGTTACACCCCATACCGGCGAGGCTCTTAACGGAGCCTCGCTATTGTTTTTTCTGTAATTATGCAGTCAACCGCCTTGTCGTGGCTTTCTGTTGGCACGGCGTCCAAGAGCATTCTTTCCCGCACCAAGCCAACGGCATATGCACCGCATGATTCCAGCAGACGGTCATAGTATCCGCCGCCGTAACCGATGCGAAAGCCGCGGTAATCGAATGCCAGCGCCGGGACAAGTATCATATCAATATCTGCAAGGTCGACAAAGCTTTCGCTGTCCGGCGGAACCGGTATTCCGTACCTGCCGCTGACGGTGCAACCGCTTCTACCCAACCGGCGCGGGTGCATAATGCCCGGCTGAATTATTACCGGCAGAACCACATCTTTGCCATCGGACAGTGCCTGTGCGATGATCGCGCGGGTGTCTACTTCCCGGCCTACGCTGTAATAGGTGTATATCACGCCGGCGGCTTTGTACTCCGGCAGACTGAGAACATTGCGGGCGATGGCACTGTCGGACGATGCTGTATAGCTCTCGTCAAGGGCGGCGTATTCGGCTCTCAGCGCGCCACGCAGACGGATTTTGTCAGCGGGCATAGCAGATGCCTTCCGCGACCTGCTGTGCCGCCTGGGCACCGCGCAGAGAGGCCAGTATCGCAAGACCGAAATCGAAGCTGCTTGCTGCGGCCCTGGCGGTGATGATGTTTCCGTCCACGACAACGCTCTCATCACCCAGGTAGGCTGCGCAGTCAAGCTGAGCCTGACAGCTTGGGTGGCACACGGCCCGCTTGTTTTTCAATAGACCCAGCTTTGACAGGATGGTGGGTCCGGCGCAGATGGCAGCAATGGGTATTCCCGCCTCTGCCGCCGTTTTAATCATGCCCATGGCGGTGTCACTGGCCAGAATGCTTTCAACGCCGCCCATACCGCCGGGGATAACAAGCTGCTCTGCCCCGTTGATGTCAATTTCTTCCACGTTGCAGTCTGCCTTCACCGCGATGCCGCGGCCGCTGGCGATAATATCGCCGCCGATGCCGGCCAGCACCGTCTCCACACCGGCGCGGCGCAGCACGTCGCAGGGGGCAAGAGCCTCAATCTCTTCAAATCCGTTTCCAAGCAGGATGACAACCATTTCAGATAACCCCTTTTACAAGCTCAAATATCTCATCACTGATCTCTTCCGGTGTGCGCGGACGCTCACCGTCAAAACAGGCAATGTGCTTCCAGCCGAAGAAATCTGCCGCAGCGTGGGAACACTCTGCGCAGGCCTTCAGATACTCTGCATCCTTCTCGTGGATATCTGCGGTCGTCCCGGATGCCGCCTCTCTCTGGCGCAGGCGCTTCTGTGAATTCTCGGCGCTGATATCCATGTAAAGCACCAGATCTGCTCTGGGCAGCTGCATCAGTCCATGCTCAAACTCGTCAAGCCATGCGAAATATGCGGCGCGCTCTTTAGGCGGCACCTTGCAGCCCTGATGCACGGCGTTGCTGGTGGTGTAACGGTCGCTGAGCAGCAGGCCGCCGCCCTCATAATATGAACCCCACTTTGTCTTGTATGATGCATAGCGGTCAACGGCGTAAAAAGTGCTGGCTGCATATGCGTTAACATCGCTGGGATTGCTGCCGAACTTTCCACCCAGATACATGCGAATCAGCGCAGAAGATTCTTCGCTGTACTGGGGAAAAACGATGTTTTCAAACAGTATGCCCGCGTCACGCAGCCGCTGGCACAGCAGCCTGTACTGTGTGGACTTGCCGCTTCCGTCTATACCTTCAAACACGATGAGTTTACCCATTTCGTGCCTCCAACAATCAAAATAATACAACATAATATTTTAGCACA
>JAZUPH010000061.1:0-3022 GCA_045605145.1 Oscillospiraceae bacterium | reverse complement strand
GGCGAGGTCATGCGCTTCTGCCAGAGCCTTATGACCGAGATGTACCGTCACATCGGCCCCGATACCGACGTGCCCGCCGGCGACATCGGCGTCGGCTCCCGCGAGGTGGGCTATATGTTCGGCCAGTATAAGCGCATCGTCAACGAGTACACCGGCGTTCTCACCGGCAAGAGCGTGCTGTCCGGCGGCTCCCTTGCCCGTACCGAGGCCACCGGCTACGGCCTGTGCTATTATACCGAAGAGGCGCTTAACGCCAAGGGCGACAGCTTCAAGGGCAAGAAGGTCGTCATCTCCGGCAGCGGCAACGTGGCCACCTACGCCTGCCAGAAGGCCACTCAGCTTGGTGCCACCGTCATCGCCATGAGCGACTCCTCCGGCTATATCTATGACCCCAACGGCATTGATTATAAGAACATCAAGAAGATTAAAGAGGTCAACCGCGCCCGCATCCACACCTATCTGGATCTGGTGCCCACCGCCACCTTCACACCCGGCTGCAGCGGCATCTGGAATGTCCCCTGCGACATCGCCATGCCCTGTGCCACCCAGAATGAGCTGCCTCTTGAAGGCGCAAAGGCTCTCATCGCCAACGGCTGCATCGCAGTTTGCGAGGGCGCAAATATGCCCAGCACCCCCGAAGCTATCGAGGCAATCCAGACCGCCGGCCTGCTGTTCACCCCGGCGAAGGCCTCCAACGCGGGCGGCGTTGCCACCAGCGGCCTTGAGATGACCCAGAACAGCATGCGCCTGAGCTGGGACTTTGACGAGGTTGACGCCAAGCTCCAGGGCATCATGAAGAATATTTACAAGAGCTGTGCCGACGCCGCCGAGACTATCGGCAAGCCCGGCAACCTTGCCGCCGGTGCAAATGTGGCCGGCTTCCTCAAGGTCGCAGGCGCCATGATGTGGCAGGGCGTTGCCTACTGATGCGCGCTGTCTATAAAAGCCCCATCGGGCTTTATGAGGCAATTTATGAGAGGGACACATTGCTGTCCCTCTCTTTTGTGCCTTCCGGTGCGATTCTGCCGCCGGAGGATGCCTTCGGCAGGGAAGTGTTCCGCCAGCTGGACGAATATTTTGCCGGTACGCGGCGGGTGTTCGACCTGCCCATCCGCCTGCAGGGCAGTGACTTTCAGGTAAAGGTCTGGCGCGGACTGATGGACATCCCCTACGGCGAAACATGGAGCTACGGCCGCCTTGCCCGTCACATCGGCAGACCCGGTGCATCCCGCGCCGTGGGCAACGCCAACGGCAAAAACCGGCTGAATATCATCGTGCCCTGTCACCGGGTCATCAGGTCCGACGGCAGCATCGGCGGCTACACAGGCGCGGATACCGATACAAAGCGGCAATTATTGATGCTTGAAGGCGCAATAATGTCACGAACATGACAAATTATGTCAGCCTCTTGCCTGATTTAATAAGATATGTTATAATAACTAAAATATCACCTTTGGAGCGACACCATGACCCGTTATATCTTAAAGCGAATACTCATGCTGATCCCGATTATGCTGTGCGTTATTCTTATAGTATACGCGCTGCTGTACACCACTGTGGGTGCCAGGAAGAATGCGCTTTCCTCCTATGGCGGGGGAGACTGGCTGGATACCGTGTTTGAAAAGCTGGGCATCGAAGAAACCTTCGTTTCCCGCTACATACGCTACTGTTACAAGGTGTTCTTCAAATTCGATTTCGGCGTCCAGGACGGCCGGACCGTCACTTCGGATATCAGATACAGGATGACGCTCACGCTTAGGCTCACGATGTGGGGCTTTGCGGGGACACTTATCTTCGGCGTTGGTATCGGTCTGTTCGCGGCGCTCAGACAGGGCAGCTGGGCGGAGAATGCTGTTATGGCCTTCATTACCTTCCTGTCCTCCATACCCAGCTATACACTGGCATTGATGCTGGTGCTGCTGTTTGCCCTCCATTTAAACATACTGCCCGCCTTCGGCTTTACCCGTCCGGGTTCAATGATTATGCCTTCTTTGACCGTTGCCATCGGCGGCATTGCATCCACTGCCCGTCTGACCCGTGCCAGCGTGGTGGAGATTCTTGACCAGACCTATGTTACCGCCCTTCACGCCAAGGGCCTTGGGAAGAGGAGCATTATTTTTGTGCATGTGCTTAAAAACGCCATGGTGCCCGTAGTGTCCAATCTCACCATCGTCATGTCCCAGATGCTGTGCGGCGCGATAGTGGTTGAGCGCTTTTTCAGCCTGCCCGGTCTTGGTACGATGCTCCTGGCGGCGGTTACTTCCCGCAATCAGACCAACCTGTTGGCGGCTTCCGTCATCATTGCCTTTATGCTCGTCAGCGTCAACATACTTGCGGATATTATCTACACTTTCCTCAATCCCCAGATGCGCACCCAATTTCTCTCCTCCGGGAAGAAGGGGGGTGCTGCCGAATGAAGACGAGGATTTCCGACAGCGGCACCGGCGTGACCGGTGTTGTGGGGGCTGAATCCGTTTTCGGATCCGCGGTGAGAAGGTTTTTCAAAAATAAGGTTGCGGCAGCTGCCTTCTTTACCTTTGTGTTTATCCTTTTTTCCTGCTATATACTGCCTTATTTTCTTAGCGCAAGTCCAACGAGAATTGACATTGATCAGGCTCGCCATGCCCCGTCATGGCAGCATATATTTGGCACCGACTTCATCGGCCGTGACCTGCTGGCGCGTCTTTTGTACGGCGGACGAGTTACCCTTGGGATCATGTCTGTTGTCACGCTTCTTGCCACCCTTGTCGGCGGCGTTATCGGCATCATCGCCGGCTACTACGGCGGCAAGGCGGATTTCTATCTCATGCGCATTATGGATATTGTGGAATCAGTTCCCTCCATACTCCTTGCGCTGATGATTGAGATCGCTCTGGGCTTCGGCGGCGGCAATTTCAAATACGGACTTGCCATCTCTGCCATGCCGGCGTTTGCGCGGCTGATGCGCGCCACGGTCATGAGCATCGTCAAAAGCGAGTATATCGAGGCGGCGCGCGCCCTTGGTGCCGACGATAAATGGATT
>JAZUPH010000060.1:0-4343 GCA_045605145.1 Oscillospiraceae bacterium | reverse complement strand
CATCGTTATGCGGGAGCTGAAGCGCGCCGGCCGCAGTGTCACTCTCAGGGAGCTGCACGAGAGGGAGTTCCTCCGCCTCGCCCTGCGGCTTGACGCCGTCAAAGGCAGCTACAACGATCTGCTCATCGCCCTTTTGGAGGCCGCGGCGAAAGATGCCCAGCTTGAAAAGTGGCACATCTACACCACCGATGAGTTTATCGCCTCCCTGCGGGAGCACTTTGGCCCGGACGGCTACTCCCCATCCGTCGCCGACGCGCTGGAAACCATACGCATCGGCTCAAAGGAGCTGTAAATCTCACAAAAAACTCGCCCCACCTATTCAGGGTGGGGCGCTTATTTATCATATCTCTATCACATCAAGGTCATAGGGCGCGTAGACATCGCCGCCGAAGGCCGTCTTTGCCTCGGCAATGTAGTCGCGCTGGCGGTTTTTCAGATCATTGTCACTGCCGTGGTACAGCACCAGATTGTGCGCACCCACCTTTTCTGCAGTCTGCGCGGCGGACAGCGCGGTGGAATGGCCCCGGTGGGAAACTTTCGACAGGCAGAAGGCATCATGCATCAGCCAATCCATGCCCTGCGCCCGGTGGAAGTTGCGCTCATGCAGGGGCACATCTCCGGTAAAGAGCAGATACTCCCCGTTTTTCAGCCGCATTTTGAAACCGTACTGCCGCTCATTTTCGGAGTACAGGTCAAAAAACTCGGTCTCGTTGCCACCCAAGGAACCGACTTCCCCGTCCTCAACAACGATGAACTTAATCAGCTTGTCCAGCTGAGCCCGCTGATTGGGTGCCATTATCGCCGTTACAGCCGTACGGGCAATAGCCTCAAGCTCACGGTGCATATAAATGTTCAATGTTCCGCCGTATTCCGGGCTGGTCACGACACGCCCCATGGCGCGGATGAGCCAGAAAAGCCCCAGCAGGTGGTCGGTATGCTGGTGGGAAATGAATACATCATGAATCCGGCTCAGCTCCACCCCGGCATCTCTCAGTTGCCGCAGAAGCTGCAGTCCGCCGCCGCAATCCACCAGCGTGCAGCCGTCTGCGCCGCTGTCGATAACGAAGCAGGTGTTGAAGCAGTCCAGCGTCATTGCGTGTCCCGTTCCCAAAAATATCAGCTTTTCCATTGTCAATCCTCCCCGATAATCCTGTCGATGTCCTCTTCCGTATAAAGGCGCAGACCGTTTTCGGCCAAAAGCCGGGCGGTCACACCGCTGCCGGGCACCCTGGTGCCGGTAAAGCTGCCGTCATATATCTCCCTTACACCGCAGGACGGACTGCGCTCTTTCAAAATCGCAGTGTCCGCGCCATGCTGCCTTGCCAGCTCCAGGGCGCGCTGTGCGCCTTTATGAAACTGGGCGGTCACATCCAGGCCGTCACGGCTCACGACCCGGTCGCCCACCCTTTCGCTGGGCACACGGGGCGTATCCAGCCCGCCATCGCATTCCGGGCAGCAGGCGATATAATCCTTGCCCTCAAGATATTTCAGCACAGCCGCGCTGCAATTATTGCCGCCGCTGTACTTGCAGTTGCGCCCAAGAAGGCAGGCGCTCACGATTATCACGGCCACCACTCCTTCCTGCTCTTGTAAACTGCGTTAATAATACCACATTTTCATACACAAATACAACACTGGGCAAAAAATATCCCCGCCATCAGGCGGGGATATTCTCACATTAACAACTCAGGCCTTTTTCTTTGAGCCAAGCAGTTTGCGGGTTGCCCACTTGCCGCTAAGGAAGTATGCACAGCACAGAATGCCCGGCAGGACGCGGGACAGCGCGGTGCCCCAGAAGAAGCCGATGGCGCCCAGGCCCACAACATTGGCGAACAGAAGGCTCAGACCCACCTTGCAGATGACGCCGTCAAGAATGCCGATGGCAAAGCCCAGCTCAACAAAGCCGCTGCCGTTGACCATAGCCTGGAAGGGACCGATGAAAGCCGACGAGAAGAAGTGCAGAACCATTATCCTCAGATAGGTCACGCCCAGCTCAATGACCTCGGCCTCCGTCGTGAACAGGCCGTAAAGCTGACGGGGCAGGGTCAAGGTCAATATTGAGGAGCACAGTGCGAAGAACATCGTGCAGCCGAGGGTGTACAGAACAACCTTCTTGGCTCTCTCGGGCTTCCTGGCGCCCAGGTTCTGGCCGATCATAGCGCTGCAGGCACTGTCGACGCCCTGAACGAAGACCTCAATAAATTTCTGCAGCTTGTTGCCCACGCTGTTGGTGGCAGAGAAGGTCATGCCGTAAGCGTTGATGCTGGAGTTGACGTAGGCCATGGAGAAGCGCACCAGCATTGTGCGGCAAAGCTGAGGAAGGCCAAGCTTCAAAATGACCATAAGAGGCTCTTTCCTTATACGGAAGAAGGACAGCTTCATCTCAAAGCCAAAGCGCTCTTTATATTTTACAACGCAGATAAATGCCGCTACAAAGGATGCCATCTGGCTGATAACGGTGGCAATCGCGGTGCCGGCAGCCTCAAGCTTAAAGACTATCACAAACAGCAGCGCGGCAAAAATATGTATGATGGACGAAACAGTAACAAATATCAGCGGCTTTTTACTGTCACCCATGGCGCGCAGCACACTGCACACCGAGTTATAGCCGAATACAAAGGGGAATCCGATACAGGAAATGACCATGTACGCGGCAGCCTGCTCCCTTGCCTCATCGGGGCAGTTGAGCAGGTCGAGGATCGTGCCATGGAACACGACACCGAGAATGCCCACAATTACACCCAGGCTCAGTGTAAAGCCCCAAAGGGTGCCGATGCTTTCTTTCACCTTTTCGTGGTTGCCGGCGCCGACCAGCTGAGCCATATATATCTGCCCCGCCGTTGCAAAGGCCATGGCAGCAGGGGTCAGCAGGTCGCTCAGCTCACTGCCGACGGACACGCCGACAGTACCGATCGCGCCTATGTAATGGCCGGCGATCATCAGGTCGATGATCGTATAAAGTTGCTGAATAATGCTGGTGAGAATAAAGGGGATCGCAAAGGTAATAAGCTGTTTGAAGATCGGGCCCTGTGTCAGGTCAGCGCCGACCCTTCTTGATGGTGCAACGGTTGCCATAGTTCTCCTTTCAGGTCACTTTTCATGTGATCCATGCCGATTGTATTTTAGCGGCTACAACTCTTTTATTATGACATAATATTCAGCGTTTGCCAATAGCTGTATTACTTTTTAACACAAAAATAATCACTCAATCACTCTGGCGGCGCGCAAAAGATGTGGTATAATAGTATAGCGCTAAGCAATATGGCAAGAATGGTGAAAACATGAAGATTAACTACGACCGTGAGATGACCGAATTGATCTCACAGCTTCCCGCTCCCACGTTGCGGCTGCTACTGCAGTGCTGCTGTGCGCCCTGCTCCTCCTCTGTGCTGGAGCGCCTGTGCGAGCATTTTGAGGTGACCCTGCTGTACTACAACCCCAACACCTGGCCGGAGGAAGAGTATCACCGCAGGGGCAGACAGTTTGAAAAGCTGCTGGAAGGTTCCGGTCTTTCCGGGCGGGTCAAAATGATATATTCCCCCTGGCTGAGCGAGGATTTCGACGCCGTTTCACGGGGTTATGAATCCGCACCCGAGGGCGGCGCACGGTGTGAGCGCTGCTTCCGTATGCGTCTTGGTGAAACAGCGCGCCTCGCCAAAGAGGGCGGTTACGACTGGTTCTGCACCACCCTGTCGGTGAGCCCACACAAAAATGCCGGACTTATCAACCGCATCGGGCAGGAGCTTGCCCAACAGTACGGCGTCCCATATCTGCCCTCAGACTTCAAGAAGCGGGAGGGTTACAAGCGCTCTATCACCCTGTCGCAGGAGTTTGACCTGTACCGGCAGGATTACTGCGGCTGTCAATTTTCCTATGAGGCGGCACAAAAGCAGCGGGAAACAGTGAACAAATAAAAGTTAAAGAGGGTCGGAATACACCGACCCTCTTTTATCGTCATAAGCGATTACTTATCTCTGGATGCGGCCGGAACCGTCACCGCCGGCCAGCTTCTCCACCTCGGAGACAGAAACCATGTTGTAGTCACCCTCGATGGTGTGCTTCAGAGCGGAAGCTGCCACTGCAAACTCCACAGCAGCCTGAGTATCCTTGCCGCTGAGCAGGCTGTAGATAAGTCCGCCGCCAAAGCTGTCGCCGCCGCCAACGCGGTCGATGATATGCAGCTCATACTTCTTGGAGAAGCAGTACTCGTCGGAGGCCACATCGTAGAGCATGGCGCTCCAGCCGTTGTTGGTAGCAGAGTGGCTCTCACGCAGGGTGATGGCAACCTTCTCAAATCCAAACTTGTCGGCAAGCTGTCTGGCAACGGACTTGTAGCCCTCATG
>JAZUPH010000059.1:0-8676 GCA_045605145.1 Oscillospiraceae bacterium | reverse complement strand
TTTTCTTCCACAGCAGGATAAGACCCGCGCCGGCCGCCAGCATCACAACAGCCACCAGCCTGCCGCTCCGGGAGATCACATTGAGAATTGCAGCAGACAGCATAGAAAGGGCAGTGTACAGAATGGTGGTGATAACGCCGCCGCCGGCCACATTGCCGAAATGACGGAAGGCCATGGAGACAGGCTGGGCGATCTCGGAAACGACGTTCATGGGGGTCATGACCGCAATAGGCTCGGTAAAGCCCTTGAGCCAGCCCACAATGCCGTTGTTCTTAATGTTATTGTACCAAATGACAACGCTGACCATCACAGCCCACACCAGTGTACAGCTCATATCAGCGGTGGAAGAGCGCAAAAATCCGGTCAGACCGATAAACGAGCCGCAGATGGACGACAGGAAGATCGTCATGATAAACGGCGTCCAGTGGCCGTTGTGGGCACCCATCGTCTCACAGACGAGGCTGTGAATCATCATGACACCCTTTTCCACCATGACCTGAAGTCCGTCGGGCCTTTTCTTAAGGCGTTTGCCAAGATAAATGAAAGCAGAACACAAAAGCAGTGTCACAATGAAGGAGGACACTGTTGTCTGTGTTATTGGGATGCCGAATATTCTGAAATAAATAAACGGGCCGTCAACATTAATACTCATGCTTTCGGTTCACCTGGCTTTCTGAAAAATTCTGCCACCGTAATTATCAGGCGGGTGAAAACAAGAGGCAGGACCAGTGCAAAAACATTGCACACACCGGCCTTTACAAGGACAAAAATAATCGCAAACATGGCCACTGTCCGCAGCATGAAGGATGTGCGGATTGTGCCCTGACCACCCTTTACATTCTGCGCCTCGGCCTTATCGGCGGCGATCATGGCGCCCATGGCCATGAAGAAGAAATTGAGCACTGCGATCAATCCGCCCAGGAGCCCGCCCAGGAGAACTGTTGTATCAAATCGTTTTATCAGGGCGAATACACCCAGCATCACAGCCACGCAGATGACCTGTCCGACAGCGATTATCGCGGTCTCTTTCAGTACAAGTTTGCGGGAATCCATCAGCATCCTCCAAACGGGTCATTCATGGTCGTTAAAGGCCACAGGGGGTGGTTCATCGTCCTTTTGTTTTTTGCAGCCGGTCACGGCATTCATTGCCTTGAGTGAATAGCGCAGGCCGTCAACCGCGCCGCAGATGCCAAAGACCACACCCACGATCACGACCCACGCGCCCAGATCGAAGCGCTCTCTGAGCCAGACAGAGCCGAAAACAAAAATCAGCAGCGGCATCGCAACGGATATACCCAGCTGGGTTATCCAGACAATGGCCTTAAGGTCTTTCATAGACGCCTCATCTTTCACGGCAAATTACGAAAATATCCGACGAATACAAAATCGCACTGCAGTGAATTTTATCACAGGCAAAACGACTTATCAATAACAATTGTAACACCGCACGGCAAATTAATCCCAGTTTTTACCGTTTATTAGCGTAAACACTATTGACAGCATTTGCACACTCCCTGACGGTCAGTATACACAGTGTATATTAACCGCAACTAAACCGCGTGCCCAAACAGGCGGTAAGTTGTCACTCATCAAACTTAAGCACAGCCAGAAATGCCTCCTGGGGGACGGCAACAGTGCCGAAGGTACGCATACGCTTTTTGCCTTCCTTCTGCTTTTCAAGCAGCTTCTTCTTGCGGGTGATATCGCCGCCGTAGCACTTGGCAAGAACGTCTTTGCGCATTGCCTTGATGGTCTCGCGAGCAATGATCTTGCCGCCGATAGCCGCCTGGACGGGAATCTCAAACATCTGGCGGGGAATATTCTCCTTCAGCTTTTCGCATATCCTTCTGCCGCGGGAATATGCAGAATCCTTGAACACTATAAACGACAGGGCATCCACTACATCGCCGTTAAGGAGTATATCCAGTTTTACAAGTTCCGAACGGCGGTAGTCGCTGAACTCATAGTCCAGAGACGCATATCCCCGGCTGCGTGACTTGAGCGCGTCAAAAAAGTCATAGATTATCTCGTTGAGGGGCAGCTCAAAGTGCATCTCAACGCGGGTCGAATCGAGGTAATCCATGTCGCGATACTCGCCGCGGCGCTGAATGCAAAGATCCATAATATTGCCCACATACTCGGTGGGGCACATGATGGAGGCGCGGACAAAGGGTTCTTCCGCAAAGTCAATGGACGCAGGCTCAGGGTAGTTGAGGGGGTTATCCACCATGACAACAGTACCGTCGGTTTTGGTAACCCGGTAAATAACACTGGGAGCAGTGGTAATAAGCTCAAGATTGAACTCGCGTTCAAGGCGCTCTGTAATGACCTCCATATGCAGAAGGCCCAAAAAGCCGCAGCGGAAGCCGAATCCCAGTGCAATGGACGTCTCCGGCTCAAAGGTGAGCGCCGCGTCATTGAGCTTCAGCTTCTCCAGTGCGTCGCGAAGGTCGGGATACTTGGCGCCGTCAACGGTGTAAATGCCGGAAAACACCATGGGCTGCGCCGGCTTGAAGCCGGGCATCGGCTCATCAGTGGGATTGGCCGCAAGGGTGACCGTGTCGCCCACCTGTGTGTCGGCAACATTTTTGATACTGGCGGTGATGTATCCCACGTCACCGGCGGAAAGCTCAGAAGCGGGACGGAAACCCTTGGGCTCCATATGTCCGACCTCAACCACCTTGTACACCGCACCGGTTGACATAAGAAGGACATCGTCCCCGGCCTTCACAGTGCCGTCCATAACGCGGATATAGACGATGACGCCGCGGTAGGCATCGTACTGACTGTCAAATATAAGCGCGCGCAGAGGCGCCGCCGGATCGCCGCTGGGGGCGGGGATCTGGCTGACGATGCACTCGGGCACCGGCTCAATATTTATGCCCAGTTTTGCGGATATTTCGGGGGCATCCAGAGCGGGGACGCCGATAACATCCTCGATCTCGTGCTTGACTCGCATGGGATCGGCGGCGGGCAGATCTATCTTGTTGATGACGGGCACGATCTCAAGATCGTTGTCAAGGGCAAGATACGTGTTGGCGAGAGTCTGTGCCTCAATACCCTGGGCGGCATCCACCACCAGCACCGCGCCCTCGCAGGCGGACAGGCTGCGGCTGACCTCATAGTTGAAGTCAACGTGACCAGGGGTGTCAATGAGGTTAAGGCGATATACCTCCCCATCATCGGCCTTGTAGTCAAGGCTGACGGCGCGGGCCTTTATGGTTATGCCGCGCTCGCGCTCAAGTTCCATATTATCAAGGATCTGATCCTCCATATCACGCTGGGAGACCGTGCCGCACAGCTCAAGCAGGCGGTCGGCAAGGGTGGACTTGCCGTGGTCAATGTGGGCGATAATGGAAAAATTTCTGATTTTGCTTTGATCGGTCATAGTTTACCTCTTATCAATAAGCGCCGCAGCCCTTTGCTGCAGCAGGAGCAAATATTCTCTGATCTGTTCCCCGGTTTCCGCCGGGCCAATGGATTGTTTTTCGTTCTCACCGCCCGCCAGCTCACGCAATAGTCCGCTCTCGGACAGGGCAATCGCCGCCTCGAAGCTGAGCCTGTCGGCAAGGGCGCTGGTGCCGGGGTTCACCGGCTCATTCATCGCGGTAAGAATACGGCCGACACAGGCCGCAAAATACTCCTCCGCCAAACGGGACGCTCCGTCACCGCCAATGCTTTGCGCCGAATTAAGCGCAAGGGCCAGGGCGTTGAGCATTTGCCGCAGGGACTTACTCTCCCACTTGGCAGCGCCGTCCATATCCGCCCCTCCCTGGGCCGATGCTCCGGCACCGGTGGTGTATGGGTTATGCTTCACATTATTTATGCCCAGCATGTAATCGGCAGTAACGCCGTAATACTTGCAGGCTTTGACTATAAACTCAAGACGCGGCTCACGAATGCCGTTCTCATAGTGGCTCAGCAGCGCCTGGGAAATATTAAGATCGTTGGCCACCTTACGCTGGCTGTAGCCGTTTTCACGCCGCAGCGCAGAAAACACAGATGCGAAATCCATCAATTCACCCACTCAAAAAAGTATACAGAAAGTATATCTCAGGAAATGCTATTTGTAAACCCCGATATGCACTTGACAGACTGTATTAAAATAGTGATAGTATAAAAAAGGCGGGGGACACTCCCCCGCCGGAAATTGCAGTTTTCAGATGATCTGTCAACGCAGCCGTCAGATCAGATAATGATGTTGAGCACCAGAGTAGTCACCGCGAATGCGATAGCGACCCACTTGGTCATACGCGCCAGCTTGGCATCAAGGTTGGCAGACTTATTCTTGGACAGATAAGACTCATTGCCGCCGGAAATGGCAGCCAGACCGGACTTCTTACCACTCTGCAGGATAACAACAGCGACAAGAGCCAGAGAGCATATAAGATGAATAATTGTAACAAAAACAACCATTAAAACTCGTTCCTTTCGTGATTGACCATATGCGCCTTCAAAGCGCCCTACTATATTAGCATAGCTTTTTTCCCAATGCAAGGGCTTTTTTCCTACTTTTTTGATTTTTCGGAGGGTAAAAATGTATTTTGACACTCACGCGCACTATGATGCCGCACATTTTGACGACGATAGGTTCCCCCTGCTGGACTCAATGGAGGCCGCGGGCGTGAGTCTGATAATGAACTGCGGCTCTGATCTTGAAACCTCCCGCTTTTCAGTCGCGCTGTCGGGGCGCTATGACTTTGTCTACGCCTCTGTGGGCTATCATCCGGAGGCCGCGCAGGAAATGGACGATGCGGGTCTGGCGGAAATCAAGGCTCTCGCCGCAAATCCCCGGGTCCGCGCCATCGGTGAGATAGGGCTTGATTACCACTACGACGACGGCGCGCCCGCCGAAGTGCAAAAAGATGTGTTTGCCCGCCAGCTCTGCCTTGCCAAAGAGCTGTCTTTGCCGGCCATCGTACATCTGAGGGACGCCTGCGCCGACACGCTGGATGTTATCGCCGCCCACCCCGATGTTATTGGCGTACTGCACTGCTTCGGTGAAAGCTGGGAAACTGCAAAATTCCTGCTGGACCGCGGCTGGTACCTGTCCTTCACCGGCTCTGTCACCTTCAAAAACGCCAAACGCGCGCCCATGGTGGCGCAGAAAATGCCCCTTGAGCGCATGATGCTGGAAACGGACAGCCCCTATATGGCTCCCGTTCCCGTCCGCGGGCACAGAAACGACTCGCGCAATGTTATGCACATCTGCCGCTTCATTGCCGCCCTGCGGGGCATAGACGAGCAGGAACTTGCCCGCATAACCACCGAAAACGGAAAGCGCTTCTTCGGGATAGAATAAAGCGTTCGGGCTTTTTATTAACAACACGCAAAAACACGGTGCAGTACGCAATTACTGCACCGTGTTTTCTCTGTTTAACTTGTTTTTCGGGGCAGCTTACACCACAGGAACGGCGCGACCTGCATTTGCGAACGCGGCCTCATCCAGTTCGTCACCCGCCAGCACCTGGGTACCATTGATGAACACGCGGCGAATGCCGAAGGACTGCTCTCTGTCCGGCTGAGCAGACTTAATCTCGTTTTCATCAAACACCGTCAGGTCGGCATAGCAGCCGGAGCGCAGGTATCCCCTGTCCTTAAGGCCGAATCGGTCTGCCGTGGCGCCCGTCATCTTGCGTACGGTCTTTGCCATGTCGGCACCCTTGCCCAGCAGTGAATCACGCAGGAACTTGGGGAAACAGTCGTATATCGCGGGGTTTTGCACGCCGTGGTCCTCTACCCATGCATCGGTCATGTAAAGGCAGTTGTCATTTTTGGAAAACTCTTCAATAATCTCGGGAGTGGTGTAGGGGCCCATATTTACGCGCCCTTTGAAGTCGCTCTTTTCGCACAGCATCAGGTACGCGTCAAGGTCGCTGAGCTTTTCCAGCTTTGCCACATCATGCACCGAAAGCCCCTCATACTTCTCATAACCCGGCCCTATGTACGCCACTTGTATGTCCTTAAAGCCGAAGCCCAACAGCAGGCTGGATGCATGGACCAGCACGCTCAGCTTAAGGCGGTTGATGGGCTTTTTACGCTCCGCCGGGGTCATGGCCTGATACCAGGCGGGCAGGATGACGGTAATAACAGACACGCCCAGCATCTCATTATAAATATCAAACTGCACGTCCGCACCCTTTTCGCGCAGGCCGTCTATGATCTGCACAAATTCGTCCTTGTCCTTGAATGAGCGCCGCCCCACAAAAATGGCATGGGAATAGTGGAGTTTCAGCTTGCTCTCCCCCACTACCTCCACCAGCTCGTCTACCGCGCGCAGCAGGTGTGAACGCCCAAGCAGCTGGGGATAGGACATGGAAACGGCGGAATTTGCCCGGGGGTGAACGGTCAGGGGACGGTCATATTTAAGGCACAGTGCCGCCACCTTTTTCAGTTCATCGACCTGCGCGTACAGGCCCGGATCATACATCAGGCCAAGAGATATGCCTGCCGCGCCCTGCTGCAGCGCCTTCTCCAGTATGGCCAGCATTTCTGCCTCTTCCTGCGCTGTCAGGGGGCGGTCAACGCTGCCGGAAACGGCGGCGCGGGCACTGCAATGGCCCGCCAGCAAAGCGATGTTGCCGGGTGCATTCCCGTCGACGGCGGCGAAGAAGTCCTGCGCTGTGCCGTATTTGCCTGTGGTGTCATTGTAAAAGAACAGACCGCCGCCAAGTTTATCAACATTCGGACAGCCCTCTTCAAAGCCGATAGAAGACAGGCCGCAGTTGCCGGTAACATAGGTGGTGATGCCCTGACGCACAAATGGCTCAAAGTATTTCACCGGGTCCTTTTTAATAGCAAACCAGTCATTGTGGCTGTGGGCATCTATAAAACCCGGTGCCACAGACAGTCCGCCCAGGTCTATCACCTCATCCGCCACAGTGTCGGTCACGATCCCGACCTGCGCGATTCTGTCGCCGTCTATGAGAATATCTCCATACACTGCCGCGCCGCCGCAGCCGTCGTATATTCTGCCGTTTTTCAGTAAGATCTTCATACCGCAGACCTCCTTTTACAAATTACAAAATATTTTAGCACAATCCCCGTGTTTTTCAAGGCGGTCTGCATATCGACAGCAAATATTGTGCGGCATCAGGCAGCAAACAACGCCCTCTGCATTCAGGACAGAGGGCGTTGTGTCGATTGATTCATTTTTCCACATTCGAGGGCTCATCATCGCGGGGATGAGGCAGGCTCCAGCGGAAGTGGGAGGACATCATGCGGATAGCGATAATGACCGCAGCGCCCACAGGCATTGCCGCAGCAGGGACCGGAGTTTTCCACAACAGAGCGCATATCAGCGCCCCGATAAGTGAAGCGCTGGCATAAACATGTTTAACAAATATATACGGAGTGTTCTGAGCCAGAACATCGCGCAGAACTCCGCCTCCAACGCCGGTTACAACACCGACGAACACAAAAAGGAACATACTGACCTGCTGTGCATGAGCAGCCGCAATCTGGACACCGACAACAGTAAAAATTGCAAGGCCGATGGTGTCCATGTAAAACAGCATATGATCGTAAAGGTAAGTATGGCGTCTGAAAAAGCGGCGGACAGCGGGGAGAAATACACAGATACTAGTCAGTGCTGAAGCCAATGCATATGCGGGATTGTTGAAGGTGTGGGGCGGTGTGATACCCAAAACAAGGTCACGAATGACGCCGCCGCCAACGGCGGTAATAAGACCGAGAGTCACAACACCGAAAATGTCCATTCTCTTCTTAATCGCTGTCATAGCACCGGAAATAGAAAAAGCAACAGTACCGATAATCTCAAGAATAAAAATAAAGGTTTCCATAGGATCACCCCGCATAAAAAATACTGCACATATAACAGGCGAAAAAAAAGGACCTCTCATTTGAGAGGTCCTTAAGATGTTGGCACCTACCTATCTTCCCGGGCCGCTTCCAGCCAAGTATTGTCGGCGCAAATGAGCTTAACTTCCGTGTTCGGTATGGGAACGGGTGTACCCTCATCGCCATCGACACC
Source organism: Oscillospiraceae bacterium (assembly GCA_045605145.1). Lineage (GTDB taxonomy): Bacteria > Bacillota > Clostridia > Oscillospirales > Oscillospiraceae > CAMNAO01. The sequence continues at coordinate 683 of JAZUPH010000059.1, read as the reverse complement.
AACTTTTTCTTCAGGGAATACCCTGAAAACTGAACAAAGATCTCAATTACAGTTTCGTGTGCTTCAAGATAAGCTTGAACCTTGCAACCTCCAGCGCATCTCGCTGTCTGTTGCCCCTGATCCTCACTCCTTCGAGTGCTGTTTTGTTGGTCAAGCCCTCGGTCTATTAGTACTGCCAAGCTAAATACGTCACCGTACTTACACACGCAGCCTATCACCATGTAGTCTTCATGGGACCTTACCTGACTGACTCAGTGGGATATCTTATCTTGAGGCCGGCTTCACGCTTAGATGCTTTCAGCGTTTATCCGATCCGCACGTAGCTGCCCAGCTGTGCCACTGGCGTGACAACTGGTGCACCAGAGGTGCGTCCATCCCGGTCCTCTCGTACTAAGGACAGAGCCTCTCAAATATCCTGCGCCCACAACAGATAGGGACCGAACTGTCTCACGACGTTCTGAACCCAGCTCGCGTACCACTTTAATCGGCGAACAGCCGAACCCTTGGGACCTACTCCAGCCCCAGGATGTGATGAGCCGACATCGAGGTGCCAAACCTCCCCGTCGATGTGAACTCTTGGGGGAGATCAGCCTGTTATCCCCAGGGTAGCTTTTATCCGTTGAGCGACGGCATTTCCACTCACATACCGCCGGATCACTAACTCCAACTTTCGTTACTGCTCG
>JAZUPH010000058.1:0-3085 GCA_045605145.1 Oscillospiraceae bacterium | reverse complement strand
CTCATTAAAATCGGGCTTGGTGAAGAAGTTGACAATGAGGGTGGAAACGGACACAGCCTCCACCGACTCGGCTTCTTCTGCAATTTCCGCCACATTGAAGTCGGCAGGGACGATGTTGATGACGCTGACCACCACATACATGATCACGGCAGCAATGGCGGCAGTGGCAAAGAAGGTCACCATGGTGACGCCCATTACCTTGCCGGCCTTTTTAAGGTTTTTCATGTTGGCAATGGCCGAAGAAATGGAACAGAAAACCATGGGGACGACCACGCAGAACATAAGGTTGATGAACAAGGTACCCAGCGGCTCAAGCGCCGTGGCGCCGGGCCACAGAAGGCCGGTAACGCAGCCGGCTACAATCGCAACGAGCATGGAAAGGATGAACCAATAGCTTTTCAGGAAGCGCTTAAATGCAGAATCTGTCATATCCGGTGTCCCCTTTTCTATTGAGTTTTACGGCGCAGTGCTGCGCCGCTCTATACATTAATTTTACAAATCCCCCGCCCTTATGTCAACAAAAACTTGAAATAAAAACCACATTCAGCACCATTATCACGATAATGTTGCAAAAAGTGCCATTCATGGCAGGGCAGGAAATTCTCTTAGAATTAAGGTGCGTTACATGTTATAATGCAGGTATAATACGACAGCCTGAGAGGTGCCGAATATGAATGTGATAAGAGTACGCCTTAACAGCAAAATTTTGGGTCTGCCCGTCCAGGTGGGGGTGATCCTGCCCGAGGCCACCGCAGGAAGCGGCGGCTATTACGGCTCAAAGGAAAAATTCAAAGTGCTGTGGTCGCTGCACGGAGCCAGCGGAGACAGCGAGCAGGAGCTGCGCTCCCCCCTTGCCCACGCAGTCAGCCGCAGGCGGGTTATAACCGTGTTCCCCTCGGCGCACAACAGCGACTACGGCTGCTACGACAATTTCTGCGGCGGCTACGATTTCCCCGGCTTCTTTTTTGACGAGCTGATGCCCTTTATCTACGCCACCTTCCCCGCCTCACAGGCGCCGGAGGATAATTTCATCATCGGCACATCAATGGGCGGATTCGGTTCCGTTTCTCTGGGACTGATGCATCCGGAGAAGTTCGGAGGTATCGGCGCACTGGGCAGTTCACTCAGGCGTTCGGAATTTCTTGAGCCGTACCTTGAAAAGAGTATGGATGAATTCCGCCGCGACGCCCTTGCCGATCCCGCGGCCTTCCCCACCGAGTACGGCAATCCCAGCGGCATAAAGCTCAAGGAGGTCAATGTCATCTCCAAGTACCCCAGCGTGCAAGCGTTTTACGATTCTTACGAATGTATGTGGAAGCGACTGCCTGAGGCCGCCGCAAGCGGCAAGCTGCCAAAAATGTTTATCGCCTGCGGTACGGAAGATCTTTTCTACCACGCCACCTGTGAGTTCAGGGATTACGCCGCCGGACTTGGTCTGGCTGACCGGATTCAGTTCACCATGGTCGAGGGCGAGGGACACACAGGCAAAGTTTTTGACCCGCAGAACCTGCGTATGCTGGAATATTTCGGCATTAACTGAGAAAGGGAGGATGCATATATGAATATTGTAAAGATCAATATGCGCAGCCGCGCCCTGTTTCTGCCGGTGGATGTGAGCATTCTTTTGCCCGAGCCGGGCCGCGGTCAGTCCCCCGCCGATTATTACGCACAGGGCAGGAAATACCCGGTGCTCTGGCTGCTCCACGGTGCCGGCGGCGACCACGAGACATTCATAAACGACAGCACTCTTATGCAGCTTGTCCGGGGCAAGGAGCTTATGGTGGTCATGCCCAGCGGCATGAACAGCGACTACGCCAATCACCCCCATTACGGAACGGGCTATAACTTTACCGACTTTTTCTTTGACGAGCTGATGCCTTTCATCCACAGCGCATTCCCCGCATCAAGCGAGGCGAAGGACAATTATATCACCGGCTTTTCCATGGGCGGCTCCGGCGCGCTTCTGCTGGGCTTTAAGCACCCGGAGAAGTTCGGGGCCATACTTCCCCTGGGTGCCAGCGCAAGAGAGTCGGAGTTCCTAAAGCCCTATGCCCATATGAGCGCCGGGGAGTTCAGGGCGTTCTGCAAGGCAAACCCCAAAGCCCTGCCCAGCGAGTATGCCCCGCCCCAGTTCGGCATCACCCACAAAGAGATCAACATGATCGCCAAATATCCCTCGGTGCAGGCATACCTTGACTCGTACGAGTGTATGTGGGAGCGCTTCCCCGCCCTGGTGGAAAGCGGCAAACTGCCGCCCATCCGCTTTTTCTGCGGTGAGGAGGATCTGGCCTGTGACAAGGTGAAAATGTTCCTCGACTATGCCGACCGGCTGGGCGCGGAGAATGTAAGCGCCGAGTTTCTGCCCGGCATCGGACATGACATCGGCGGCATAAACGCCACCCTTGAATGTGTTATCAAATATCTTGACATATAATTCAGTGTGGGAGGATAAGTAAATGGAAAAAAGAAAAGGCCCTCAGATGCTCACCGAGCATCTGGTAAATGATCTTGGTGACGGCATCATCAACATCACAGCGCCCCCTATGCGCTTTCAGCAGTATCTGGTGCTGGGCGAAGAGAAGGCGCTGATCATCGACACCGGCTTCGGCCTTGGCTCACTCAAAGCCGTGGTGGACAAGTTGACCCGGCTCCCCCTCATTCTCATCAACACCCACGGTCACCCGGATCACGGCGGCGGCAACGCAGAGTTTGGCGCTCCCCTGCTGCACCCCGATGACAACGGCGTTTACGACTATAAGTGTGCTTATGAGACCCGCCTTGAAGAGGCAATGCACTGGGGCGTTGAGAACGCCGCCGAAAAGCTGCAGCCCACACCGCCCAAGCCAATCCCGGTGGAGGACGGCCATGTCATCGATCTGGGCGGCCGCACATTGCGCGTCATTCACACCCCCGGTCATACCCACGGCAGCATCTGCATTTTGGACGAGCGAACCGGCACTCTGTTCACCGGCGACAACACCCAGGGCGGCATGACCAATCTGTGCGAGCCAACGGCAACCAGCCTTGCGGTGTACCTTGCATCTATGGAAAAGCTGGCCGACATCCCCGCCAAACGCCTTTGCAC
>JAZUPH010000057.1:0-19928 GCA_045605145.1 Oscillospiraceae bacterium | reverse complement strand
ATGCAGAATGATGAAGGATGGCTGACACATTTGTCTGCGGGCGTATTGTCCCAATTGGAAATTCCGTCAGGCCGACCTCCTTCATCATATAAGAAAAGCGAAGGCTGTTAAACCTTCGCTTTTATATTACCAATTGGAATTTGAATGTATCAGTCTTTGTCTTCTTGCGGTTCGACGGGAGATGTAGCCCCGATTTTTGCATCCAAAATTTTTCCGACAGCTTCAAGTCCGTCAGGGCCATAAAATGCGTCCATCAGCTCATTGAACTCGGGGTTGTCGCTGGGTGTCACGGCAGCTTTTCGAATACGCAACTGTTCAATGACTGAAAGGATCACATCAAGCCCCAAAATTGCAAGTCCAATCCATAGGAAAGACTTTACCCAAATTCCGACAAGGCAAAGGATAATTCCAGGAATAGACAGATAGAAAAAATGGAACAAGAAATTCGTTAGAACAAAGAGCCAAAACATTTTTGCGGGATATTTTCTTTCCATACTATACCTCCAAGATTTAATCAGTTAGACAAATTCAAGTTTTTCGAATTGTTTGATTCCAATTTATCACACGAATGATAATTATACAATAGCAGGTACAGCAGATGAAACTACTGTGCCTGTTAACTGTCTTATGAGCCCCGCTCGTTTGAGCAGGGATTTTTTTAATTGCAGGGTTATAAATGCACCTTGCAGCTGAGCGTGTCAACCACCAATTTGAACACACAAACCTGCTGCAGCATTGCGTCTTTGATTTCCCAGCCGCTGCGGCCGGTGTTGTGCTGCATGATGAGCTCAAGGCCGAGTCGCTTTTCTGACGCATCCGTCACGATAGTGGCTGTACCGGTGCCGATAATGCTGCTGAATGCGGCGGTGCACTCCCACGCGTTGTCCGAGGGGTGCAGCTCGTATCCGCAGTCCATTTCAAAGCCCACTTTGCCGCCGCTTTTTATCAGGTCGATTTTGCGCCCCTCATGTGCGCCGTGAAAATAGAAAACATAGCTGCCGTTTTCTTTGCACCAGCCGAAGTTCAGCGGAACGATATATGCGCCGTTGGCGGCATTAAAGCCAATGCGGCAGCAATGGCAGCGATGGATGATGTCTTCAATGGCTGTAATATCGGTAACTTCTCTGTCTTTTCTGCGCATGATCTGCTCCTGTATTTATGATTAGTAATTGGTAAAACCATGGCGCCCGTGCCGTTGCAGGGCGCCATAGTGCTTATTTCTCAAAGGTTTCAGCAACCTGCTCAAGCAGATCGCGGATCTCAAGGTGCTGGGGACAGATGTCCTCACACAGGCCGCACTTGAGACAACTGCTGGCTTTGCCGCCGTTCTTGGTAAAGACCTGGTTATAATAGAAGCCGGCATTGCCGTCGCTGACGATCTTCTTTGAGTTCAGGCAGGCGAACAGATCGGGGATGGGGATGCCCTGGGGACAAACCTCAGTACAATAGCGACAGGCGGTGCAGGGAATAGTGCCAATGGAGTGGAAAATGCCGCACACTTTGCCTACGGCGGCCTGCTCTTCCGCGTTCAGGGGCTTAAAGTCCTGCATATAGCTCAGGTTATCCAGCATCTGCTCAATGCTGCTCATGCCGGACAGAACCATCATCATGTTCTCAAAGCCGGCGGCAAAGCGGATGGCATAGCTGGCGTAGCTGCCGCCGCCCAGTTCGTCAAAGACTTTCTGTGCCTCTTCAGGCAGATTGACAAGAGCGCCGCCCTTTACAGGCTCCATCACAATAACAGGCTTGTTGTGCTTTACGCAGACCTCATAACACTTGCGTGACTGTACCATGGCGTCTTCATAGTCAACATAGTTGAACTGAATCTGGACCACCTCAACCTGAGGATACTCAGTGAGTATTTTATCAAGAACCTCAGCCTTATCATGGAAAGAGATGCCCATGTGCTTTATTTTACCCTCAGCCTTCAGCTCAAGGGCGGTTTCGTATGCGCGGCAGGCCTTGTACTTTTCAAAATTGTTCATTTCCTGTGCATGCATAAGGTAGAAGTCAAAATAGTCAACGCCGCAGGCTTCAAGCTGGCTTTGGAACAGGGGACGGATTTCATCCTCAGAGTTAAAATAGTGACCTGAAAGCTTGTTGGTCAGTATGTAGCTGTTTCTTGGGTGGCGGCTGGTAAGGCATTCGCGCAGAGCTGTTTCGCTTTTCCCGCCGATGTAACCATGGGCAGTGTCGAAATAATTGAAGCCCTTTTCAAGGAAGGCGTCAACCATTATGCAGGTCTGCTCAATATCCACCTGGTCGCCCAACATAGGCAAGCGCATACAGCCGAAGCCGAAATTCTTTTGAATGTTGTCAAAACCGTGAGACATTGTTGTTTCGCCTTTAAATGACGGGATTGTATGCTTATATTTTACATCTCTGTCTGCTTATGTCAAGTGTCATTTGTCTCAGGCGATGCAGCATGTACCCTTGAAAAAATCGGCACTGTGCGTTAATATTAGGCCGTAATATAATTTTTAGGGGAGGATATATGAGTACTGCAATCTACTATTTCACCGCTACCGGCAATTCTTACAGCACTGCAAAGATGATCGCTGAAGGCCTGGGCGGCTGCCGCCTGGTGCCCGCCGCCGCCACAGTTAAGCTGTCAAAGGTGGTGGAAGAGGCCGACACTGTGGGTTTTGTTTTTCCTGTTTATTATGGGGATATGCCATGGCCTGTGCGCCAGATGATTGCCAAAATGGTCTTCAAACCCGATACATACATCTTTGCCTGCGCCACCTACCGCGGCCACAGCGGCACGGCGTATAAAAAGCTGGATCAGATGCTGCGCACAAGGGGACAGAAGCTGTCTCTTGCCCTTGGCCTGCCCATGCCGGGCAACAGCTTTATTAACGAGGCTCACGTTGACGCCGAGCATCTGGCAAAGCAGAAAGAACGCGTTGAAGCCATTGTCGATACCATCCGCCAGCGCCCGCAGGAAGATCATCACACTGATGAGGTGCTTCCTCTGCGCCCCGTTTCATGGCCCAATAATTTCCGCGGCATAATGGCCGATGAAAACTGCATCGGCTGCGGCATTTGCGCTTCTGTCTGTCCTATGGATAATATCCGCATTGTTGACGGCCATGCGCAGATAGGTGACGATTGCTCCACCTGCCTTGCCTGTTTCCACTGGTGTCCCAGAGAGGCGATATATATGAGCCGTGAGGAAAAGATCGCTCGCCGCGCAAAATATCGCCACCCCGAGATCACCATTGAAACAGTAATTGCCCAGAAAGGGTGATACACTGTGTTGAAAAAGTGCAGGATAACCGTCATGTGCAAGGCGCGGTATCTCGACCTTGCTGTAGAATATGAAAACTCCATTTTATATCAATAAATCAAGCATCACCGCGACCGCGGAGACGAGAAGACCGGCGCTGGGTTGCTTCCCAAGTCTTTTGAGGCTCTCGTCTGTCGGATCGCTGCAAACCCTGTCATGGGCGGCGTGTACTGATAAAACCAATAAGCCGATTAAAGCCCCACCGCATATGGCGCGGTGGGGCTTTGTTTGTATTGATTTGTCTGCGGGGAGCAGCTTTATCTTTGCGTTACCTTGCCCTTAACTGCCAGAAGGCTACAGCGCTTGCCGCCGCCACGTTAAGTGAGTCAACGCCGTGTGACATTGGTATCATCACTGTGTAATCACAGCCGTCTATAGTGCGCGGGGATAGTCCGTCACCTTCGGTACCCAATATGATGGCCAGCTTTTCCTCCGCCATGAGTTGGGGATCGTCTATTCCCACCGAGTTGGGGTTTAGCGCCATTGCAGCGGTTTTGAAGCCCAGCGCCTTAAGCTGCTTCATGCCTGCCTGGGGCCAATCTGCGGCGCTGCTGCCGATACGGGTCCATGGTACCTGAAATACGCCGCCCATGCTCACCCTCACCGCGCGGCGGTGCAAAGGGTCGCAGCAGGTGGGGGAGACCAGCACCGCATCTATGTGCAGTCCGGCGGCGGAGCGGAATATTGCGCCCACATTGGTGGGATCCACGATCCCTTCAAGAACGGCTATCCTGCGCCCGTGGCGGCAAATTTCATCCACCTGCGGCAGGACGGGGCGGCGCATGGCACACAGGATGCCCCGCGTAAGCTGAAAGCCGGTCAGCTGCTCCAGAAGGGCGCTGTCCGCCGTGTAAACGGGCACATCACCGCAGCGGCTTATTATGTCTGCGCCCTGAGCGGAAATGTGTCTGCGCTCCATTAAAAGTGACACCGGCATGTAACCTGCATCAAGGGCGTGGCCTATCACCTTGGGGCTTTCGGCAATGAAAAGACCTTTGGACGGCTCCGTCCTGTTTTTCAGCTGCGCCTCGGTAAGGCGGGCAAACACGTCGATATTGGGGTCGGCAAAATCTATGATTTCAATTATGTTCGGCACTGCGCGGCACCTCCGCGTTGACATATTGCAGTTATTATAGCCCAGCGGTACTCAATAGTCAAACACAGGGCTGCCGATGCAGCGTGCCTATTGGAACTTTGCACATTGATCTTATGCCGAATTTGTTTAATATGTAAAACTTTTTGAAAAGTACGGAATTTCACTTGCGGCGAAAGGTGTTAAGATATATTATTATTCTGTGGTCTACTTCTGCAATAAAATAAAGGAGGCATATTACTATGGCAAGCGGATATCTTGAGAAAAACTGTATGTGGGAGATAAAGGGCGGCAGCAAGGCAAAGCGTCTTCATTGGGATGCCGAGCAGAACCCTGTATCATGGGCATATATGAAAATGCTGCGTGAGCATTTCGATGACAAGACCATCTATGACATCAACCCATTTATAGAGGTGTACCGTTTCAGAGAGAATGTTTACGGACTGTTCAGCCCCAACTGTGACGGAATGGGTGATGTTTGGATGTTCCTTATCATCGGCCCTGAGAAAGCCTTCCTTATCGATACCGCTTACGGCCTGGGTGATATGCCCGGACTTCTCCGTGAGATCATCGGCGATGACCGTGATATCATCGTTGCCAACACCCATCAGGGTCCCGACCATGCCCTGGGCAACAGCCACTTTGCCAAGTGCTACTGCCATGAGTACATGGCACCTGTGATCGGCGCACAGAATGAGCACCAGTGGGACTATCTGTTTGATGAGAACGGCGATGGAAAATGGATCACCATCCGCAGAGAGGATCTGCCCCCCTTCAAACCCTTCGAGCTGGTCCCGGTGCCCAATCATTATACTTTCGACCTGGGCGGCGGCCATGAGATTGAGCTTATCTGGCTGCCCGGTCACGGCGTGGGTCATTGCGGCTTCCTTGATAAAAAGAACCGCATCATGTTCATGGGCGACGATCTGGTCGTGGATGTCAGCGGCGTCGGCGGCGGCCCGCGCCCCGGCATGTACAAGGGTGAGTACAGCACTCTCGAGGCGCTGCGCAATGAGCTGGAGAAGCTGGTAAAGCGTATGGATGAGTATGATTATCTGTACAGCAGCCACTTCATGGTGGAGATCGAAAACCATGTGCTCTATAACTATCTTGAGGCACTCAATGAGGTTATTGAAGACCCCAACAGCTATACATATTCCAAAACCGAGACCAAGTATAACACCAAGGATCCGTCTCAGCCGCCCACCACAAGAACCACTTATTTCAAACTTATCAAGGGCTTCTCCGTGCTGTCTTACAGCATGAACGGCGTGTATATGAATAAACGCTACATCGACGGAGAATTCGTTGAGACTCCTCAGGCGTAATTTCGTGAACTGCGCAGGCTCTGCCTTGCCATTGACCGACCGCAAAACGGCAAGCATCTGTTTATTCTTGCCGTGTACGGGGATCATAATTGTTGCTTCACTGTATACAGCGGCAGAATGGAGAGATATATGAAGTATTATGAATTCAAAACCACCAATGTAACCGTCGGCAAGAAGACGCCAGCCGTCCTGTATGAGCCGCTAACGACCACAGATCTGCACCATATAGGCGTGTCGTTCCACTATGCACCTGCTTTTGTGGGAGAGGAACTGGCAAAGCGCGGTGTGCGCGCCCTGCGCATCAATGACTTGCCCAGAGTGGGCGGTCCTGATCCTGATGATGTATTTGTTATCCTTAGTGAGGGTGTTGAGTACATGAAGTCCCTGGATGGCATTGAGATTGTGCTGTCCTTCAACTGGAGCGGCGGCTGCACTCCGATGAGCGCATATCAGGCCATTGCCGAGAACGGCTGCGGCATTTTCCAGGGTGACGATAGGATTGTCAAACTTAAGGACCTGCGTCCTCTTACTCCCAGTGACGGTATTATCGCACTTGATTCCAACTACGGCAATGGCATGATGACCCTGATGAGTCTTGACCCCGCTGTATATGACGAGCACTACGGCACCCTTCGCGACCCTGAACTGGACTTGTTTAATCCCAAATTCGGCTATGTCCCCGGTGCGACCAGATTTGACCGCGAGTTCGTGGCCCGATTCCACCGTGGGCAGGCGGCCAGAATGAATAAGTACATCGATTACTGTATTGAGCGCATCAAGCTCATTGACGCGGGCAAGGGCTACTACATTGATGACGAGCCGCTCATCATTCCAGGCGGTGCCCAGATGCGCGCCAACAACATGATCTTCACTCAGGATGTAAGCCTTCTCGGACATACCCGGCGTGAGTGGGATCTTGTCCATGCAGACGGATCCGTGACACATGAGGTCGTACATACCACGAGAGTGCCCTGCAATGACGCCACCCTGACGCCCTCTTATGCCCGCGGAGCAAGGACGACAACGGTAAGAAACTTCCTCAAAGGCTGCGCGATCCGTGTGGATGAGGACTTTGGCTTTGACGAGTCATCCTTCCACGGCGTGCAGTGGCAATCCTCTTATGCCACCACAATGGGAAATGTCAGCCATATCCACGCACCTATCCTCAGCGTTGGCCTCACCGCCGGATGGGAGTTCATTACAGCGGAGATCATCTACGATCGTGTACAGAGCACGGATAAAACGGTGATGTTTATTGAGGGTGCCCGCCATGATGGTACGCCCGAAACCGGAACTGAAGCCTTCCCGGGCCAGTACGGCGATACAATGAAAAACACCTTCGACCAGATCGTCAAATGGATCGGTGACGGCAGCCGCTTTAAGGCCGCAAACTAACCGCAGCCTACTTTTTCTCTGCGTTCTAAAACATAAACAAAGGCCTTCAGGCGGCAGCCTGAAGGCCCTTGTTTATGTTCCGTTTACGGATCGGTTTTAAACTCTGCCTATACGGGGAACCTGCTGTGCGCAATAGTTCAACACAGCCGTAATTCATCTCCGGCATATTACTCCGCAGGCAATTTTGCTTCCCGCGTTTCCCGCCGGCTGAGAGCGGAAGTCGTCGGGGTGGCTGTGGATGACAACGGTGCGCCCGATAACATCCCCCACGCAGAAGCGGTCGGTGCATACAGCCATGTACGCACCGCCCTGACACAGCAGCAGCGGCGGCAGGTCACCTGCGTGCCGCGGGTGGGCGGTATTCGACGGGTTATAGTGGCTGCCTGTGCCGGAAAACTCCGTCCCGCCGCAGTTGTCCCCCTCGTGAATGTGCAGACCAAAGAAACCTGCCGAACTGTCCGGCGGCAGCCCGCGAATGTCGGCTACCACCATCACGCGCCCCGTTTTCTGATAAAAGCATACCTGTCCCGATATACACGGCGCTTCACTGCTGCCGCGGATTATTGCAACCGCGTCCGGGCAAGCTAAATTCAGATACATCAGATCACCTCTAAACAGTTTATGAATCGGCGCTCTGTTCTGCCAGCTGACAATGCAATTACAAAAATTTCTTAATAATAACGATTCCTGTTATTGACAAATAGGCTAATTGTGTTATAATGAATACAACATAAGATAGGCGTTTCGGAATATGATTGAAACGCGAACAAAAATTGCGATGCTGCGCCCCGTCGGGGTGAAATCATTTCAATACGGCGGCGCATTTCGGCAAAACAGGGAACCATATATATATCTACTGCAAAGGAGTAATAATATGACAGTTACCAACGATATTAAATATGTCGGCGTAAACGACCACAAGGTTGATCTGTTTGAGGGGCAGTATAAGGTGCCCAACGGTATGTCCTATAATTCGTATGTTATCCTTGATGAGAAGATCGCCGTCATGGATACCGTCGATGCCAACTTTACCCACGAGTGGCTGGACAATCTTCAGAATGTTCTCAATGGCAGGACCCCAGACTATCTGGTCATCCAGCATATGGAGCCGGATCATTCGGCCAATATAATGGCCTTTGTTAAGACCTATCCCAATGTGACTGTGGTTTCCTCGCAGAAGGCTTTCGCCATGATGCAGGGCTTCTTCGGCACGGATTTTGCCGACAGGCGCATCGTGGTAGGGGAGGGGGACAGCCTTTCCCTCGGCAGGCACACTCTTGTGTTTGTCACTGCGCCCATGGTTCACTGGCCTGAGGTCATTGTTACCTACGATACCCTGGACAAGGTTCTTTTCTCGGCTGACGGCTTCGGCAAGTTCGGCGCCCTTGATGTGCAGGAGGATTGGCTGGATGAGGCGCGCCGCTACTACATCGGCATAGTGGGCAAGTACGGCGCTCAGGTGCAGGCGCTGCTTAAGAAGGCTGCAACTCTTGACATTCAGATGATATGTCCTCTCCATGGCCCCGTACTCAAAGAGAATCTGGGCTACTATCTGGGTAAGTACGATGTCTGGTCAAGCTACCGCCCCGAGGAAGAGGGGATAGTCATTGCCTATACCTCGGTCTACGGCAACACCAAAAAGGCGGTCCTGCAGCTTGAAACCGCGCTCAAGTCCAACGGCTGCCCCAATGTTGTGGTGCACGACCTTGCCCGCTGCGATATGGCCCTTGCGGTGGCTGACGCATTTAAGTACAGCAAACTGGTTCTTGCGACTACCACCTATAATGCCGATATCTTCCCCTTCATGCGTGAGTTTATCGACCATCTGACCGAGCGCAATTTCAGCAACAGGACGGTCGCGTTTATTGAGAACGGCAGCTGGGCACCCATGGCGGCAAAGATTATGAAATCCATGCTGGAAAAGTGCAGGAATCTCAAGCTGGCCGAAAATGTTGTTACCGTTCGCTCCGCCCTCAATGAAGAGAGCGGCGCAAAGCTAAAGGCGCTGGCGGATGAACTGTGCCGCGAGTATCTGGCCATGCAGGACAGCACCGCCGACAAGAACGACCTGACGGCTCTTTTCAATATCGGATACGGTCTTTATGTGGTCACATCAAATGATGGAAAGAAGGACAACGGCCTTATCGTAAACACTGTCACCCAGGTGACCAACACACCGAACCGTATTGCAGTTACCATTAATAAGCAGAATTACTCCCACCATATCATCAAGCAGACCGGCATCATGAATGTCAACTGCCTGACAGTGGATGCGCCCTTTGCCGTGTTTGAGGCCTTCGGCTTCCGCAGCGGCAGAAATGTAGACAAATTCGCCGACTGCACGCCTCTGCGCTCCAATAACGGACTTGTGTTCCTGCCGCGCTATATTAACTCATTCATGTCACTGAAGGTTGAGCAGTATGTGGATCTTGATACCCACGGTATGTTCATCTGCTCTGTGACCGAGGCCAGGGTCCTGTCCAATGCCGAGACCATGACCTACACCTACTATCAGAACTATGTCAAGCCCAAACCCAATACCGAGGGCGTGAAGGGCTATGTCTGCAAAGTATGCGGCTATGTGTATGAGGGCGACCCACTGCCAGAGGACTTCATCTGCCCCCTGTGCAAGCATGGCGCAGCAGACTTTGAGAAGATTCAATAATTAATTTGGAGGATAATACGATGAAAAAATACACCTGTGATGTATGCGGCTGGACCTATGATGAGGCACTGGGCGATCCGGACAACGGCATCGCACCCGGCACCGAATTTGACGCCCTGCCCGAGGATTTTGTCTGCCCCCTGTGCGGCGTAGGCAAGGATATGTTCTCCCCGGAATGACGCCTACATGACATAACAGCCCCCACTTGCCGCGGCGCAAATTGCGCAGCCTGGCGGGTGGGGGCTTTTGTGTGCTTATATGCTACTGGAATTGTTATTATGTCAACCGATACGGCCGCCTGTAAAGAATTCAACTAAAAGCCGGGAAAACTCCTCCGGAATATCCAGATGTGTCACATGAGTGGCATCGACTTTCACATATTCACCCTTGGCCAGACAGTCCAATGCCTGCATTGCCATCTCCTCCGACATGGCGCCGTTCAATGTTCCGTCATCCATGTAAGAGGTATCCGCCTGAATAAGCAGAACCGGACACTGTATTTCCCGCAGTGCCTGTGCGTGATCAAAGCCCTCGTTCCAGGATCCGTTGTAAAATGCCGCTCCGAAGGCCGGGTCATACATATCCAGGCCGCGGAGCATCTCCCGCACCGTGGGCGGAACAAAGGCGATTTCAACCGGGCCTTCGTGCCGGAAGAATCGGTAATACTTTACCAGGCCTTCCACCGCCGGCTGCGCGCCGCTGAATACATAGTTATTAAAAAACGCGGTTGAATTTCTGACCCAATAAAGCAGGAAATCCCCATCGTAGCCTTCCCGGACGGCCTTTTCGCTGGTGATGAAGGAGCGGTAGGCGATGGTGCTTTGGATGGCCGGATACTCAGCGGAAAACAGGGGAGGATCCTCCAACACCACGGCAAGTACCATATCCGGGTCGTGCGCGGCGAGCCATACGGACAGCAGGCCGCCAGAGGAATTGCCGCTCAGATAGACAGGCTGAGCGATCACCTGGTGAAGAAACTGATCCAGCGACGCACCGATATTGTTTGCGCTCATTTCATAATCATCGGGATATACGGTTTTTCCGTGCCCGGGACAGTCGATGGCGTAGACATGAAAATGCTCCGACAGCTCCGGCAGTACCTCACTGTAGCTGAACCAGTCCAGCAGCTGTGCGTGCAGAAGGACAAGAGGCGGCCCGTTGTCCGGACCCTCGGCGTAGTTGAATGTAACCTCGCCCACCTGAACCTGCTTTTCTATGATCCCGGCCTTCTTAAGCTCAGCGTGGGCCGGATTCTGATAGGTGCCTATATAGACCGCAGTGCCGATAAGCGCAATCGGTAAGACAAGCGCCGCAGCAAGAGCGGTTCGCTTTGCGTTTTTGTGTTTCATATTGCTCTCATTTCTTTGCGGTGTTGTCCTGCGTTCTTCTGTGTCCGTGCTATAATTATTTCACGCCTGTTCCTTCCACACAAAGTGATAATTTATCGCCTCGCCGCCGTCAACAATGATGCTCTGCCCCGTGCAGAAAGTGTTGGTTACCGTCAGAAAATACGCCCACTCGGCGATTTCTTCCGCAGTTGCCCACCTTTTTAGGGGCGTTTCAGCCATGATCTGCTCCCAAAGCACAGGATCATTCATCACACACTCGTTAAGAGGGGTCAGAACCCCGCCGGGGTCAAGGCTGTTGCAGGTGGCGCCGTATTTGGCGATGCGCATTGCAACATTTTTGGTGTAGGCCAATACGCCGCCTTTGCTTGCGCAATACTCCGGAAACTCCGCGCCGGTATGGGCGCTGGCGGAGCCGATATTCAAAACAGAGCGGATGTTGTCCTGGACACCGTATTTCTCCGTAATGTGGATCAGCGCCTTCAGGTTGATGTCGATGTCGTTGTCGTTCTGCGTACCTGCGTTGTTTATCAGAATTTCCACACCCTCGATGCTGGGGAGGTTAACATAATCCCTCACGTCATACTGATAGTGAGTGTAGTTTTCGTGCTGTATCCCTGCCGCCTGCCGATCGATGCCGATAACCTCATGGGCGCCGCTGAGAAATCTCATGGCAATGGCCTTGCCGATGCCCTGTGATGTGCCTGTGATCAAAATCTTCATTGTCAATTCCCTCCGCCGATGTAGGCAAGATACTCCTGCCCCACGTTGTACTCTTTCCACCTGTTTACAATGCGGTAACCGAACGGGGAGAAGATGATCTCCATGATCAGCTCCGCAACCGCGCCGGTCAGTGCGCATACCGTACACTGCAACACCGTCCAGTGAAATCCGTCCCAGAATACGGGCGCAAAGCCCACAAAAACAATAAGCGAAAAAATCAGATTGTCCATAAACTGGCCGATAAATGTGGAAATGTATGTCCTTGCCGCAAATGCCGCTGCTCCGTCGGGATTGTTCCGGAACGCTTTGCCCACCGTCCAGTTTAAGAAATTGTTGATAACTGCCGACACAAGAAAGGCGATGGTACTTCCGAGCAGGATAAACCATGTTCCGCCCAGTATGCCGTTGAGTGCGGTGTAATCATTCGCGTTGGACGGAATTATGCTTGCCGCATAGAAGATAAGACAGGTTAGCACGTTTATCGCCGCCGCAAGCAGGGCGATTTTGTTGGATGCCTTGGGGCCGAAATACTTTGTGATGATGTCCATGCACATAAAAGACAGCCAGGATATCAGTATTCCGCCGTCCAGGGCAATCCAGTGGGTTTGAACAAGAGTTTTGTTCGCCAGCAGATTCATGCAGATGACGCTGACGACAAACAGCGATACGACCGTTGCCGGGATGCATCTGAGCAGGATCCGTGTCTCTTCCCGCTCACGCCTGAGTCGCCGGATAAGCCTTTCAAATAGCTGTGTTTTTTCGGACTTATTGTTCATGCTTTACTCCAAAGAAAAATGCAGTTTTACAAAACGCAAAACTGCCTCACAAAAAAGCGGCCCTGCAAAACGCAAAGCCGCCATAATCACATAATATATGAATAGCAGTCCTGGTTTTGTTTAACGACAGGATGGTACAAACGAACTGTCGGCTCTTTGATTATACACCAATATTTCAGAAATTCAAGCTGTTTGCGAAATATTGCCGGTCGGTTGTAAATTGCCGGGTAGTTGAGTATTGCCGGTCTGCTGGATACTGCCGTTCGGCTAATGCAGCGGAGCAGTTAAATGCTGCTGGCAGGCAAATATTACTGGAAAGGGCATTTTTACTGTGCAGTAGAGACTTGCGGGTCATCATTGCCGTTTTTTCAACGATAGGCGGATGGGGGTGCGTATAAAAGGCTCAGAAAACGCACTAAAAGTTTAGTTGGAAATATGCCGGTTATTCTGGTATGTTTCCAACTTTTCTTGCGATATAAAAAGAAGAACCTGATTTGACTTTGTATCAAATCAGGTTCTGTTTCTGTGGAGCCTACGATAAGTTGATACAATTTTACAGCGTAATACATTGCAACACCTGATGATACATTGCAACACTTCCGAATACTTTGTATCGTTCACTCAACCAAATCGCCGTTTTACCCGCAAAATACATGGTTTTTAGAACAATTTTAGGTCGGTTCTCAACGGAGTGTGGAGCCTACAACAAGTTGATACAATTTTACAGCTTAATACAATGCAACACCTGGCAGTACAATGTAGTATTTCCTAATACTTTGTATTGTTCACATAACCAAATCGTCTTTTTACCAGCAAAACATACCATTTTTAGAACAATTTTAGCACCGTCCTGATCGGAGTGTGGAGCCTACAACAAGTTGATACAATGTTACAGCTTAATACATTGCAACACCTGTCAGTACAATATAGCATTTCCTAATACTTTGTATCGTTCACATAACCAAATTGTCTTTTTACCCGCAAAACATACCGTTTTTAGAACAATTTTAGGTCGGTTCTCAACGGAGTGTGGAGCCTGCATTAAGTTAATACAAAGTTCCGGTTTAATGCATTGCAACACCTGATGCCGCAATTCAGCCTTTTCTTATGCTTTCTGTCATTTGTACAGCCAATTCGATTTTTTCACAAAAACACACCGTTTTAAGAATATTTTCAGATAAATTCTCAACTGAGTGACACAGACCTCTGGAAGATGAAACGCAACAACATATCAACTATGAATCTTTCTGTATTCACTGGGTGAAAGACCGTATTCACGCTTGAATGCCCGAAAAAAGGCAGTATAGTCACAAAAGCCCGACTGCTCTGCCGCGGCGCTCAACTCTATGTTCTCCATCATAAGTCTTCTCGCCCGATCCAGTCTCTGCTGGGTGACATACCGATAAAAGCTGAGTCCAAGACGCTTATTGCACAGATGAGTCACGGTGCTCTCGCTGACATGCAGTTTCCTGGCCGCGTCACTGACGGTGATTTTCTCCTGCAGATTCCCCGCCACAAAGGACAGCAGCTCGTCCAGCAGTTCCGTCTTTTCTCTGAGCGGCGGTTCTCCGCTGCCGTTCATAGCCCGTATCAGCAGCGCCAGCAGTAGATTAGTATTGCCGTAAAGAGCCATTTCCCACCCGGCCAATCTTTTTTCAGACTCTCTGCAGCCCCGTTGAAAAAGTTCCCGAAGTTCCCGTTCCCGGGCCATGCCTGCTGTCCGCAGAAGATAATGGCGGTTGTGCAATTTATGCTGCTGATTCACTTCCGACCATCGAGCAAAAAACTCGGTCATTTTTTCCGCATTCACCCACAGAACAATGCGTTCGTACGGTGTTTTCATTTCCTCCGAAAACAGAGGACAATGGCTCACACCGGGCGGGATCCAGATAATATCGCCCCGCCGGAGTCTGTATCGCTCCGTGCCCACAAGATACTGCACTTTGTCGCAGCTGACGCAATAAATCAGTTCGAAAAAGCTGTGGCTGTGAGGCAGCACCAGATCCGCCTCCCTGCTGATATCCCGGTGAGAATCCGCATAGGCAGAATTCATCTCAATTTCCTGATAAATATTCTCCAGATTGATCCCCAGAGAATCACACTTTTCCTTCAGCGCCAACATATTCGGTTCATTTCCGGCTGCCTGCTGTATCTGGTGCATCAAGTCCGCCAGTTTCATCCATATCAACCCTTTTTTGCTGTTTTTTATATCATATACCATATTTGCCGAATATGCAATGTTCGATGCGATTTACACTATATATTTTGCGGAATAAGTAAGATATACTAATATAGAAAATACAGGTATTCCTGTATATACTAAGAAAAAGGAGAAAATTACCATGGCAAAAATCGATACTTCCGTTCGGCCTTTCAGCGGTAAGGACGAATGGGGCTATATCTTCGGTGATATGGCCGGCAGCTTTGTGAACCTGTATGTTGACGCGTATTTCCTAACATTCTGCACCTATTGTTTGGGTATTGATGCCAAATGGATGGCGGGCCTGTTCCTGTTTGCCCGTCTGTGGGACGCCATTAATGACCCCATTATCGGTTCCTTCCCCGACCGCTGGCACCTGGGCAAGAGCAAGGATAAGTTCTCTCCCTGGATCAAGCTGTTTATGATCCCCCTGGCACTGTCCGGTGTGCTTTGCTTCAGCAAAGTTCCTTTTGAAGGTGTTGTCCTGCATGCTTTCGTAGCCTTTGCCTACATCTTCTTTGGCATGAGCTATACCGGCACCTCCATGCCCTTCGGCGCAATGGCCAATGTCGTTACCGTCGATCCCGTTCAGCGTTCCAAGCTGTCCCGCGCCCGTTCCGTGGGCGGTGGTCTGGTTGGCGCTGTGGCTCTGGGCATGGTTCCCATACTTTGCTACAAGGACAACCAGCCCATTCCCGGCCGCTTCACCCTGCTGGCTGTGATCTTCGGCATTTGCTCTATCGTCAGTTACCTCCTGCTGTGCGCCCTGACCAAGGAGCGCGTCCGCGAAGAGAAGTCCGAAGGCGAAAAGTTCGAGTTCTGGAAGGTCCTGAAGATGGTTCTGAAGAACCGTCCCCTGATCGGTGTCATGATCGCCACCATCGGTTCTATGCTGGTCATCACCGGCTCCAGCCAGACCTATGGCTATATCTACAAGGAAGTTTACGGCAATGCCCAGCTGGCCACCGTGTCCATGGCTATGTCCATGCCCTTCATGATCGTGATCTTCCCCCTGATCCCCAAGATGGTCAACAAGTTCGGTAAGCGTGACGTCATTCTGTATACCGGCGCACTGAGTTTTGTATTCAGCGTGGTCAGAATGTTCTTCTACATCCGGAACGTGTGGGTCTACACTGCCCTGAACATCATGACTCTGCTGGGCCAGACTGCATTCACCATGCTGATCTGGGCTCTGGTCTCCGACTGTCTGGACTATTCCGAGTGGAAGACCGGTTTCCGCAGTGACGGCTCCATGTATTCTATGTACACCTTCAGCCGCAAGATCGGCTCCACCATTGCTTCCTCCGGCCTGGCCTTCAGCCTGGGACTGGTGGGCTATGTTTCCGGTGAGAACGTCGTTCAGACTGCCGAGGCTGTCAAGGGCATTTACTACGTCTGCAATGCCATCCCCACCATCTGCTACGCGCTGATTCTCATCGGCATCGGTCTGATCTTCAACCTGGACAAGAAGAAGACTGACCGT
Source organism: Oscillospiraceae bacterium (assembly GCA_045605145.1). Classification (GTDB taxonomy): domain Bacteria; phylum Bacillota; class Clostridia; order Oscillospirales; family Oscillospiraceae; genus CAMNAO01. Next base: position 3,630 of record JAZUPH010000057.1, on the reverse strand, counting down.
ATGTACGCCGAGATGGCTGCCAAGCGGGAAGCTACCCGGTAAGCTTATGAAGAAGATCGATCTGCACCTTCACCTCACGCCCTTCCAGATCCCGAAGCTGGGTAAAATGAACCTTGCCAGTGCAAAGAACATGATCCCCCATCTGGAAGAGCTGAGCATCGAAAAGGGTGTTTTGATGTCCAGCGCGGGAAGCGGTCTGCCCTTCGGCACCAACAAGGCCAACAAAAAGATATGTGACAAATTTCCCGGTCGTTATTACTGGATGTGTAATGTCAGTCCCAAGGGAAAAGAGTCGGTCTATGGCCGGCTGGCCCGGTATAAAGAAGAGGGCGCCATCGGTATCGGTGAACTGACCTATAACCACAAGCTGACAGATCCCTTCCTGCAGGAAGTGTTTGCAGCCGCAGAAAAACTGGATATGCCCATTACCATGCATATGAGTCCCGAAGAAGGTTTTAGCTACGGTGTGGTGGATGATCCCGGTCTCCCGATGCTGGAAGGAGTTCTGAAAAAATATCCGAAGTTGAAAATCCTGGGCCATAGCCAGACCTTCTGGATCGAGATGAGCGGCGACGCACCCCGCGATAAAGAGAGCCGTAATTCCTGGGGACAGGGGCCTGTTGTTCCCGGCGGCCGGGTTCCGGAACTGTTCGGGAAATATCCCAATCTCTACGGTGATCTCAGCGCCAACAGTGCCGGTCAGGCAATCATGCGCGATAAGGCATTCGGGCTTGCCTTCCTGGAAACCTATGCTGACAGACTTTTCTTTGCCACGGATATGGTAAATACCGATATGGTTTTCCCTTTGGGTGCCTGGCTGGATGAGCAGGTTGCAGCGGGCAAACTAAGTCAGCAGGCCTATAATCAGATCTGCTTTGGCAATGCCCAACGCGTATTCGGTATTTAAGAGGAATGAGAATGAAAGAAATAATTTCTACTCCCTGCGGTCTGATCCGAGGCGTTGCAAGCCGCAACCCCGGTGTGACTGCCTACAAAGGCATCCGCTATGCCTCCGCAGAACGGTGGAAGCATCCTGTGGCTGTTACCCATTGGGACGGCGTCTATGAGGCGGACAGCTACGGCAACTGCAGCTACCAGCCCCGTGCTTTCTATGATGAGCAGCAGGTTACGGAAAAGGCTTTTTATTACAATGAGTTTCGCAAGGGCGAACAATATACCTATTCCGAGGACTGCCTGTTTCTGAACATATTTACTCCGGACGATGCAAAACCCGGTGATGATCAGCCTGTTCTGGTTTATATCCACGGCGGCGGTTTTACCGGCGGCTGCGGCCACGAAAAGCATTTCGATGAGCCTGTATGGCCGCTGAAAGGTGTCATCGGTGTGACACTCAACTACCGCCTGGGCCCTCTGGGTTTCGCCTGTCTTCCGGAACTTTGGGAAGAAGCCGGTGCCTGCGGCAACTATGGCCTTTATGACCAGCTCTGTGCCCTGCAGTGGATCCGCGACAATATTGCGGCTTTCGGCGGCAGCCCGGAAAAAATCACCATTATGGGCCAGAGCGCCGGCGCCATGAGCGTCCAGCAGCATTGTCTCAGCCCTCTCACCAAAGGATTGTTCCGGAGTGCTGTCATGTCCAGCGGCGGCGGTGTCAGCGCTCTGATGAAAACCCGCCCTGCAGAAAGTAACTTCGCATTCTGGAAGGCTGTGATGGAGAAAACGGGCTGCAAGGATCTTGCTGCTTTCCGGGCCGTTCCCGCCGAGGTGCTGTTTGAGGCATGGAGCGCTGCAAGAAAGGACGTCAAGGGCGGTGCAATGAGTTGTTCTCCCGTCATTGATGGCAGACTTATCGTTTCCGAACCCGTTGCACATCCTATCCCCTATATGGCCGGCACTACCAGTGAGGATATGATGCCTCCCATTCTCCTTTCCATGGCACGAAACTGGTGCAGCAAACGTGAGAAGCCCAGCTTCTGCTGGCATTTCAACCGGCAGCTCCCCGGTGATAATAACGGCGCATGGCATTCCAGTGACCTCTGGTACTGGTTCGGCACTCTGCGTAATTGCTGGCGCCCCATGGAAGAGAAGGATCAGCTTTTAAGTGAAGAGATGGTTCGTTATCTCTGTAATTTTGCAAAAACAGGAGATCCCAATAAGGGCGAAGAGGCAGATATCTGGTCCGTTGCTCAATCCTGCGGCAAAAAAGTTCTTTGCATGGGCGAAGGCAGCAGCGCAATGCGTAAGCCGTCTGCCTGGAAATTATTGTATACCATGTTAACGAATAAAGCCGTCGGCGAATAATAAAAAGACCCTCTCAACGGAGACACTTCGTAAAGAAGTATGGATACCGGTCTGGATTCTTCCTACGATGGCATTAAGTCCCTCAATCTGATCCAGTGGCTGTTGGGATGACATTATATTCACACAAAGCGTCTGTCGGAAATGGCAGGCGCCTTTCTCATGCCATGCAATGATATTGTTCCGCTAATCAACTTTGTATTATTCCGATAAGGCCGGCATTGTTCCGCCGGGACAAAAGGACACAACGGACAAAATCCGCCACCCTGGCAGAAAGAACTTGACATTCACCCGTTTCAGAGTCAATACATACAGTACATTTCATAAAAAGGAGATGCATTGTATGACCGAAAAGCAAGCTGAAGCGGAGATCACAGCAATCTATCACGAGAATAAAGGAAGATACGGCTATCGGCGGGTCACAGATGAACTGCGCAACCGCAAAATCTATTTGAATCACAAGACGGTACAGCGGTTAATGAAAGAATTGGGACTAATCTGCCGTGTTAGAATGAAGAAATATCGCTCTTACAAGGGTGAAAAAGGTGAAGCAGCAGATAATCTGCTGAATCGTGAGTTTCGGGCAGAGAAGCCAAACCAGAAGTGGGTAACGGATCTAACAGAGTTCCGCCTGTTCGGAAAGAAGCTGTATCTGTCTCCGATTCTCGATCTGTACAGTGGAGATATCGTGACATATACACTATCTGACAGCCCGAATTTGTTAATGGTGACAACAATGCTGGCAGAAGCTTTTGCGGTGATTCCTGACAACACAAGATTACTGCTTCATGCAGGCCAAGGCTGGCATTACCGGCATAAGCAGTATCGACAGATGCGTCTGGAGAAAGGGATCGTGCAGAGCATGAGCCACAAAGGAAATTGCCTAGACAATTCGGTGATGGAAAATTTCTTTGGACACCTCAAAAGTGAGCTGCTCTATTTACAAGAGTTTGAATCCATGGAACACTTCAAGCAGGAACTGATTGAGTACATAGATTACTACAACAGGCGTATCAAGGCAAGATTAAAGGGCTTGCCGCCTGCGTTACACAGACAGCAAGCCCTCTTGGCTGCTTGAACAATTTGAGTTAGAAATATTTGTCTAACTTTTTGGGGTCACTTCAAAACCCGGCGGGGGTGTTGCATGATTTACTTGGCGTTTTCGATGGTCCAGATGGTGCCTGCGGTGATGGTGCCGGCGTCCGTGAGGATCATGGCGGTCACCTTCAGGTTGGAGATGTCGATGTTCAGAATGTCGTAATTATTCAAAACGAAAGAATAGTTATAACCGCCCTGGGAGACCAGACCTACGAAGCCATCGTTGTAAACAAAGTCCTGGTAGGCAACGCCGTTGCCGCTGGCCCACTCGAG
>JAZUPH010000056.1:0-30920 GCA_045605145.1 Oscillospiraceae bacterium | reverse complement strand
ATACAAAGACCTCCGATTATTTCCGTCGGAGGTCTTTGACATTCATCTTACTTCAGCTCGCTTTGATAACGGGCGAACTCTGCGTCGTTGCACATGACAAAGTGGCCGGGCTTGATCTCGCGGAAAGACGGCTTGTCCACGATATAGTGGTGGGAAGCCAGGGGGTTGTAGGTGATTCTCTGGCGATTCTTCTCGTAGATGGGATCGGGCAGAGGAATGGCGGACAGCAGGCTCTTGGTGTAGGGATGCATGGGGTTCAGGAACAGCTCATCGGAGTCAGCCAGCTCCACCATCTTGCCGAAGTACATAACGCCGATGCGGTCGGAGAAGTACTTGACGACGGACAGGTCGTGGGCGATGAACAGAATGGTCAGGCCCAGGTTGTGACGCAACTCGTTGAGCAGGTTGATGACCTGCGCCTGGACGGAAACGTCCAGAGCGGAAACAGGCTCGTCGGCGATGGTCAGATCGGGATTCATAATGACCGCACGGGCCACACCGATTCTCTGACGCTGACCGCCGGAGAACTCGTGGGGATAACGGGAAGCATGCTCACGAACCAGACCGACCAGCTCCAGCATCTCAAAGACCTTCTCCTCGATGATCTTGGGATCACGCTCGCCCTGAATCACCAGGCCCTCGGCGATGATTTCCTTAACGGTCATACGGGGGTCCAGAGAGGCGATGGGTCCTGGAAGATCATCTGGATCTGGGTGACCAGTCTGGTGCGCTTAGCCTTGCGCAGCTCATTCTTGTACTCAGCGATCAGAACCGCCTTCTCCTCGTCGCTGGCGGCCTGGATGCGGGGCTGATAGTCAGCATTGAGCTCTTCAACCAGTTTTGCGGCATACTCCTTGTCGCAGCGCTTCTGATCGTGGTTTGCGGCCTTGATCTGCTTGCGCTGTTCAGCGATGATGCTGTTTCTGGTCTTGCGAAGCTCAGCCTCTCTGCTCTTATACTCATCAGCAGTGATGGCGTTTTCAGAAAGCTGCTTCTTAAGCTCGGTAATCTGCTTGTTATAGTCCTCTTTTGCGGCCTTGATAGCCAGCTTGCAGCTGCGCTTACCGGCGGCGATACGGACACCCTTGAAATACACTTCGCCGGAAGTGATGTCATAGAGCTTGATTATGGAACGGCCAATGGTGGTCTTGCCGCAGCCGGACTCACCGACGAGGCCGAACACTTCGCCCTTATAGATCTCAAAGCTGACATCATCAACGGCTTTGGTGGGGCCGAAGTACTGGCAAAGATGCTCTACGCGGAGCAAAGTTTCACGATTATTCTGCATCTTTGTCCCCCCTCTTGAGCTTCATTCTGGCGATTCTTTCGGTGATGATTTTGGGCTTTTCAACCTTGGGTGCGTCCGGATGGAGCAGCCATGTTGCAGCGAAATGGGTATCGCTGATCTGGAACATGGGCGGCTGACGCTCAAAGTCGATCTGCATTGCATATTTGTTTCTCGCGGCGAACGCGTCACCCACAGGCGGGTAGATCATGTTCGGCGGAGTGCCGGGGATTGCCTCGAGACGCTCATTGGTGTCAAGGTCAGGCATGGAGGACAGCAGAGCCCATGTGTAGGGATGTGCCGCGTCATAGAAGACCTCTTCAGCGGTGCCGGTCTCGACGATCTTGCCGGCGTACATGACGGCCACGCGGTCTGCCATGTTGGCGACGACGCCAAGGTCATGTGTAATGAAGATAACGGACAGCTGACGCTCACTCTTGAGCTTATTGATAAGCTCAAGGATCTGGGACTGGATGGTAACGTCCAGTGCGGTGGTCGGCTCATCACAGATGAGAATGTCGGGGTCAGCCGCGAGGGCTATGGCGATAACGATACGCTGGCGCATACCGCCGGAGAACTCGAAGGGATACTGGTTGAATCTCCTTCTGGGCTCGGCAATACCGACCTCGTCCATGAGCTTGATGGCCCTGGTGCGGGCAAGGCTCTTGGTGACCTTAGCAACAGTGCCGGAGGCGTTGGCCTTCAAATAGTCGATAACATCAACGGTAGCTGCATCAAAGTCGCGGTTGCCGCGCTTGAGGAGAGCATCTTCGAAATGCTCAACAAGGCGGTCGATCTGGCGGCAGATGTTGGCCTTAACCTGCTCAAGATCGGTAACAGCAGCCTCAGGAACCTTCCAATCGGGCTCTTTACCGCGGGCGGTAAGGCGATCATGACGGGCCTGTCTCTTGTCGTGCTCTTTAATGACCTTCTTATTCTTGCCAATAGCGCTAAAGTAGAGATCAATTTCGCCGCCCACACCGGGTTCAAAGGTGTAAGCAAGGCTGTCCTTTACCAGCTCCAGCTTGTCGATAGTCTTATTGACCGCGGCAGACATAGCCTTGTGTGCAGCATAGGCCTCTGACTTCTTAAGACTCTCCTTCTCAAACACAGCGCGGTTGGCACGCAGGACCTTGATAGCCTCCTGCTTGGCAGCGGCGGACTTGTCAGCGGAGTAGATGAGTGCCTGCTTCGCGTCGGCAATGAAGGCGAGCATGAACTCATCGTCCAGATACTTGCGCAGGAAAGCATTCAGCTCACTGACGGGCATATCGGGCAGGGGTTTATCGCTGAAGGTCAGGTAGTAGCCCATGGAGAAGAAGTTGGGTGCATCGAAAGCCACAGCCTCTTCAAGAATGGACTGGATCTCATTAAGTGCGGGGATGATACGGGAATAGTCATGGCTGCGCTTGGCGGCACCAACGGCAGAGGTGATAACGCCGGACAGCTCATTAATGCGGGCGGCCTTGTCCTTGACCACATACTCGTGAATGGCAGCCTTGGCCAGTTTGGCAACATTCTTGGTGCGGTAGACCACATCCTTGGCTGCGTCCTTCTCCATCTCAAAGGCCAGAACCTTGATGTCCTCAATGGCCTCAACAGCGGACTCGTACGCAATATTATAGGGCTTTTCAAGGTCGATGTGCTTATACTCGAATTTATCGAAGTTCTTGCACTTGGTCTTCAGCTCGGCAGCCTTGGCGCTGTCGCCCTTGGCGATCGCCTTGACCATGTTATCGTTAAGGAGCTTCAGATAGGTGTTGAAGTTCTGCTTGCTCTCGCGCTGGCGAGCCTTGCCCTTGAGGATCATAGCCTCGGTCAGCTGACGGCCGATCTTAACGATGGGGTTAAGGCTGGACATGGGATCCTGGAAGATCATGGCGATCTTGTCACCGCGGATCTTGTGGAAGTCCTCTTCGTTAATCTTCAGCAGGTCCTTGCCGTCGTAGATAATCTCGCCACCTTCAACAATGGCGTTGGCCGCAAGGATACCGAGGATGGCCTTGGAGGTGACGGACTTACCGGAACCGGATTCGCCCACGATGGCGAGGGTCTCACCCTTGGCAAGGTCAAAGTCAATGCCGCGGACAGCCTGCACTTTGCCGTTGGTGGTACGGAAAGAAATTCTCAATCCTCTGACAGTCAATTTGTTTTCCATACTTAGCCCTCCTCTCCTCTGGTTGTCGGGTTGAACGCATCGCGCAGACCGTTACCGAACAGGTTGAAGGAGATCAGAAGCAGCGATACGAACAGCGCGGGCCAGAACATTGCGTGGGGTGCGGTGGTCATCTGGGTCTGGCCCTGACTCATCAGGGTGCCGATGCTGGTGCCGGCAAACTCCTGAAGGTTGATAATGCCCAGATAAGTAAGCTGAGTTTCAGAGCTGATAACACCGGGGATGACCAGTGCACAGCTGGTGATTATGGTACCCAGAGAGTTGGGGAAGATGTGCTTGAACATCAGACGCCAGTCGGATGCACCCAGTGTTCTGGCGGAGAGAACGAACTCCTGTCCCTTGAAGCGGTAGAACTGCTTACGGGTAAGAGCCGCCATTCCCAACCATCCCGTGGATACATAGGCGATAAGTACCGATCCGACGACACCCACCTTTTGTGACAGGTGAAGCGTAAACAGCGTCATAACCACGACAAAGGGTACGCCGTTGAGTATGTCGGAAATACGCTCAAGTATAAGGTCTACAAGGCCGCCGTAGTAACCCTCGATCGCGCCGTAGACAGCACCGATGGACAGATTGATGGCAGAGACCAGGATCGCGAAGAGGATAGAGAATCTGGCGCCCACGCCAATTCCGCAGAAGACATCCTGGCCAAGGGTGTTGGTACCGAAGATATACATGGGCTCATGTCCGTTGACATACTGGTAATAGTTGTAGTAGCAGACGCGGATCTGGACGGAACCGGACTTCTTTGCGCTGTAAATGTAGCTGCCGTCGTCGCCCTCGATCCTCAGGCTGGTATACTCAGCACCCTCGATAGACTTGTCGGTACAGTAGGCGGGTATATAGTTGCCGTCAGCATCCAGCTTTGCAGTACCCTTCACATCCGAAACCTTGTACCAGATATTGGGGTTGTCCTTGATATCGTTTATATCCTTCGGATTAACATAGGGATAGATGACCTGGATACCGGTCTCATCCTGCCAGCGCTGGATCCTGTCAAACTCATCATAAGAGACAACGCGGTAAAGAACACCGGTCTCATAGTAACGGTTGATCTTCAGTGTGTAGGTGTTGTTTGCCTTGTCCTTACCGCGGTACTTGACATAGGTAGTCTGAGTATCGACTATCTCAAGCACCGGATCCATACCGGTCTCAACACCAATAGCCTTCCAATAGAGGTAGGCGCTGTCGTTCTGGCTGTCGATAACACGGCTGCCATCCAGGATGCCCCAACCCTTCTGAGCAATGGACTCAACATAGGGTGGGTAGCTGACATACATCGAATCCTTATCGTATACGGTGTAAGGAGAGATGATGGGCGAGACGATGGAGAACAGCAGAAGGAAAGCGATTATCCACGCCGCAACAACGGATGATTTATTCTTCTTAAAGCGCAGAAGAGCATCAGCAAAGTAACCGCGGGCCTTGGTTTCCAGCTTTGCATCGTGGATGCTGGCATCGAGCTGCTTGAACTCGAATTTTTCTGCGGGTATGTATTCGTATTCGTAATTCATATTGCTCATTTCTTTGACCCCATTCTGATACGCGGATCAATAAAGCCGTAGCTGATATCGACCACTATGCCTGCCAGCAGACCGACCGCTGTGTAGAAGGTGGAAATAAGGATGAACAGCGGATAGTCGCGGGCGTTGATGGTGTTGATGTACAGGCCGCCAACGCCGGGGATGGCAAAGATCTTCTCGATAACCAGAGATCCGGACATGATTCCGATAAAGTTACCGAAGATGGCGGGAAGAACAACAACCATGCAGTTCTTGAATGCGTGGCGGACGGTCGCCTGAGCCTTGGTAAGACCCTTGGTGCGGGCAAGGAGCATGAACTCACTGGTGAGCACTTCAGTCAGCTCGGCACGGGTGGTGCGGGTAAAGCCCGCGATGGTGCCGAAAGACAGGGACATGATTGCAGGAAGCATACTGACGAACATATCCCAGGTGAGATAGTCGGTGCCGGACTTCATAAGGAAGGGGAACCATTGAAGCTTGAAAGAAAGAACATACTGAATGACAAAGGCAAAAACAAAGCTCGGTACGGAAATGACCACCATGGTAAGGGTGGAAATGGAGTAGTCAATCCAGGTGTTCTTCTTAAGCGCGGCGATTATGCCCAAGATAATGCCGATGGGAATACTCAGAATAATAGAGTAGAGGTTGACCACCATGGTGGCGGGGAGCTTAGTCACGAAAATAGACCAAACATCCTGGCCGAAGTACAGCTTATCGCTGACGCCCCAATCCCACTCGGTGAAAATATCCTCAAGGAAAATTGCAAACTGCACCATGTATGGCTTGTTATAGCCCTGTGCCTCTCGGCGCGCCTCAATTACCTTGGTGTGGATGTCATTAAGCGGCAGTTCTGCCGGTGGAAGCATCCTGACGAGAATAAAGCACATGCAGGTGATAATGAGCAAGATCATCAGCATGAGCAGTAATCTCTGTATTACATATTTTACCATAAGTACCCTCCCTGTTAGTTATTTCCCGCGTGCACGGTTGCTCAAAAACGCCCTTATGGTCACAGGCGCTCACGCACACCGGGAACGGCAACAAAAACCACGCCGGGCATCCGCCAGGCATGACAAGGGAACGATGTCCTCCCCGTTCCGCACGGTTCCCCGCGGCGAAACTTAATGGGTCGGAACGCCGAGGACGGCGCTCCCTAGAGATAGTTATCCCTTTTATCACCAATAAGTAATTTTCTCACATTTTCGTCAAAAATGCAAGTCAAATTGAGAAATTATGCAAATAAATCTGACACTAAAATTTAACAGAGGGGAAATTGAGCCCAGACTGACACACAATGTGCAAAAATGCCGCGAAAAAGCTGCATATCTCGGAATAAGCGAGCAAAAAAAGCAACTGCGCCCGGAAAACCGGGCGCAGCGCCGTTAGGAAGCGGCAGAGCCGCTTATTCACATTTCGGTGACCGCAGAATTAATACTGCAGGGTGCCGCCGCAGGAGGCAACATAGTCAGCCCACTCAGCGTCACTGTAGTTATATTTCATGTAGGCGATGCCGCCGCGGCCCATAACGGGATTGTAATCATCCACAACATAGAAGACCTGCTGGCTCAGCAGAGCTGCGCTGGCGTCCTGAAGCATGGGGATGTAGTTGTAGGTCATGAGAACGTGAGTCTCGATGCCGGCCAGGATGGACAGACGGACATCGACATCAGCATGACCATCGCCGAAGTTGTAGTCAACGCCATCAACGGTGACGGTAGCGCCGTTAAGAGCATCGGACCACTGTCTCAGGTTCATGGTGATCTCAACACCATCAATGGTGAGAGTCATGTCGACGGTGGAAGCATCGAACCACTCAGCATCATACTGATAGCTGGGGTTGACGTACAGGTCGGACAGGGAGTAGGGGTTCAGGAGAGAACCACTCCAGCCAGCCAGACAGGTGTCAGCCAGGCCGGACTTCAGCTTGGTGGACCAGTCGTTGCCGTAAGGAGCAGACTTCTTGAACAGGATCTTGCCCTCGTAAGGAGTGCCGGCGGTGACTTCGTTCATCTTCTCATTGAGGTAGTCAATGGTGGTGGTCATGAAGTCAGAGTCGGAGGACAGGGAGTACTCGATGGTGACAGTCTGGTCGCAGATGCCGTCGCCGTCGTTGTCGGTAACATAACCGGCAGCGAGAGCCTCAGCAAAGGCCTGAATGAACAGCTCCTTAGCGGTCTCGGGATCGTAACCGGTGATGGAGTCAACAGCAGCATCCAGGTCGCCGCCGAAAGCAGCAACGTCAACACTATAGAAGTCGCACAGAGCCTGCTTGGCCTGATCGGTGTCACGGTACAGAGAGCCGGAATCCGGATCGTACACATAAGCAGAGCCGATGATGCCGTAGCCGCCGGAACGGGCCGGGCTGACGGTGCTGGCGAACAGCTCCTTATCATAGGTGACAGCAACAGCCTGGCGGAAGCTCAGAAGCAGCATGGACTCGAGGTCGGTGGTAGTCTGATCGAAGTCAGCAGCAGCCTCACGGCCTTCAATAGCCTCTTTGTAGCCATTGAGGATGAGGAAGAAGATGGTTCCACCGGGAGTGAAGTAGACGTAATCGCTGTTACGATAGGTTGCGAAGTCATCAGACTGCAGGCCGTAGCCCATCAGCTGGCCGGAGAGGAACATCTGCTTTCTGGTAGCAGCCTCAGATACTACCTGGCAGTCGATAGCGGTGGTCTGATACATGTCATAGGTCTCGCCGTCAACGGGGTCAACATAGACATGCTGGCCGTCGGTCCAGCCGTACCAAGTCTCGTTCTTCTCGAAACGCATGTGCTTGTCGGTCTGGTACTCGGTCATCTTGTAGGGGCCGTAGCTGAGGGTGGTCTCGACGCTGGTGTTGTAGGTGCTGGACCAAACGCCGTTCTCTTCCTTCAGGCAGGACTCATACAGGTCTTCGTAAACGATCCAGTTGCCGGACAGGTTGTAGAGCAGATAGAAGCCGCTCAGGGACTTGCCCAGAACCAGGGTGATCTGATACTCACCGGTCTTGTACAGACCGACGGTGCTGTAGTCGACCTCGGCATAAGCCTGGTCAAAGATGTAGTAGTTGAACAGGTCAGCCTCAGTCTCGCCCCAGGCAGGGTTGCCGCAGGTAACGGGAGTGAAGAGAGCCAGGTTCTCATCGGTCAGGGGGATCAGACCGTCTTCGTCCATCAGCGCAACCAGGGCATCCCAGTTGGTGACATCGAAGTAAGCAGTGCCGTAAGCGTCAACATAGTCCTTCAGGGTGTTGCCGCCGCACCAATCCAGAGCGTAGTCAATGGCGATGTAAACCATGCCGCCATCGGGAGTGTAGTAAACACCGTCTTCGCCCTTGGTCAGGTCTTCAACATTGTAGTTGCTGTAGATACCGTTGTCCAGCTTGGAAACGAGGCCGGAGTTGGCGAAGCCTTCAGCGCCAGCGATGCAGAAGTCACCGGCATAATAGTCAGATGCACGGTAGTTCAGCAGGTTGACGTCCAGCAGTCTCTGCATGGAGTAAACATAGGTATCAGCATTGATGGGGGTACCATCCTCCCAAACAGCGTTGGGGTTCAGGTCGATGGTGTAAGCATAGCCGGAAGTGGCGGACTCAGGAATGTTGAACTCAGGATGCTCAGCCTTAACCTGCTCAGTCACGTCAACGGGCTCGCTGGCGGCCATCTCGGGTACGATAACGTAACCGGTGTAGGGATCCTTGCCCTCAACGGGATGCAGCTCATCATTGAAGATGAAGCTATACAGACCGACTCTCAGGAAGTCAGCAGGATAAGCATCATCAGAGGTCTGATAAGTGTGCGGGTTCCAGTTGGTGGCCATGGTGCTGACGGAGTCGAGGTAGGTATAAGTGGGTTCCTCAACGACTACATCGGCAGCGATGGTAGTGTCACCGGTAGTGGTCTGCTCGTTAGTGGTGCCACCCTGAGTGGTGGTGGTTTCACCGTCAGTTGCGCCGGTAGTGTCTTCAACAACAGGATCGTTGTTTCCGGCACAGCCTGCGAACATGCAAACGACCAGAACTACTGCCAGCAACATAGCGAGTAGTTTCTTCATTTGAACACCTCCATAAATTTTCCTATGTTAACAGGTCTGAGGACCTGAAGCATAGACATATAAATATGTCACATTTGTTCACATTTCAAGAGCTCCGGAGTGTATGTAACCGCCCCAACGGGCGCAATTCCCCTACCCTTAAAAAACGATGTGAAGATTATAGCATTTACACCCCGAACTTGTAAATAGCTTCTTAATATTTTTAACAGATTTGTTGAATATGCACAATTTTTTTGCGGTTAATCAATATGCAATCGGCACTAATTCTGCCTGTTTTTATCCAAACACGATATCATGCATACTGTCGAACCGACAACAAGCGTTGCATATTTATGCATCAGTCCGCATGAATATGCACAAATATACAAATCATCGTTTCTCGGTGAATATATTTCCCCATCCGCCCGGGGAACTGACAAAAACCACGGAGCCGGCTTTATGCCGGCTCCGTATATCAGAAACAAAACTGACTATATAATAATTGTGGCCAGGCAGTCACTGTTCATTCCGCGACGGGAGCTGCGGGACCGGCGACCGCCACACCGCCTTCGATGACAAAGCCGGCAGCCTCAAGGAATTCCAACGCGGCCTGCAGCGCGGCAGCCTCACGCTCCTCAAAAGTCATATCATCGGTATAGATGGGGTTGCCGCTCAGGTCGGTGCTGTATGCCTGGGTATATCCCGGCTCATAAGGCTGGGGTGAAGCCCAGGACGAGCCCGCCAGCGGATACTGAGCGGTAATTGCCGCATCACCGTAATATTCTGCATTGGCCGCATCCCTGTAAAGGGCGATCACGGTGGCAATGGCGCGGCGCAGCGCGCGGGAGGCATCACTGTCCGGCTCCCCATTGACGCAAACGGTATCCGCATTAAGGCCGATATAGCCGTAAGCATAGTGCCCGATGAGATAGGTGGTAATGGCGTTGCCGCTCAGTTCACCGCTGCCGTTATAACCGGCGATCTCCTCAAAGGCATAGCGGCTTCCGGCGATCTCGCCGCAATCGGCAATGCCGTGGGCAACATCGGATGCAACATCAGCCGAAGAAGTCTCACGGAGCCACAGTGTGCCGATAAGCGGCGCGCCGCGGAAATAAGCCTCGTTGGCTGCAAGGATCATGACACCGTCCTCAAACCCGGCAAAGCTGTAGGCTCCTGCACCCATCGGAGCGGCGAGGGCATCTGAATCAAAGGTGGACAGCAGATCGCCATAGATCACACCAAAGTGGCTTCCCTCATAGTCGTAGTCATCCGCCACAGCGGAATAATAGTGCATGGGCGCAATGGGTACATCGCAGATAGCATAAATAGCAGAGGCGGAATACCCCTGTGTCACCACCTGAACGGTGTAGTCGTCAACGCGGGTAATGCCGCTGATATAGGGCACACCGCCGTCCGATTCGGGATCTGCAGCAGCCATCGTGCTGACAAAGCTGCGCTTTACAAGGGTCAGAAGATCGGTGCCGTAGGCATCCTCAACGGCGGCATAGGCCGCAATATCACCGTTGTAGGCCAAATATGTCTCGCTGTAGAAGTCGGCAGCGGTGGGGCAATCTCCGTTTTTGCAGTCAAACACCCTGCCGCTGGCGGTGGTGAGGCAGCCGCTGCTGTCCCATGTGCCGTAGCCCCAAAGAACCATGGCGTAGGCAACCTTCAGTCCCTCACTGGCACTGATATTCTCGGCGGTGAATCCGCCGCCATAGCGCACATCGGAGGCAAAGTTCAGATAGCCGCTGTAGACATAGTCAACGATACGGCGGATGCTGTCGATCCACACATCCTCCTGCGCCTGCCACAGTGCGGCGGCGGCATTTGCAGTGTCATCTGTGTAAACCGCGTCACGCCCGGCTTCGTAGATGGTATCAAAGAGAGCGGAGTACTTGCTGTACATCTCCGGCGTGGACTGGGTACGGTAATCGTCAAAGCCCAGGATGTTATATCCGGCCAGGCTGTAAGGCCCGGTGTAACCGGGATCCGACAGGACATAGTAGCTGAAGATAAGGTCATCTGCTGTGGCGGTGCTGCCGTCGGCAAAGGTGATATCCTCACGCAGGGTGATGGTATAGGTGGTGGTGTCGCTCGACGCATCATACTCCACCGAAATATCAGCAGGCCCGGTATACAGATAGTCGGTGCCGTTATAACTGCGCGTCTCGCCTTCGATGGCGTCAAACACCACTGCACCCTGTCGGTCGGTGGTCAGAGTAAAAAGTTGGGTAAGCTCCACCGCCTGAAGGTCGGCAGCGGTGGCGGCGTACCAGGGGTTATACTGTCCGGTAAAGTTGCCGGTGGCAACCACCAGTTCGGCCGCGGAGTCGGCCATTTCCAGCTTCTCCACTTCCCGCTCCCAACCCCAGTAAAGGGTCATATCCGGTGTAACCGTGCCTTGGCGCACGGTATTGCTGTTGAAGATAACACCGCTCAGGCGACGGTAATTGGGTATCTCCACCGCCCAGCCCATAATAATATCCAGGCAGTCCAGATAAAGTCTGCGGCGCTGCGCCTGATCGTCACTACCGCGGGCGAGGAGGATCTTCTCATCAAGGACAGAATCGGTAATATTGAAATAGTTGCTGCCCGTTCCACCCTCACCCGGAACACTTTCGCTGTGATAGACGGGATAAAGGTCGGGGTCAACATCGGTGGGCCACGCTGCTGCCCACAGGTCATAGCCGCCAGAGGCAAGTGCCGCCTGAAGTTCGGACGAGTCCTGCGGGTCAACGATGGTCAGGGTTATGCCGATGGAGGCCAATGCCTCCTGCGCGGCGGTGAGTGCCTGGAAAGAGGGGTGGTCACCCACGCCCTCGCCGGGTACGATGACCTGATATTCAAGATAAGAACCGCCGTTTGCGCGAAGATTTACAACCGGCTCCTCCTCAGCAGGCTCCTGCCCTACCTCGGTCTGAGTCTGCTCATCAACGACAGGCGTCGTGGTATCAGCCACTGGAACATTCACATAATCATCCGCAGCATTGGGCTTCTCGCCGCAGGCGGTGAGCGATATAAGCATCATAAGCGCCAGCATCAGCGCCGCGATTCTTTTAGTCTGCATTTGCTTCTCCTTGAAAAACTGTCAGACAAGTTTTCATCGGTCATTTTCCGCCCGCAGGCAGCAAAACTGTCCCTTAATTTTACCAGAGGGGCATGATAATGTCAACCGGCGGCATATTTTGGCACAAAAAAACCCTGACATTTACGCGGATTTCGGGCGCAAAAATACCGCACGGGTTTTATCCCGTGCGGTATTGCAATTCGATTACAGCTCAGCCTTGACTTCCTTTACGAACTCGACGACCTTATCGCGCATGATCTCCGCAGCGCCGCGGAAGAATGCAGACTTGGAGGACTGGTAAGCCTCGCGCTCATACATGATCTCTTCAGCCATGTATGTACCGGTGGAGTCGCTGCCGCAGTTGGTCCAGCCGGAGAATGCGGTCTGGGCAAAGGGTGAGTTCTCCTTAATATGACGGATAGTGCTGACCATGATCTCGGGCGTGGTGCCGATCCATGCAACATCGTCAAAGGTCATTACAGACACGACTATATTCACATCATCACCGCGGACCTGAGGCGGCTTCTGCTGTACGCCGCCGGGGCCGCCGCGGAACATGACACGGCCGGGAAGGGCAATGCTCTTCTTGGTAAGAGAAATCTTCTCAACGTCCTTACACTCGATGCTGTCAGCGGCGCGGACGATCTGCTGACCAAGGCGAAGACCCATAAGCTCAAGCAGGAGCCAGCCCTTATCGCCCAGATCCACCTCTTTATACGCACCGTGGCGGCCCATATAACCAAACATGCCGCGCATTGCCTGCCACTGGTCACCTGTTGCACCGGCAAAGTACATGGCAACACAGCCGGGGAACTCCTGACGGACGAAAGCGGCAGAGGCGCCGGCGATATCAGCAGAGACGAGACGGCCACCGTCATCGCTGTGAGTATGCTCAAGCATACCGGCGGCGCAGTTGACGATGTACATAATGGCAATGGTATTGCCCTCCAGATCGTCGAAACGAAAAACAGGCATGGAGGGATCTGTATCGCCCTCATCACAGGTGCCCTGGATCCAACCCTCATCAGATTCAACAACACGGTTGACGTTGAAGGTGGTGTAGCCGTTGGCATAACCAAACTTTGCGGGACGGAGGGTAGCCTTGGCGGCTGCCAGCGCAGCGGCAAAAGCCTCATCATGGGCCTTGTCCATCAGAGCTTCGATCTTCTTCTCTTCCTCGGTTTTGCCGCGGCGGAAGTTATGGGGCGCGGTAAGAACATGGGAGTTGGCAACGATGACATTGGCAGGGTCAACATCAAGCTCTTTGGCTGCAAGAGCCTTCATGCCGTCTGCATCGGGAATGGTGACCATTTCGGCATTTACGATGCCGTAGCGCACACCGTCATGCTCAATGAGAACCACATGGATATACGGATCGTCATGGACTCCGGTATAGTTCTCCATGCCGCCGGTGGGGAACATCTCGTCGGGGTATTTGATCGGGGCAGAACCTGCGCCGACTTTCAGCAAGGTTTTGGGATCGGACATAACAATATCTCCTTCACAAATTTGATGCGTGAATTATAACAGTTTTTGCCGCTTCCGTAAAGTACATTAGTTACATCAAAAACATTTTTCCTTGCGGGCACGCATGCAGCTTTCCATATCCTTGCAGCGATAGCACAGTTCATTTCCGCACATACCATCGCGGAAGAACTCACGGATATTGTCCACGGTGATCTGTGCGATGTTGTCCAGCGCTTCTTCAGTTAGGAAAGCCTGATGGGAAGTAACAAGGACATTGGGCATGGAGATAAGCCGGGCCAAGGTATCGTCCTCAAGAATATGTCCGGAGACATCCTCAAAGAATATATCGGACTCCTCCTCGTACACATCCAGGCAGGCGGCGCCTACCTTGCGGGATTTGATGCCCTCAAGCAGTGCATCCGCGTCGATAAGACCGCCGCGGGAGGTATTGATGAGCACAACGCCCTTTTTCATCTTCTCAACTGCAGCATCATCCACCATGTGGTAAGTTTCCTCCGTCAGAGGGCAGTGGAAGGATATGACATCGCTGCGGGCAAACAGCTCATCCAGCGCGACATATTCAACACCGCTGTCTTTGGCAGGGAATTTGTCGTAGGCGATCACATTCATGCCGAAGCCGCGGCAGATGTCTATAAACACCCGGCCGATCTTTCCGGTGCCCACCACGCCGACGGTCTTGCCGTGAAGGTCAAAACCGGTAAGGCCGTTCAGGCTGAAATTGAACTCTCTGGTGCGGTTATACGCCTTGTGTATCCTGCGCACGGATGTGAGCAGCATTGCCATTGCGTGCTCTGCCACGGCGTAAGGAGAATAGGCCGGAACACGCACAACATGCACCTTCCCGTAGGCGTGCCTTATATCCACGTTGTTGTATCCGGCGCAGCGCAGGGCAATAAGGCGCACGCCGTACTCATACAGGCGGTCCACAACGGCAGCATTGACCGTATCATTGACGAACACGCACACTCCGTCACAGCCGGCGGCAAGGCCTACGGTGTCCTCATCCAGCTTGGCCTCAAAAAATCTGAAGTTAACGCCGTGCTCTGCTCCGTATTTTTCAAAATACTCCCGGTCATAGGCCTTTGTATCAAAGAAAGCAAAATTCATATTGATCTCCCTTCATGCTATTGGATATTCATGCCCCGAAAAGCAATCCTTCATGCCCAAAGCAAGACCGCCTGCGGCAAACACTGCAGACGGTCCGAAACTGTGTCATATCCCTTTGTAGATCAGAGCCAGAGTGTTTCGATCCGGCAGGCGAGCTCACGCGCCTGGGGTTTCTCTTTGGCGGCGTAGCCCAGTGCCACAAAAGCGCCGGGGATAAACCCATCGGGAGCGCCCAGTTTGGCAAACATCTGCGGGTTATCATCAAGGAAACTGCAGGGGGAATGCAGATAAATACTGTCAATACCTTTGTCGGCAGCGGCAATCATCATATTCTGGATGACGCAGGCTGCATTCTCTTTACCCAGGTTGTCATCGCCCTTCACTGCAACAGAAACCAGAACAGGCGCATTATAGAGGCAGTGGTAATTGGGGTTGTTTCTCACAGCCTGACCGGCCTTGTCCAGCTCGTCAAGGAGAGCCTTGTCACGGATGACGGTGATGAACACATTTTTGAACTGTCCCCTGCCGATGGCGGCAAGGCTGCCCGCAGCAACGATGTCCCTGAGAATACTCTCTTCCACAGGGCTGTCATTGAAGGCGCGGCAGGAATAGCGGGTGCTTATTGCTTTTATTGTTTCCATAGTGATCTCCGTTCAGAAAAATTTAGCTAATCAATCCTCGGTCCTCGGTCAAAAGCCCGGCTTAGCCCAGCTCAACCTCTTCAGCAGATCCGGCGGGGGCGGCAGTCTGCTCGGCAATGGTCTTGGAGATTGCCTGGAAACGGCTACGGGACTGACGCACCTCATTAAGGGCGGCAGTGATAGCCTCCTCAGTTCTTCTGAGGGTATCGTCGGCGTATTCGTTGGCAACACGGCGCAGCTCATTGGACTTGAGCATGGCATCGTTGACGATGGTGCTGCTCTTAAGTCTGGCGGCGCGGACGATCTCTTCCTGCTCGACCAGCTGGCTGGCGCGGTCGTTGGCGGCCTTTTTAATTGCCTCCGCATCGCGCTTGGTGTTGGCGATATACTCATTTCTGGCGGCTGTAAGGCGGCGGGCCTCAGCCAGCTCGCTGGGGAACTGGGCCTTCAGTTCATCAAGCAGGTCAAGAGCCTTGTCGCGCTCGATAACGCACTTGCCGGCACCCAGAGGCACACTCCACGCACTTGACACCATGTTATACAGCATTTCCAGAAGTTCCTGAACATTGTTACCCATCAGATCAAATTCCTTTCCTCACGCACAGGGCGCGTATATAAAAAACGGGACGCTGCCCGAAAGACTCAGGTTCGTTCGTTGACCATCCTCTGGAAATCGTCAATGATCTCCCGGGGTACAAACTGGCGCAGATCGGCGTTATAGCGCGCCATCTCTTTAACGATGGTGGAGCTAAGATATGTGTACTTCTCACTGGAGGTAAGAAACACCGTCTCAATATCCGGAGCGAGCTTCTTATTTGCCAGGGCCATCTGATACTCCATCTCAAAATCGGACACTACGCGAAGACCCTTCACGATCACGCTGGCACCGACACTTCTGGCATACTCCACCAGCAGCTTGTCCGAACAGTCCGCCTGCACATTGCCCAGACGCGCAACGGTGCGGGAAATGAAATCCATCCGTTCCTCAAGGGTGAACATGGGGTTCTTGGCAGAGTTTACCATGACAGAGACGTACACCTTGTCAAAAATGCGGGACGCACGCCGGATGATATTCAGATGTCCCAGTGTTATCGGGTCAAAGCTGCCCGGATATACAGCTATCCTCATTCTGTCACCATGCCCTTGCGGCGGTACACCGTGAGCTTTTTCTTGCCGTAGCGGTACTCCTTCACATTGGCGAAATCCGCAGGCAGCTCAGGCATTTGCCTTTCTTTCAAAGATTCACAGATAATTATACCATCTTCGGTAAGAATGTCAATTTCAATTATCATTTTCAGACAATCTTCATACAAATTCGACGCGTAGGGCGGGTCAAGGATGACAACATCAAACTTCCCCAAAGAGGGCAGCAGACGGCGCACATCACCGCGGCGGAACTGACCCCTGTCCTCAAAGCCGCAGGTGCGCAGGTTTTCGTTCACAAGGCGCTGGCTCATAGCGCTTTCATCACAGAACACCGCAGAAGCGGCGCCTCGGCTCAATGCCTCGATACCCAGCTGGCCGGTGCCGGCGAACATATCCAGCACGCGGGCACCCTGTATGTCAAACTGCAGTATGCTGAACATGGCCTCTTTCACCTGATCGGCGGTGGGGCGAATGTCCATGCCCGACGGCTCTTTAAGGCGGCGCCCTCTCGCGCTGCCGCTGATTACTCTCACTTCAATTCCTCCTCGGGGTGAAAATGTTGATACACGGCCCGGGCCGCGTTTTTCGGCACCACGCGGGCAAGCTCATCCGCGGTGGCTTTTTTTATCGCCGCGATGCTCTTAAACTGTTTGAGCAGTGCCGCCTTGCGCACCTCACCCACGCCGGGTATTGCGTCAAGCTGTGACGCGCGGGTACGAGCCGCGTGCAGATCGTGGTGATATGCGATGGCGTAGCGGTGCACCTCTTCCTGAATGCGTCCGATAAATGAAAACACCCATGGTGCGGCGTCAATGCCGATCTCCTCCCCTTCGGGTGAGATCAGGGCGCGGGTGCGGTGCCGCTCGTCCTTTACCATACCGTAGACAGGCACTCTCAGCCCCAGGGCATCAAGTCTGTCCCTGGCAACGGCTGCATGCTCCTGCCCGCCGTCGATAAGCAGCAGGTCGGGAAGGCTGGAAAACTTTTCGTCACCGTCAAGATAGCTTTCAAAGCGGCGCTGTACCGCCTCATCCATGCTGGCATAATCGTTCTGTACAAGGGTGGATTTTATCTTGAATCTGCGGTAGTCCCGCTTGAGGGGTTTCCCGTTTACAAACACCACCATGCCCGCAACGATGTCGTCGGAGCCGGTGTTGGAAATATCGAAAGCCTCCACCCTTTTGGGCGGACCGATAAGGCCGAGGTGCCGTTGCAGCCATTCGGCAGTTTTCGTAACACGCTCTTCGCTGGTGGTGACACGCTCGGTCTCCTGCTGTGCATTGAGCCGGGCGGTATCAACGAGGGCCTTGAGTTCGCCCCGCTGGGGTACTCGAAGCTCCACACGGGCATCGTAAAGGCCGGAAAGGTACTCGCCCATCGCATCAGCGTCCGGAAGCTCCGCAGGCAGCAGAACAAGGCGGGGTGCGCCGCCGCGCATGGTGTAATACTGGCGGACAAGGGCGGACAATGCCTCGCCGTCATCCTCAAGTGGCGCATCAATAAGCTCCATATCCTTATCCAGGAGCTGACCTTCAATGTAATGCAGCACAACAAAGCAGGCGCGGCTCTGGCTGCGATGGAATCCCACCACATCCATGTCCCCCCGCCGCAGGGTACTGGCGTGCTGTTTGCTCTTCAGCCGCTCCACCGCGCGAAGGCGGTCGCGCAGCTGGGCCGCGCGCTCAAAATGCAGTTCCTCCGCCGCCTTTTCCATGCGGACGCGAAGGTCATTGATTATTACATCCGCCTTGCCCTCAAATGTCAGAACAGCCTGATTAAAGGCATCACGATATTCGGCGCGGGTGGCGTCCCTGAGGCACCATCCCCGGCAGGCACCCATGTGGTAATTAAGGCAGGGGCGCTCTTTGCCGATGTCCCGGGGGAATTTCCGCGAACAGGTGGCAAGGCCGAAAGCCTTGCACACAGAATCGATGGCGTCTTTAACCGCGCTGCGCCCTCCAAAGGGGCCGAAGTAGCGGGCACCGTCATTTGCCGGGCGGGAGACGATGGTGAAACGGGGATAATCCTCCCGCAGATCGGCCCTGACCCAGGGGTAGCCCTTGTCATCCTTCAAAAGGATGTTGTAGTGGGGTGCGTGTCGCTTGATGAGTGAGTTTTCCAGCACCAGCGCCTCAAACTCACTGCGGACCATGATGACATCGAAATCGGCAATTTTAGCGATCATCGCCTCGGTCTTGGCGTTGTGGGCACCGTGGAAATAGCTGGACACGCGGTTTTTCAGTTTCACCGCCTTGCCCACATATATTACCTCACCGGCGGCATCATGCATGATGTACACGCCCGGCTGAAGCGGCAGTTTATTCGCCTTCTCACGAAGCTCTTCAATTGTCAGAACGGTCACGGCACACACCCCCTTTGCAGGATTATACCCACGGTACAATGAATTGAGGCCGCCCCGTATTGCGGAGCAGCCCCATCAATTCTTTTGTCCTATTACTCTGCGAAGTTGGAGCAGACAAGCTCATACAGTGTATTAACAGCCTTCTCCTCGTCAGCGCCGTCAGCAACGATGTTGATGGTGGTGCCTTTGACGATTCCCAGCGAGAGAACACCGAGCAAGCTCTTGGCGTTTACGCGGCGCTCAGCCTTCTCGATCCAGATGCTGCTTTTGAACTCGTTGGCCTTCTGAGTAAAGAAAGTCGCAGGGCGCGCATGCAGTCCTACCTGATTGGAAACTACAGCTTCTTTTACGAACATGGCGGTTCCTCCTTATTATTGCGGCGGCGCACGGTCAGCCGCATAGCACTCCGTATGCCTATTTTAGCAAACTTATCTGACATAGTCAATTGGAATTTGCATTTAAACCTGCAAACCATTTTGATGCAATATTTGTTGCTTTTGACATAATACAGGCCATTCAGCGCAGTTCCACAACGGTTACGCCCATCTCACCCTCGCCGTAGCGGCCCATGCGGAAGCTCTTGACCTGACGGTTAAGACGCAGGGATTCCTGCACCGCCTTGCGCAGTGCGCCGGTACCTTTGCCGTGGATGACGGTGACGGTGTTCAGCTTTGCCATTACAGCGCTGTCGATGTATCGCTCCACCACAAGCAGGGCTTCGTCAACGGTCATTCCCCTTACATCAACCTGTGGGGCCACACCTGCAGAGGCAGTATGGCGTGCATTCTCGGCCTTGGGCGTTTTGGGCTTTTTCACTGCAGGCGCGTCACTGACACGCACCTCATCCTGCTTGGCGGTCATTTTGAATATGCCCGCCTGCAGCAGCAGGCTGCCGTCGGCATTGACGGAGATAACATTTGCGCTGGTACCCAGTGCAAGGACGGTGACAGTGTCGCCGGCCCTGGCCTCGCGCACTATGGGGGGCGGCGCGTCTTCTTCCCTGCTGCCACCGTTTACTGCATCCTCGGCCTCGTTAAGACCGCGGCGCAGTGCGGTGCGCGCCTCGTTGGTTTTCTGCCAATCCTCACCGGACAGCTGTTTTTTACGGATGGCCTTTATCTCGTCAAAGGCGTCATCGGCGGCGCGGCGGGCCTTGTCGATAATATCGTTTGCCTCACGGCGGGCGGACTTGGTCAGCTTCTCCCGCTCCTCCTCCGTCTCGCGGCGCAGCTTACCGGCGGCATCGGCATCTTCCTGCGCGCGCCGGCGCAGCTTCTCGGCCTCGTCACGCTCCTGTTCAAGTTGCTGTCTGGTGCGCTCAAGGCTTTCCAGAACCTGCTCAAACTCAACGCTCTCCGTATCCACGCGGCTGCGGGCATCCTCCACCACGGCATCGGGCAGGCCAATGCGCCTTGCAATGGCAAAGGCGTTGGATTTGCCGGGTATACCCACGATAAGGCGGTAAGTGGGTCGCAGGGTCTCAACATCAAACTCGCAGGAGGCGTTCTGAACACCGGGGCGGGTGGTGGCATATACCTTCAGCTCTGCATAGTGGGTGGTGGCGGCAATCAGCGCGCCGCTTGCCCGGGCATATTCAATAATACTGGTGGCAAGAGCCGCGCCCTCCACAGGGTCGGTTCCCGCGCCCAGCTCGTCAAACAGCAGGAGGGAGCCTTCGCCGCACTCATCCAGTATGTGACAGATATTTGTCATGTGGGACGAGAAAGTGGAAAGTGACTGTTCAATGCTCTGCTCATCGCCTATATCAGCCATGATCTGCGTGAACACCGGCAGGGTGCTGCCGTCGGCGGCGGGGATCTGCAGGCCGCACTGCACCATGGCAGACAGAAGGCCGATAGTCTTGAGGGTGACGGTCTTTCCGCCGGTGTTGGGGCCGGTGACGATAAGTGTATCGTAGTCGCCGCCCAGCTTCACATCAATGGGTACGGCGGTGGATTTATTGAGCAGCGGGTGGCGCGCGCGGCGCAGGACAAGGCGGTTATCCCGATTCAGCTCCGGCTCCTCCGCATCCATAAGGAAGGCCAGTTTCGCCTTGGCAAAAATCAGATCCAGCTGGGTGAGCATCAGCACATTAAGGCGCAGTGCATCGGCACAGTCGGCCACAAGTCCGCTCAGCTCCATAAGTATGCGCTCGATCTCGTTCTTCTCCTGGCTGAGAAGCTCACGGATCTCGTTGTTGGCATCCACGGCGCCCATGGGCTCAATAAACAGTGTTGCGCCGGTTGCGGACACGTCATGTATAAGTCCCTGCACGGCGGAGCGGAACTCAGCCTTCACGGGCACCACATATCTGCCGCCGCGCATGGTAATTATAGGCTCCTGCAGGGCCTTCTGGTATGTGGGGGAGGATATGAGTTTTTGCAGAGTGGTGCGGATCCTGTCGCCGGCCATGCGCATTTTTCTGCGGATGGCGGCAAGCTGGGGGCTGGCGGAATCCGCCAGCTCATCCTCACCGATGATGGAATTGGTTATCCGCTCCTCCAGAGGGCGGTTGGCCTTGAGACCGGAGAACAGGCGGCCGAGACTACCCGGTTCACCCTTGTCAGACGCGGCATAGGAAATGGTCTCTCTGGCGGCGCGCAGGACACCCGCCGCGGCAAGAAGCTCGGTAGTGTTAAGGCAGCCGCCGGCTTCGGCGCGGGCAAGGGATGAGCCGATGTCTTTGATCCCCGCAAAGGGAGGGCTGCCGTTGAGGATCATCATCTTTTTGGCGCTGCCCGTCTCTTTAAGACGCAGCTCGGTGGTGTAATAATCCCCGCTGGGCGCAAGGGCAAGAGCGGCGGCTTTGGCGCCGTCGCTTGCTGCCTCATGGGCCAGCATATTTAGTATCGCAGGCAGTTCAAGTGTCTGCAGCGATTTTTCACTGAATGTCATTTAAATTCCTCACACTTTTGTAATATGACAGGCTGCGGAATCCTGTTTCCAGATGCAGCGCAAGATATTCTTCACAGGCTTCACTCATGCGCCTGAGGGCATCGCCCTTAAGGCTGAAGGAGAAAATTCGCTTGGGCAGTGCATCCGCCACATAACGCATGGCGGCAAGTGAGTCCGGGCACAGCTCTTTTTGCGAAAGGGCCCCGCCGGACATACATCCGGCGCAGTGGAGCACACCGCCGGAAAGATCGAGTATGGGTCGGGCGGGAGTTTCCTCACCGCAGATGGCACACATGGAAAGGTCGGGGGCGAAGCCGCCCAGTGCGGCAATGCGCAGCTCGAAGGCCGCACGCACCAGCTCAGCCGGGCGCTTTCGCTCACCGGCGGCAAAAAGGGAGTTGAGAGCAAGGCTCATAAGCTCGGGCTGTGGGCTGTCCTCATCGGCCACGGCCTCGGTCACCTCGGCAATGTAGGCACCCAGCGCCAGAAGGGCAATATCATCTCTGAGACCGGCAAACTCCTCAATACAGCGCGCCTCTGTTAGCATCCAGCGGCCGCGGGTGTTAAGGAGCGTCATCTCCGACAGGGCAAGAAGCTGGGTGGCGGCGGCAGTTTTGCTGCCGCGGCGCTTTGCACCCCGCGCGCTGACGGTCAGCTTACCCTCGGCACCTGTCAGCACCGTGAGTATGCGGCTGCTTTCCTTATATTCCACTTCACGCAGCACAAGACCGGTGGTCGTGACGTACATCTTCCGCTCCTTATCTCAGGTCAGTTATCCTCGGCAAAGCCGAAATTCTTAAGAAGGGCCGTGCTGTCGCGCCAGTTATCTTTGACACGCACCCATACCTGCATAAACACCTCGGTATCCAGCAGTTTTTCCATGTCACGGCGGGCAAGGCTGTTGACGCGCTTTAGCATCTCGCCCTTTTTGCCGATGATCATGCCCTTGTGGCTGTCCTTCTCGCAATAGATGGTCATATCCAGATCAACAAGGCCGCTGTCACGGGTCTTGTATCGGGTGACCTCAACGGCCACACCGTGAGGTATCTCCGCATCAAGGCACATAAGCAGCTTTTCCCGCAGGATCTCAGCCAGCATCTGGCGCACAGGCTGATCGGTGTACTCATCCTCGTCAAAAAGCTGTTCACCCTCGCGTGCGTACTTCTCCAGCTCATTCAGCAGGTATTCGGTGCCATCTCCGGTTTTGCCGGAAAGGGGCACCACAGCGTCAAAATCGTGCACGGCGGCGTAGGCCGCGATGACGCCCAGCAGCTTTTCTTTCTCCACAGTATCGATTTTATTGACCACCAGTACGGCAGGCAGCTTGGAGGCCGCGATGGCCTTGATCAGTGTCTTCTCCTGCGGGCCCACTTCTGCCTTTGGCTCCACCACCAGAATGGCCACATCGGCCCCCTCAAGGCTGCCGGTGGACATTTTGTCCATATACTCACCCAGCTTGTTGCGGGCGCGGTGATAACCAGGGGTATCCAGCAGCACGAACTGGGTCTCGCCCCGGGAGACAATACCGAAAATGCGCTGGCGGGTAGTCTGGGGTTTGGGCGTGACGATGGCGATCTTCTCACCCACCAGGCGGTTTGCAAGTGTGGATTTACCCACATTGGGTCTGCCTACGATGGCGGCCATAACGGTTTTATTTATCATTTGTGTATTCCTTTCGGATGTGTCATTTGCTCTTTTTGCCCCTGACAAACAACAGGGCGGGGATAAGGGTCAGCACGATGAGTGCGGCGGCTACAGGGTGGGCGCAGGCAAAGGCCCACGCAGCGGCAGGGTGTCCGCCGCCGAAGAAGATCACGCAGCCGGCGGCAGCGCACATAAGGGCGCACACCAGAACAGCGCCGGCAGCCGCATCTTTGACGGCGCCGATCATTTCGTCGCGTTCACCCGTCACCCTGTCTGCAAGGGTCTCGATTGCGGTGTTCACAAGTTCAAGACCCGCCACAAGGCCGATGCAGACAAGCACCACGCCCCATTCGGCGGCGCTGAGCCCCGTAACAAGGCCGGCAAGCAGCACATAAAAGGCGAAGCACAGGTGGATGCGCATATTGCGCTGGGTCTTTACGGTGCGGACTATGCCATTAATGGCCCATTTGAAACTGGATATCATCGGCCGATCCCCAACTTTCCGAGGATGTACTCCTCCCTTGCGCGCATAAGGCGCTTGTCCTCCCCCTCGTCCTCGTGGTCATAGCCCAGAAGATGCAGGGTTGAATGTACGGCCAGGTAGGCCAGCTCACGCCTGAGGCTGTGACCGTATTCGGTGGCCTGCTCCTTTGCGCGCTGCACACTCATGACCATATCGCCCAGCATAACGCAGCCGGTGCCGGGGTCGGCGTCGCAGTCGTTGGGGTGGAACGCGCCGGGGCGCAGCACCTGCATGGGAAAGCTGAGCACATCGGTGGCTCTGTCCACGCCGCGGTGCTCACGGTTAAGCTCATGTATCTTGTCATCTCCGGTGAGCAGCACGTCAACACGGCACTTAACATCCACGCCCTCACATTCCAGCGCAGTGCGGATGGCGCGGCGGACAAGTGCTCGGGCGGCGAAGGTACCGGGTGCGCCGTCGGCACGGATGCGGATACGGCATCGCATCATTTCTTCCGTCCTCCCTGAGTATTGCGCTTATAATCCTCTTTCGGCCCGGGATTTGAGTGGCTGTGACTCTCATAAGCGGCAATGATCTTCTGCACCAGCGCATGGCGCACCACATCCGACGCGGTGAGCATACAGATAGCGATATCGTCAACGCCCTTTAGGACCTTCAGCGCCTCTTTAAGGCCGCTGGTCTTGTCGGCAGGCAGGTCAATCTGGGTAATGTCACCGGTAATGACGATCTTGGAGCCAAAGCCCAGGCGGGTAAGAAACATCTTCATCTGCTCGCGGGAGGTGTTCTGCGCCTCGTCAAGGATGATGAAGCTATCATCCAGCGTTCTGCCGCGCATATAGGCAAGGGGCGCAACCTCGATATTACCCCGCTCAAGATACTTCTGATAGGTCTCGGCGCCCAGCATATCAAAAAGGGCATCGTACAAAGGGCGCAGGTAGGGGTCAACCTTGCTCTGCAGGTCGCCGGGCAAAAAGCCCAGACGCTCGCCCGCTTCCACCGCCGGGCGGGTAAGGATGATGCGGTTGACCTGCTTTGCGCGGAAGGCCGCCACAGCCGCCGCAACAGCAAGGTAGGTCTTGCCGGTACCGGCAGGGCCCACGCCCAGGGTGATGGTATTGTGGGCGATGGCCTCGCAATAGCGCTTCTGTCCCAGGGTCTTGGCCTTGATGGGCTTACCCTTGGCGGTGACGCATATGACATCGCGGCTCATCTCGGAGATTTTATCGTCGTTTCCGTCGCGCACCATCTGCATGATATAGCGCACGGTCTGACTGTCGATGGTTTCGCCCCTTGCGGCAAGGGACAGCAAGCCCTCCACCGTGCGGCAGGCAAGCATGACCGCTTCCCCTTCGCCCGCAACCTTCAGTTCAGACTCTCTGTCGGTAATGCGCACGCCCATCTCGTTTTCAATAAGGCGCAGATTCTCATCGAAGGAGCCGAAAACATTTATCACATTTTCCATTCTGTCGACGCTTATCATTTGTTCGGTCAAAATCAATCACTCTTTCCCTATATCTATTGCTGACCCGCAGATGCGGGTACGGTAACGGCAATGTTCTCAAGACAGACCGCCCTGAGTGTTACGGTGAGGACACCGTCCTCACTGCTTGCAAGATAAGTCTCGGACATTATGCGCCCGTCTATCATGCCCTCAAGACGCTCACGCAGCCGTCCCTCAAGCCACATTCGCGCAGCCTGTTCGTCAAGAGGTGCGGGCACAGGCTCATACGGGCAGAAGCTCTGGCGCATAAGCCCGAAAGGCAGCACGGTGCCCCCAGGCAGCATGAGCCTCTCATACACAGTGATTCTATCACAGAATGCAGGCTGATTACCAGACAAAATATACAAATTTATGCGTTTGGCGAAAAGAAACAGCGCCCGTCTGGTGTTTACCGTGCCGCTGTACTCTTTGGACAGGGCCTCGAGGGGCGTACAGGCAGATAATTCGTAGTATGTCCACGCCTCCACCACTGCCATGGCGTGCTCTGAACGCAGTTCACCGCTCAAATCAGGCGTGGCCGAGGCCACCAGCAGCTGCCCCTGCTCCACCATATCGCCGCGGGCAACTATGGGCGCGCCCGACAGGACGGTCATCGAATTGATTATACCCGATTTCGCCGCCGTAACATCAGTTGCAAGCTCAGTCTCGGTAACAGGAGGCGCCGGCACCTCCTCACGCACGCTGACCACAAGGCGGCTGCCGAAGGTATTGCAGCTTAGCCAGGAAAGCTCGCTGATTTGCAGAAGCATTTCATTTGACACATGATACTGGTCGATAAACAGGCGGCAACAGCCGATGCCCACACCCAGCTCCTCAAGCCGGCGCAGGATCTCGCCGTCAGAGACGGTACTGTTGCCCTCCACATCAATCTGCCAGATAAACAGCGACGACAGCCACAAAGCAGCCAAAAGGGGCAAAACGCCCACCAGCAGTATAAGCCTGCGCCGCAGTCTGCGGGCCGCGGCGGTGACCGCGCCCCGGCCCAGCACCTGCATTTCATAACCCTCACGCAGGCACAGGCCGCGAATAAGCCTTACCCGCCGTGCCGCCACCCGGATGCTTAGGCGTCCCTCCTCCCTCACGGGATCGGCAAAGCGAATACCCGCTCCGGCCAGGGCATTAAGGATAGTTTCCGGCGGTGCGCCGCTTATGCAGAGGCTGACTCCGTAAAGTCGGTGTCTTATCCTGCTCATGGCCGACGCCCCTTCCCGTCGGAGCCCAGCTCAATTGCGCTTATATCCCCGCTTATGACCAGCTCGCGCGGGGTCATCGCCGCCAGTCCCAAGCCCGTTCCCACGATCCGGACACAGAAATAGCCGCAGTCAACGGCTATCCGCGCATCACTGTACTCCAGTATCCCCTTGTGGTTCTCTATCAAAAGACGGCGCAGTCCCGTCAGTGTGATGCGCGCATCACCGGCCGCGATCTGGGCGGGCAGGTCAAAATATTCTGCCGCCGCCGAAAGCGCCCGCCGCCCTTTGTTCCCCTTATTATCCTTCACCGCGTCACCCCCCATATTTGCATTTAAGTGTATGCCCGTCCGGGCAAAATTACGCCCCCGGCGGCATATAGTAAACAGACAGGCTTTGGCAGGAGGGGTGGTATATGAAAAGCAATGTGAAAAAATCGGCGGCGCCGATAGTATTACTGCTGGACAGCGTGCTACTGCTGTGCATGCCGAAGGCGGCGGCACAGGCGGCAAGGGAGGGCCTGCAGCTGTGCATAGAGGTGGTGATCCCCTCCCTCTTCCCCTTTCTGGTGCTGTCTTCGATGTTGGTTTCCACGGGCGCCATCAGCGCGCTTGGCCGGTCACTGGAGGGGGTGACGCGCAGGGTGCTGCATCTGGGTGGAAGCTGCGCCGCCGTGCTTGCGGTGGGACTGGTAAGTGGTTTTCCGGTAGGTGCGCGGACCGCGGCACGAATGTACGAGGACGGGCAGTGCAGCAAGGATGAGGCGGAGCGGATGCTGGCCTTCTGCAACAACTGCGGCCCTGCATTCGTGTTCGGCTTTGCCGGCAGCGCGGTGCTGGGCAGCGCACGGGCCGGTCTGATGCTTTATATCTCACAGATCATCGGCGCGCTGCTTGTCGCCCTGCTGACGAGACCGGATGAGCGCGGCTGTACCGCCCTCCCTCCCGCCGCAGTTTTAACCGAAAACAATCCGCGCCCCTCATTTTCCTCAGCACTCACACAGGCGGTGCGCAGCTCATTGGGCGCCATCGGGGATATTTGCGCCTTTGTGCTGTTCTTCGCCGTTACAACGGGCATACTGCGCGCCTGCGGTGCATTCGCCCTTGCGTCTGGAATGTTATGTAAACTTTACATCGATCCCGCGGTCTCCAATGCTTTACTGCTGGGCGTGTTTGAGGTCAGTGCCGGGGTCGCCGCCCTTGGGGACGTAGTGCAGCCGGAGTGGGTACGCCTGGCCCTGTGTTCTGCCATTATGGGTTGGTCGGGCCTGTCGGTACACTGTCAGGTGATATCCGTCACCGAGGGCGCAGGACTGTCTGTTAAGCGCTATATGCGCGGCAAAATGCTGCACTGTGCCATTGCAGCGGCAGCGGCGGCGGCAATGGGACTGGTATTCCCGGCGAAGCAGGCCGTCACGACGGCAGGCTTTGCCCCGGGTGCGGGAGCGGCTGCGGCATGTATCGTATTGCCCGCAATTTTGTTGATTGTGGGGATAAAAGATAAAAACAGGTCTGGAAATGGCGCAGGCAATGGTGTATAATCCGTATATCCCTCAAAGTGATTGGTGAGACGATATGCTGTTTGATAAAAAAATCGATAAAAGCTGTTCCTACTGCAAATTCGGCGGCGCAATCGGAAACGATGAAATTATGTGCCTTAAGCGGGGCGTCGTGCCCGCATGGCACCATTGCCGCCGCTTTGTGTATGATCCCCTGAAGCGGGTTCCGCCCAAGCCACAGATGCTCACGGAGCAGGGCTTTGAGAAGAAGGATTTTGAAGTCTGAACAGCAAAAATGTGAATACAGAAACAAGTCAGCGCACGGTTTTTTGCCGTGCGCCGCTTTATATATCTACGTTAAAAATCCGATCCGTATATTGCAATAAATGATGCAATAAGCTATAATAAGCTCAGCTATCTTAGTAATACAACTGCAGATTATAGGAGGTATTCCCATGGCTGAAGTCAATAAATCCAAAGGCGGCCTTATGATGAAGGAGACCCGCCGTCTCCCCAAAGAGCAGTGGCCCCAGCAGAACCTGCCCATCGCGGATGCGCTGGCAATGAAGCGCGTGTATCAGAAAGAGCCCATCAACGAGACATGCTGGGCCTGGATGAAGCTGCTTCGCGAGAAGGATTCCACAAAGAAGGTCTACCCCATCAACCCCTATGTTGAGGTGTATCAGTTCCGCGACAACATGTACGGTCTGCTCACCATCAGCCTGGACGGCGCCGGCGACAGCTGGATCTATCTTATAGACGGCCCCGAGAAGGCAATGATTATCGACACCAGCTTCGGCCTGGGTGATCTGAAGGGTCTTTGCGATGAGATTACCGGCGGCAAGCCCCTGATCGTAGCCAACACACATAACCACTATGACCATGCATACGGCAACGCCCAGTTTGATGAGGTGTTCTGCCATGAGTATGAAGCGCCTGTGATCGAGCGGCAGAATGAGCATATGTGGGATTATCTGTTTGAAGACGGCGTGGGACAGCCCATCTGGGCAGAGTTCCCCAGAGAAGATCTTATCAAGTTCAAGCCCTATAAGGTCACCGGCGTTCCCAACGGCTACACCTGGGATCTGGGCGGCGGCTATGAGGTTGAGCTGGTATTCCTGGGCGGACACAGCGCCGGTCACGCAGGATATCTGGACAAGCACAACCGCATCTTCTTCGCCGGTGACGACATTATCTCCATGCGCGTTGGCGTTGGCGGCCCCCGCCCCGGCACCCCCTACGGCGAATGCGCAACAGTAAGCTGCATGGGCGTGCAGATGCGCAAGCTGGCAAACCGCATCGACGAGTTTGACCATGTATTCTCCGGCCACTTCGTCAGCGATCTGGAGAGCACCGTCGTTGCCAACATGGCAGACGCCTGTGAGGCAGTTATTGCCGACCCCGCCGGCGCCGCATCTCTTGTGAAAGAGAGCGCAAGGGGCGTACAGTACTCCCGCTATGTTGAGGGGCTGGGCGTTCTCAGCTATTCCATGAACAGCATCGTGGACAAAGACTTCAGCAACATCTGATAAAGCAACATCTGATAAAACTGCATACAGACCGGGATCCCAGCATGGTGTCCCGGTCTGTCATGTTTTCCCAATGGGCACTGTTTTATGTCCCCAATTCCCCACCGCAGCAAGCCGCAGACGCAAGATGCATTTGCACGGCCAACAACTCAGCGGCTGCCGCGCAATTGACCGGAACAACAAAACTCACATATAAGGAGAACAGTAATGAAAAAATGGCACATTGAAGAGAAGGACGGTTACAGCCTTGTAATAAACGAAGGTGGTGCGACCCTGTCTTTCGATCCCGAGTGCGGCATAAAAATCATTGAAGATGACGGATTTGCTTTCAAAGATTTGAATCGCAACGGCATTCTCGACCCCTATGAAGACTGGCGCCTGCCCATTAAAGAGCGTACCGAGGATCTGGTCGGGCGCATGGAGACTGACGAATGTCTGGCAATGATGATGCATGCAGGCATGTTCATTGTGCAGAAGGTCACCGAAGATACTCTCAAGTGGAACGCCGCCCTGCGCGCCCGTCTGTCCGTCAGCGGCAAAAGCATCGAAGAGTTCACCAAAGACCGTGACATCACTCAGGTCGGCGAAGAGCAGATGTGTTATGTTGAAGAGGGGCTGCGTTTCTGGCTGATCTCCACCATGGAAGACCCCGGCACCGGCACTAAGTACATGAACAATGTTCAGCGCCACATGGAAAAGACGCGTTTGGGCATTCCCGCCTTCTTCTCCACCAACCCCCGCGCTTTTACCGACACCCACAGTGACATCGGCGAGAAGGACGTTTCCTCATGGCCCACCAACCTTGGTCTGGGCGCCACCTTTGACCCCGCCATTGCCACTCAGATGGCAGAAACCGTGGCAAAAGAATACCGCTCCCTGGGCATCACCGTTGAGCTTGGCCCCCAGGTGGACTGCGCCACCGACCCGCGCTGGAACCGTTTCAGCGCTACCTACGGCTCTGACCCCTATCTGAACACCGACATGGCCCGCGCCGTGTGCGACGGATTCCAGACCAGCAGCGGCGAGGCCGAGATTGAAGGCGGCTGGGGCAAGGACAGCGTCATGGCAATGACCAAGCACTGGCCCGGCAGCACATCCGAAGGCGGCCGCGAGAGCCACAGCAAAAACGGCAGATTCTCCATCTACCCCGGCGGCAATCTGAAAGCCAGAATGGCCCCCTGGACAGAAGGCGCCTTTAAGCTGGACGGCCCCACCGGTCAGTGTTCGTCCATCATGAGCTGCTATGATGTCCTGTATCAGGTGGGCGGCGACGAGGCGGAGAACGTGGGTGCCAGCTTCCTGCGCTACGCCATTGACGGTTTGCTGCGTGAAGAGAACGATTTCAAGGGCTTCGCCTGCACCGA
>JAZUPH010000055.1:0-13113 GCA_045605145.1 Oscillospiraceae bacterium | reverse complement strand
TGCAAGTGCTTTTTCAATGAAGCGCGTTAATGACGCATAAATAAGAAGCCGCAGCTTTGCTGCAATCCGTTTTATGGGATATATGCCGGCGTAGAATGAGAGCGTGAAAAACAGTAAAGGCACAGGGAGGAATAGGTTATGGCATTCAAGATTAGATTTGCGGCAGACACGGCTGAAAAGAAGTCCGCAGAGGTGACATACACCGCGCCCCGGCAGACGGCGGCGCCGCGCAAGTCGGTGGTGCAGGTGTACTTCGCCGGCAAGGATACTCAGCTGGCGTATTACAATGACCGCTTCGACCTGCACCCCGGCGACGCGGTTTATGTGGACGGAAAGCTGGCGGGCATACGCGGCCGGGTTACCCAGGTCAACTACAACTTCAAGATCAAGATATCTGATTACAGGCGCGTCATCGCTGTGGCAGACACCACCGTACACGGTCAGTTCTTCATGGCAGGCAGCCACTTTGTGACCTTCGACCGCCAGGCACTGCCCCGGGGTAAGGTAGTCACATGGTTCAAAGCGCCGTCAAAGGATGACGATGAGGTTGTCAGCGGCAGCGACGATACCACATTTCGTCTGGATGACCTTAAGGGGATAAATATCGGTCAGGCAATTGCAGAGCGCGGACACGAATACTACATGAGCAACCGGGTCAGATACATAAGCATCTACGGCTGCAGAGGATATGCCATTGTGGAGGGCAGCGAATGTTACGAGGTAGAGTTTGAATACCGCAACGGTGAGATCGGGCGGCTTGTTTGCTCCTGTCCGTGCTGCTGTAACTGCAAGCATGAATTTGCTGCCATGCTGCAACTCAAGGAAACGCTGGCACTGATCGGCGAGCACTGTGCCGATGAATATGAGCGCAGCACTTACTTCGCGGCGGTCAATAAGGGGACACTTTTCGCCCTTGCCATCGACGGCAAGAACAGCGGAACATTCACGCTGTGAGAGTGGGGAGGAACAGATTATGCCGGGTATACACGACTTTCACGCCTTCAAAAGCACCACCGGCGGAAGCAGCGGCAGTAGCGGCGGTGGCGGGGGATCTTTCGGTTGCCTGCCGGGGCTTATCACCGTGCTTGTGATCCTGTGGCTTATCAGCTGGCTGGGTTAAGTTTGCGCCCCTTGGCGGTTGAAATAAGGGCGCAGATTGTGTATAATAATGCAAAAGAGCATCGGCGCCCCGCAAAAACGCCGCCGAAGCTGTGTAAATGAGGAGGAAATTCTATGGGTACCTGTAAAGAAAGAGCGTGGAAGCTGCTTGAAGAGCTGAGCTTTGTGCGCGTCGCCGGAACTGAAGAGGATCTCAAGACCGCCAACATTCTCAAGCGGGTCTGCGATGAGGCCGGCGTCCCCGCCGTGATCGAGGATTTTGAGATCGATGTGACCACCATCTCCACCGCCGTTTTTGAGGTGCTGGAGCCGGAGTATTGCGCATTCCCTGTCATCGGCATCGGCAACACCAAGAACACCCCCGATGAGGGTATCGTGGGCGGCTTTAAGTATATTGAGGACGGCCTTGACGCCAATCTTACCGATGTCGCCGGCAAGATCGTTATGCTTCAGGGCAGGGGCGCTCCCGACCTGTATGAAAAGCTGGAGAAGAAGGGCGCGCTGGGCTACATCGCCATCGGCGGCAACATGTACGAGGACGAGAGCATCAAGAATGAGCTGCGCCCCGCCGACGCCCGCGGCAAGGGTAATCCCCTCCCCGGCTTCCGTATCCACATTTCCGAGGCGGATAAGCTGGTCCGCTCCAAGCCCACCAAGGTAAAGATCACTCTCAAGTCCGAGAAGAAGAAGGCCAAGGCCCACAACGTCGTCGCCACCCTTGAAGGCACCGACCTGAAGGATGAGGTCATCTGCTTCAGCGCCCACTGTGACTCCGTTGCCTACTCCAAGGGCAGCTGGGACAACGGCACCGGCTGTGTCAACATTGCCGAGCTGATGCATCATTTCAAGGAAGTGGGCACCAGAAGAACCATGAAGTTCGTGTGGTGCGGCGCTGAGGAGATCGGTCTGGTCGGCTCCAGAAAATACTGCGAAGCCCATGAGGCGGAGCTGAAGGACTACATATTCAACATTAACTTCGACATGACCGGTGTACCCATCGGCCACGAGCTGTGCTGTGTCTCCGCCAGTGAGGATACGCTCCACGCCATCCAGTATCTGGCCAATTTGAACAGCTACCCTGTGAAAGCTGAGCTGGGTACCTACTCATCCGACTCCACCAGCTTTGCCGGCGCAGGTGTCCCCTCCTGCAGCTTTGCCAGAATGAACGCCTTCGGCGGCGCTCAGTTCCACAACCATCTGGACACCATGGCCCAGCTCGATCCCGACACCTTCATGATCACCCTGAACTTTGTCCAGCTGTTCGCTGAGCAGCTTGCCAACGCACCCGTGAACCCCATCCCCCGCAAGTTTGCCCCCTCCGTGACCGAAAAGCTGGAGCAGGGTAAGAAAATGCGCGCCGAGATGGAGGCTAAGGAGAAGAAGGACGAAGAGAAGAAGGACGGCGACAAGGAAGAGGACGCCGAGGAAAAGAAGGACGCCGCAGAGGAAAAGAAATAATATTTCCGCGCTGATTAACACCGGGCAGTATATTGCTGCCCGGTGCTTTTTCTCTGTGTGAGCCTGTGGGGAAGGTCTTGCTTTCTCCCCGAGGTAAAAGTATAATTCTTAACAAATGAAGCAAAATTTGCTGGGGGCGATGCCATGCTTGAGAAAATGCGCGACTTTTTTGAAAACCGGCTGGACGGATACGATGAGCATATGATGACCAATATCGCCTGCGCCGATAAGTTCTATCCCTTCACGGCAAAGTGCCTGCCAAAGGCGGCAAACAGCCGGATACTGGACCTGGGCTGCGGCACGGGTCTGGAGCTGGAGGAATACTACTCCCTGTGTCCCACTGCCCGGGTAACGGGGATAGATCTGTCGCCAGGGATGCTGTCGGCACTGGAAAGGAAATTGGCCGGAAAGGACATTACACTTATCGCGGGCTCATACTTTGACCTGCCCTTCGGTGAGGGCGATTTTGATGCCGCCGTATCCGTGGAAAGTCTGCACCATTTTACAATGGAGGAGAAAATCCCCCTCTATGCCAGGCTGCACAGGGCACTGAGGGATGGGGGATATTTTATACTGACGGACTATTTTTCCCTGTCGGACGAAGAAGAGCAGATGCACCGCAGGAATTTTTTCACACTGAAGGCGGAGCAGGGCCTTTCGGAAGACGAATCATACCATTACGATATACCGCTTACCGTGCTGCACGAAACCCAGGCCCTTATTAAAGCGGGCTTTGCATCGGTTGAGGTGCTCGACAGCTGGGGCGCGACACACACGCTGAAAGCGGTCAAATAAACCGCGTTTTGCCACATAGTCATGACCACGCGTAAAACGGGTGACATGCGCTGCTACAGTAAGGGGCCTTTACCGGCAGCGCCTTAAGACTCCCGAAAACGATTCCTGTCGCACACTTACCCTGCTGCCAACTTCAGCTGGCGGTGGTGTTTCTTATTGGCCCCCTCTGACGAGGGGGCAGTCAGCCGAACAGGCTGACTGGGGGAGAGAGTTTCCTTTCCTGTTTTCTCTCCCTCCGTCCTCGCCTTCGGCGAATCCACCTCCCTCATCAGAGGGAGGCTCTCGCTGCGGTGGGATTCCTCAAAGGTATAACCTTTTTGGAACCACGCGCATAGAACATGGTTTTCGTCCCATAAGAAAACAGCCGCCTCCATAACGGAGGCGGCTGTGCTGTCATATTTTCTTTGTCGCCGGGGCTGTTCAGACACTGCGTACGCAGCCGGCGCCGACCACGCTGAGTGTTACATAAGCCTCACCAAGCAGGCCCGTGTCGGTATCGATCTCCATAGCCACGACAGTGCCGTCACCGTTGTTGGCGCACAGCATGGTCTTGCCGTCGGGTGAGATGTTCAGGCCGCGGGGACCCTCACCGCCGCTGAAGCAATAGCCCACGATGTCCAGCAGGCCGCTGTCCAGAATCTTCCACACGGCGATGTTGTTCTGGGCGCGGTTGGTGGAGTAGATAAAACGGGCGTCACGGCTCAGAACGATGTCGGCTGCGCTGCCGCTCTGAACGCCGTTGGGATCGAGGGTCTTGTAAACTGCCAGCTCCTGCAGGCTGTCGCCCTTGACCAGGAAAACATACAGGCGGTTGCCGGACTCGGTCAGTACATACAGGTACTTGCCGCTGGGGTGGAAGGCCATGTGGCGCGGCTCTTTACCGAAGTCCACCGGGTTGGAGGACAGCAGGCACAGGCGCTCTTTCTCATAGTCAATTTTGAACAGCTCAACCTCGTCTACGCCAAGGTTGGCGGCAGCCAGCAGATTGCCGTCGGGTGAGACCATGACAGAATGGGTCTTGGCGCAGTTCTGGCGCGGGGTAACGCTGTGTCCGGTCAGGCGGAACTCATCCTTCAGGGTGAGCTTGCCGTCATCCTCAATCTTAATCATGCGCACGGTGCCGTTGCCCATGCTGGAGGTGAATACATACTTGTTATTGGGTGCCGCGGTAATGTAGCTGAGCATGGTGCTGTCAACTTCCAGCACGTCGACAACCTCCAGACTACCGTCCGCATTGATGCGATAGCTGAGCACTTTGCCGCCGGTCCTGTATTCGCATACGGATACCAGGAAATCGCCGGCCAGGGCAATAATGGACTGTGCGGCATGGTCTGCACCGTACACGCCCGCGTCAACCACTTCGCCGGTGGCATCATCCGCGCGGAAGGTCACAACGCCGCTGACGGGGACCTTAAAGTTCCATGCGCCGCAGTAAAGATGTTTAAAGCTCATCAATTTTTCCTCCTGTAATTATGCAGTCGCCCCGCAGAACGCGGGTTAAGGTGTTGAAAATATTATAGCATAGACTGCCATGAAATACCAGTATCAATTCCTGTATGGGATTTGTCAATGATGGCTTCACATCCATATCGCAGGGGAGATCATTGATCGCCCGAAAACCAACTGTGACAACCGCACTCTGTTATAAAGGATGCCCCCGCTCCTGAGAATGGGGGCTTTATGTTTAGCCGGAGATCTTCTCCTGGCACTTGTGTGCAAGAGTTCGGGGCCAGTTTACTTCTGCGTCAAAACCCCGGCGCTCCAGATTGTCCGCAATCTGATTATATACCGCACAGGCATTTGCCCAGTCACCCATTTCCTCATAACACGAAGCCATGGAATATGCAGGATCGCACCATTCAGGTTCCATTTCCAACGCCCGTTTCCAGTGAGGAAAGGCTTCACCGTATTGCTTCATGGATCGCAGCAAATCCCCTGCGTAGATATGCAGGATAGCACTCTCCGGGAATTTGGCTTCCGCTTTTCGCACCCAATCCCAGGCGGTATCGTAGTTCCCGGCAAATGTATATGCCTGGATCAGACAAATCCATTCCTGCAAATCTTTACTGCCGCTTTCGACCAAGGGAAGGAATGTGTTGATATTCTCCTGATTGCGACCAATCTCCCAGAGAAAATATCCTTTTTGCCTGCGGGTAGACCAGTAGACGTCGGGATCCTCTGCGGGACCTTTCTTAATTACCCGATCAAAGATTTCTTCCGCCTTATCCCGGCATACCTGCATCATGTACTGGTGAAGGATTCCATAAAGTCTCAGATCCTCTGTAGTGTATTTTCCGGACTTCAGCAGCTTCTGATATTCCATATATGCCTGCATGAAGTCTTCGGGTTTATGGCTGGCTTCAAACACACTGCCAAGCCGCTGCGCGTAGTTGTCATAGGCAACACTGGATTCTTTGTACAGGTCATCAATGGTTACGCAATACAGCGCGGCGATCTTCGGCAGGATGGTCACATCCGGTAAGGTGGTGTTGCACTCCCACCTGGAAACTGTCTGTGTGCTGACACCCAGCGCTTCTGCCGCCTGCTCCTGGGTCATGTTCTTTGCAACCCGGAATCGCTTTAGATTTTTAGAAAATATAGTCATACTGTTTTGTTCCTTTCGGGATATTAGAAGATTCTTTCTTAATTATAGCGAAAGGCCGGTATAAGTCCATATCTTGATTTATGATATATATCTCAATTATTGATGAGCAGAGAGAGCGGACATCGGTAACGCCGGCGGTGAGTATGTGCGTACTTGAAACAATGATCGCCCCTTTGTCCGACCGCCGTGCTGCCGCCTGTTGCCTCACGGGACGGCCTGTGCTATACTGGGTGCAGTACCGCTGAAAGGGGAACTGACATGGGCATCAAGGCCATACTTTGGGATGTGGACGGAACGCTGCTGGATTTTGTGGCGGCCGAGAAAAATGCCATACGGGACTGCTTTGCCGCATTCGGTCTGGGCGAATGTACGGACGAAATGCTGGCAGAATACTCCCTCATCAACGCCGGCTACTGGCGGCGGATGGAGCGGGGCGAGCTGACAAAGCAGCAGGTGCTTGAGGGGCGCTTTGTTGAGTTCTTCTCCGGACACGGGCTGGACACCGGCTGTGTTGCCGCATTTAATGAGCGCTATCAGGTCTCCCTTGGGGACACGGTGGTTTTCTACCCCGGCGCACTTGAGACGGTGCGGGCGCTTTGCGGCCGCGTAAAG
Organism: Oscillospiraceae bacterium; assembly: GCA_045605145.1. Lineage (GTDB taxonomy): Bacteria > Bacillota > Clostridia > Oscillospirales > Oscillospiraceae > CAMNAO01. Next base: position 6,524 of record JAZUPH010000055.1, on the reverse strand, counting down.
CAGTACGCCGTCACCAACGGCACCAAGGTGGCGCAGCAGCGCAAGCTGGCCGCCTCCGGTCTGGATGCACTGCTGGACGGCGTGTTCATTTCTGAGGATATAGGGATCGAGAAGCCCAACATCGGCTTTTTTGAAGCCGTCTGGGCGCAGACGGGTGAGTTTGCGCCGGATGAGGTGATGATCGTGGGCGACTCCCTCACCAGCGATATGAAAGGCGGCAGCAACGCGGGAATCATCTGCTGCTGGTTTAACCCCAAGGGTGTGCCCGTGCCGGAAGATATCTGCATCCATCACGAGATAAAATGCCTTGATGAAGTCCTCGCCCTCTGCCCCTGCTGTGAGCCGGGCGAGACACTGATCGTGGATCTGGACGGCTGCGACAGCCTGCGGGAAATGCACCTGCGCCTTAAGGAGATCTTCTGCCTGCCGGAGTATTACGGCAGAAATCTGGACGCATTGTACGACTGCCTGCGGGAGAAATATGCGGCGTACACAGCCCCGCTGCGCCTGTGTCTGCGAGGGACGCAAACAGCGGCAGAGCCGGTTTTACGAAAACTGCCGGCGCTTTTGCGCCTGTTCCGGGAGCTGTGTGAAAAGTACCCGAATATCAGTGTAGAGATTGAAAGCTGAATAAAACGCACCCCGCCGAAGGCTTCGGCGGGGTGCATTGTTATATTCCCTATGGGCTTACCTCAGTCTCACGCTGATCTCGCCGGTGGACAGCCATTCGCGCCGTCCTTCCCCCGAGTCCACCAAAAGGCGGAAATCGCGGTCAAGCTCCAGCGCCCTGCCCGTCCACGCACCCGTGGGGCTGTGTACCGTCACCTCACGGTCCAGCACCATCAGGCGGCGCTTGTATTCGTCGTAGTGCCCGCTGTCCGGAAGGGCGCGGTACATCGCCATAAAACGGCGGAGGATGCCCGCGGCCAGCCTGTCCCGGGCGTCCTGCGGCTCGTCACCCCGGGCGAATACTGCGCCGGCAATACCCTCCAGCTCGGTGGGAAAGCCCTCTTCCGGCGGCGTTATGTTAACCCCGATGCCCACTGCGGCCCATTCCACCCCTCCGTCAGCGCGAAAACCCGCCTCGGCAAGGATGCCGCAGACCTTACGGCCGTGAAGATATATATCGTTGACCCACTTAATTTTGCTGTCTTGGGCGCTAAGCTCTTCAATCCCCTGTGCCGCGGCAACGGCGGCCATGGTGGTCAAAAGGGCGGTATCTTTGGCAGAGAGCCGGGGACGCAGCAGCAGGGTCATGTACAGGCCGCTGCTGTCGGGTGAATAGAAGCTGCGCCCAAGGCGCCCGCGCCCTGCGCTCTGTCGGCGGGCGATGATTACCAGACCCTCCGCCTCACCCTGTGCAGCCCGCTCCTTCGCCAGCAGATTGGTGGAGGCGCACTCATCCAGTATCTCAAAACGCAGGCCGCTGCCGTGGAGCAATTCGGGCAGCACGCCGGATGTTAAGTTGTGCTTTTCGGCGCTCATATGCAGCCCTCCTGTAAATGCCGCTCCTTCGCGGCGCTGATATTATGTCAACCGTTATTCGCTCCCCAGTATCACAACCGGGATGTGGGGACGGTTGAGGAAGCGGGGGACGGGCAGATTGTTGCCCAGTCCCCGTGATACAACGGCGGTCATGCCGTCAAGCTCGTACAGTCCGCTGGTGTGGGTGGGGAACCACTCCCGCTCGGTGTTGATAAGGCCGTCGGTAAACGGCAGGCGGATCACGCCGCCGTGTCCGTGACCGCAGAGGGTCAGGTCGAAGCCCGCTTCGGCGTAGGTGTACAGCTCCGTATTGCGGTGGGCCAGCAGAACGGTATATGCGCCGGTGTAGTCGGCTTCGATGCGCTGATAAAGCCCGGCGGGGCTTATCATGTCCCACGGGCCGTTGGGGTCGTCCACACCGGCCAGCACGATACGCTCACCGTCTATTTCGATGGGTACATATTGATTTCTCAGCACTGTCACGCCGCAGTCTGCCAAAACATCAAACAGGTCCCGGGCGATGCCGGCCGCCCATTCGTGGTTGCCGGACACATAGTACACCGGCGCGATGGGCGTAAGCTGAGCCATGAGAGAGCGCACATAATCCTCCCAGCCGGTGTCGGTGTCCACCATGTCCCCGGTGATGGCAATGATGTCCGGCCGCGCGTCCAAAACGGCGCGGATGAGTCTTTCGTTATCCTCACCGAATTGGCTCAGATGCAGGTCGCTCAGCTGTACTATGCGCCAGCCCTGGAAGGCGGCGGGGATGTTTTCCGCTGTGACGGTGTATTCTGCCCTGTCCAGCCTCAGCCGGCTGTCAAGGCACATTAAAGCCAGCACTGCCGCCAGGATCACAAGGCGGCGCAGGTGGCGGCGGGATCTTTTCATGCGTCCTCCAAAGACATGCTAACTGTGCCGCCAATGGACGGCCCAAGGCTTATACTACCACTTAAAGGCGCAAAGGGCAAGTGCCTAGCAGGGAGATACAGCTGCTGCGGGGTGGCGTTTGACATATTTGTGCCACATAAAAAATGTTGCATAAGGACGGATTTGATAATATAATAAGGTATCGTTTTAAAATTTTAAGTATTTAGGAGCAATGCCCATGAATGTCCAGATGTTCACCGATTATCGCGCAAAAGTTATGGATAACTGCCAGAAAGTTATCAAAGGCAAGGCAGATGTTATCGAAAAGGTGCTTATATGCTTCCTTTGTTCCGGTCATATCCTGCTTGAGGACGTGCCCGGCACCGGCAAGACCATGTTGCTGCGCGCCTTCGCCAAGACTGTCGGCGGCAGCTTTAAGCGCGTCCAGTTTACGCCCGACCTGCTGCCCAGCGATCTGACCGGCATCAATTTCTACAGCCAGAAGAGCGGTGCGTTTGAGTTCCGTCCCGGCCCGGTCTTTGCAAATGTGGTCCTTGCCGACGAGATTAACCGCGCCACTCCCCGTACTCAGTCCAGCCTGCTTGAGGCAATGGCAGAGCATCAGGTCACTGTTGACGGCGATACCTATCCCATGGCGGAGCCGTTCATGATAATGGCCACCCAGAACCCCCTTGAAAGCTACGGCACCTTCCCCCTGCCCGAGGCGCAGACCGACCGTTTCTTCATGCGGCTGAGCCTTGGCTATATGCAGCGGGATGAGGAGCTGAGCGTTCTGCGCGGTGAGGATACCACCTATCTGGTTGAGCAGCTTCAGGCGCAGGTCACCGATGAGGAGACCGCCGCCCTTAAAAAGGCCGTCCATGAGGTTGAGGTATCCGATGATGTTGCCGCGTACATAATGGATATTATCCAGGCGACCAGAAATGACAGCCGCATCCGCATCGGTGTCTCCACCCGCGGTGCACTTGCCCTGTACAAGGCTTCTCAGGCGGCGGCAGCTCTTGCCGGCCGCGACTATGTCATGCCCGAGGATGTGAAGGCACTGGCGCCCTGCGTACTGGCCCACAGACTCACCACCGCCGGCAGTGTCAAGCGCGGCGAGGATGACGCCCTCGTCCGTGAGCTGGCGCAGCAGCTGCGCGTACCGCTGGAGGACAGGCAGTGACCCCGGCGTCACACCGCCGTAAAGGAGCCAAATAATGGTAGTATTCCTTGTCGTTCTTATTATATTGGGTGCGGCGCTGGAGATATTCTCACTGCATGACAGTCTGAGCCATGTTGAGTTTGAGTATAAGCCGTCCGTTGACAGGGTGGAGCCGGATCAGCCTTTTGACATTCTGACCACGGTCACCAATACGGGTCGCCTGCCCATCACCTACGTCCGCGCGGAAGTGAGCTATCCCATTGATGCCATGCTGCCCGAGGGGCTGGAATCACAGGAAGAGCGTTTCAGCAAATCCGTGGGCAGCACCTATCGCCTGTGGGGTCACCAGCGGGTGCGCCGCAGTATGCCCACCAGCCTGCACAAACGCGGGATGCATATTTTCGAGGGCGCCACGCTCAGACGCGGTGACTTCCTCGGCCTGAAAGAGACTGAGCGCACTTTCGATGACCGGCATGAGGTGCTGGTCTACCCCAAACCACTGGACAGCAGCCAATTGCACGATGCACTGGGCAGCTACTGCGGCGACATGATCGCCCGGCGGCACCTCATCCGCGACCCGATCATCACCATGGGCGTGCGGGAATACACCGGCCGCGAACCTATGAAGACCATAAGCTGGACACAGAGCGCCCGACGGGGTGAGCTGATGGTGCGTGAGTTTGACTTCACCCGGGATCTGAGCTGCACGGTGCTTTTGGCGACCAACGGTATCGGCCCCATGGACAGCGTAACCCTTGACAAGTGCTGTTCCGCGGCCCGCACCGTGTGCGAGAGTCTGACAGAGCGGGGCGTAAATATTGACCTGTACACCAACGCGCCTTTGTGGGGCTTTTCCGGCCGCCGGGTGTGGAGCTGCAACGCCGGCCCCGGTCACCACGGCGACATGCTGGAAACGCTGGCCCGTGTCTACGCCGCCTCCCGCTGTCCCGCCCAGGAGCTGGCCTCCATCGCCGTCCGTGCCGCAGGCAGCGGCGCGGCATTCGTGCTTATCGCGCCCTATGACAATGACCAGATGCAGGCGGCTTTGAAGCTGCTGCATGACGAGTCGGGTGTGGACCCGCTGTTTATCGCGGCGTCCGAGCTTTGACGGCCCCGGGCGCAGTGTCGCCCTGGGGTATATCCATCTTGAAACGGAGACATAATGGCAGGTATCTATAAACTGATTTTTGACCTGTCCCTGTACTATTCACTGACGGGTTTTTATTTGGTGGTATTCTTCCGCACGCCGCCTTCGGCGCTGGGGATGCTGTTGCTGTGCGCCGCCGTGGGGCTGGAGGCCTTTTTGCGCGGCCGCAATGTTGAGCTTACAAAAAGGGTGCCGGTACTGGCGCTTCCGATTTTTGCGCTGGTTGTCTGGCCGGGTCTGTGGCCGGCGATACATCTCATGCCGGCGTGGCTGTATGTGGGCTGGTCCCTTGTCACGGGCCGGATCAATGTGGAATATGAAGAGTTCCGCGGCCACTACGGCTTTGGTCTGCGCCTTCTGCTAATAATGCTGCCTGCGTTTTTGCTGTGCAAATGGGTGGGTGAGGCATTTATTGCCGCCGTGCCCTATCTGGCGCTGATGCTTTCGGTGGGCGTGTGCCTTCTTCGTATGCTGCGTGAGGTTACACCCAGCGGCACGAAACAGGCCATTTTCATCATGGCCTTTGTGGCGGGCTGTGCCATACTGACCGTGGGCCGTGCGCCCCAGATGGTGCTTGCTGTCATCAAGTTCCTGTACCAGAATGTTGTGGCGGTCGTCCTGCTGGGCGCGGTGCTTCTGCTTGGTATGGGTTTTTACGGCCTGTTCAAGGGCTTCTTCTGGCTTATCTCCCTGTTCAGCAAGGGGGAGGAGAAGGAAGTGGTCATGGACCTGCGTTCCGCCGCGGAAATGCTGGGTCTTGAGGATGAGTTTGTGGACAAAACAGGGGATATCCTGTGGCTTCGCATACTGGGCTACATTCTCGTTGCGCTGATAGTCGCTGTGGTGCTGTTTTTCATTTTCCGCCGCCTTCTCGGCAAGGGCCGCCGCGAGGAAAATGAGGACCCATGGAGCGAGCTGCGGGAAAGTGTTGAGCCGGGCGCAAAGCGCCGCCGCCGCAGTGTGCTGCGTCCCCGCGACCCGCGCATGGCAGTGCGCTACTATTACGCAAAATTCCTTGTGGAATGCCGGCGGCGCGGTATGCGCTCAAAGCCGGGCAACACCAGCAAAGAGCTGGCGGAGATGAGCGCGGCCTATTTCCCCGGCGGCGATACCGGACAGCTTGCCGCCATCTACGCCCCCGCCCGCTACAGTGAGCGCGCCGCGGTCACGCCCCAGGATGCAGAACGGGCGAAAGAGGCATACAGCAGCCTTAAAAAGACCAAGTCACCTATGGACTGATCGAGAAATGCATATAAAAAACGGGAGCCGATTTGCGATCGGTTCCCGTTTTCTGTTTGTCTGGGTGATGGCTTACAGACGTATCTTCGTCTCGCAGTAGATGCAGCGGCAGATGTTCTCCGCCGGATCGGTCAGGCGGAACAGTTGCTCCAGCTCCTGCTCGGTGGTGGTGATGCAGCGCGGGTTACTGCAAACATGGCCGCGGATAAGCTCCCCCTTTTTGTCGGCGTGGCCGCCGCGGCGGATGGGGTCTGCCTTTGCCTCATCCAGCAGCTTGAGGATGAGAGCCATGCGCATATACTTGCCGTTGAGGGCCTGCCGGAAATAGGCAGCGCGGGGGTCGTCGTCCACCTTGACGCTTATCTCGTTTACGCGGGGCAGAGGATGCAGCACGCACATCTTCTCTTTAGCCAGCGCCATCTTGGCGGTGTCCAAGATGTAGCTGTCCTTCAGTCGCTCATACTCGAAGGGGTCGTCAAAGCGCTCACGCTGGATGCGGGTCATGTACAGGATGTCCAGACGGGGCATTGCCTCTTCAAGGCTCTCCACCTCTTCGTAGGGGATGTTCCCGGGGAGGAGGGTGTTATAGATAATGTAACTGGGCACCTTCAGCTCTTTGGG
>JAZUPH010000054.1:0-16630 GCA_045605145.1 Oscillospiraceae bacterium | reverse complement strand
CGGTTGTTGTCGGCCTTTTAAGCCTTGTCTTGGGTTTTACCGGAGGCTGGATAAGCATCTCCACCCTTTCTGGCAGTATGGATGAGCTGATATTTGACCCCAACCCCCACGGCCCCATCGGGCGCATCTACACCTGCACCCGCACTGTTTCCATCCCATTTGATGTGCAGGATGACAATGACCAAAGGCTTTACGCATGGAACGAGGAGGCTCTGACTGACTATCTGGGCGACCTGCAGCTAAGGCGCCTTGACAGCGGCATATGGAGCCACGGCTGCAGCGGCTATGTGCTGGAGATATTCTATGACAGTGAGGGCGACATCGGCAGAATAATGCTCAATGGCGATATGCTCACCGTGTCCACCTTCAGCAGGTACAAGGGCAACAGAAATATGCGCCTTGACTATTATCAGGTCACCTCCCCTATTGACTGGGATTATATCCACTCCCTTTTGGATTATGACGCACCCAACCCGGACCCGAATCCAGTGCTTCCGTATATGGTGTTCACCGTTGAGCCGGATTTTTTTAACGGAGAGCCTGCATGGACCAACGGTGAATGCCTGCGCCTGCACGACGCAGACGGTACACGGGAGGATCCGTATGCCAACCGCGAAGAGGACGGTGCCTGCTATTTCCACGGTGCAGACATCACAGCGCTGCATTTCGGCTTCAGCTACGACCCGGACAGTATATATGTCCGCGTCGAGCCGCTGGACGGCAGCGAGGCTTACACCCTCTCGCCGGAGGATCTGGAGGAAAGTGAGCTAGGCTGGACGCTGCCCCTTTTGGATGGAAGCGCCATTTATCACATCGGCGGCAGCTTTTCATCCCACCGCAGCACAGTGTTTGAGATGGAGTTCCACATCCATAACATCCGCGAAGGCGACCAGCTTGAATAGAGACGAAAAAAGACCCGCCGATAGGCGGGTCTTTTAATGTTCAGTTCTGCCTTCAGCCCACGAACAGGTCGCTGCCGGTATTGCGCAGGTGGCTCTGGTACTCTTTGGTGCCGTAAAGGGCATCGCGGAAGTTCATAAGCTCAACCTTATTCTCGCGGATCCAATTCTTCAGGCGCTGGCTGGTAAGAGCCTCCACATCCATGATGCGGGCCAGAATGAAATTGCGGGCGGCAGGGCCCTGATCACCCTCGTGATAGACGTACCAATCGGGGTAGCCGGGGTGCCAGCTCTGCTCAAGGACAGCGTCCTCGGGATAGTCGCCGGCGCACTGTTTGTCATCGATGTAGTAGCTGGCAGGGTCATACTTCTCGCACTCGGTCAAAGAGTCGGTGAAGAGAGCGGAGTACGCCGGGCCGGGATTGAGGCAGTAGCACTTGCGGTCAATCCACTTGTCCAGGGGTGCAGAGTCAATGACCTCGCCGGTGACCTTATGCTTTGCCTTCTTGTAGCAGTAGTTGTAGGGGATGCCGTATTCGTCGCAGACCTGCATGATGGCGCGGCCAAAGGGTTTGGCATCGCTCAGACCCGCGGTTGCGCCGGTATCCAGGGGCTTGCCAAGAATGGAAACGCACATCTCCATCTGGGCGCGGCACTCGGCAAGGATCTCTTCAAATACCACATCGTCGGCCTTGGCGATGTCGGTACGGAAGTGGCCGGTCTTTTTGTCGTAGATGCTGGGCACCTTGGCAGGATCCAGCAGGGGTGAGCCCCAGAAATGGGTGTGCCAGCCGGTGGAGATCCAGGGCATCTCCTTAAGGCGGCGCAGTGCGTCCTTTGCGCCGGGAGTGTCCAGCATGACATCGGCAGCCGTGACCACGCCGTTGTACATAGTCTCAAAAGCGCCGATGTTGCAAAGATCGGTGTAGCCGACGTCGTCAGCACGAATGATGATCTTCATAAAAATATCCTCCTATTTATAATTAAAAATATACTATTTTGGACTTCAAAAATAATAAACGGCACATCTGCACTCACGCAAACCGCCATGCAGGACACAGTGGGGATTACTCATCCCCGCTGTACATGGTACCCAGGCGGGCAAGGGTGTTCTCAAGGAAGATTCTATCGGCACCCCGGCCAATGGGAGAGCGCACTGCGCCATGCAGACAGCGCTCAAACTGGGTGTCGTCGGCGATGTAGCCCTGTCCACCGTTGACCATGGAGAAAAACATGGTATTTTCAAAGGGTGAGCGCGCCTTCAGCTCGTCCATGATGGGGGTGGTCAGCTCGGACTTGTTGCCCACAACGGCACAGTCGCCAATACGCAGAAACTCCACCCTGACCTGTTCATCAGCAGCAGCCTGATAGACAAAGTTACGCACCGGCGGCATGAAATTGGGGCCGTAATCATGCACTGCCTTTCCCGGGACTGCAAAATCGATGCGCGCAAGCTCCACCACGGGGGCGATATCGCCGCAGACAATGCCCTCGGCCACGGACACAATATCCGCACCAAGCACTCCGCCAAGCTCGCTGAGCATGTCATAGCCCTTCTCACGATGCTCCGCCAGGTACAATCTGCCGTCCTCGCCCACAGCATAATGTGTGGCCATCATTTTGGGGAACTGATCGCCGCCCGCACCCATGAAAAACAGGGTGGGTACGCCGAATCTCTCTTCCGCAATGCGGCTGCCCTCGCCGCACAGGTCGGCAGAGGCGTATTTCCAGCCGTCGGACATTACCGCCGCCTCCAGCACGCTGGACTTTAGGGCGTGGTTGTATACCAGCGCGATGGGCTTACCCGAAGCGTCATCAAAGCGCAGCACACTTAGCGTGGGGTCAGAGGGGCCGTCGCCGCCCATTCCCATCCACCAGCCGTCAACACTCTCGATATCGCGGTTGACGATGACATCGCTGCTGCCCACGCCCCAGCCGAAGACTGCCGGGCGGAGAGTTTCCGCCGCCTGAGTGACGCTGTCTGTAAGGGCGGTGCGGATTGCATTCATGTAGGCGTCAAAGCGGAAGGTATCGCTAACCGGCGGGGTGTGAGGCGCGGCAAGCGAGTGAGTCACACACAGCCATGTATTCTCACGGGGCGCGCCGCTGATCTCCGCAACGATGTCCCGCAGCTCGTCAATAAGCTCAAAGGGTCGGATTGAGGCCAGCTCGACCGACACAAGCGCCGCCCTTGGGCCGCAATCAATTATCAGCGCGCGGACATGCATATCGGTATGGATGCCGTTGATATCCTCATGCTGGGGGAAAAAGCCGTCAGGGAAGGCAAGTTTAGACTTACCCGCGCCGGCATAAAGGCGCGTTTGACTCATGGTCTCTTCCTCCCTCTCATTATTCAATGCCGCTCAGGTCGTAAATATCCAGATACTCCCCTGCCGCGGCGCAAACATCGCGCAGAACGCTGGGGTCAAAGGGGCTGGGTAGATCCGCACCCTTGAGCAGGTCGGTAAAGGTCTTGGTACCGGCCTGTCTGGTGTAGCGCATATAAATCTCCCACGCGGACTTGGTATCCTCCTGTATCATGGCCCAGAATTTAAGCGCCATGGTCTGGGCAAGACAGTAGTCCAGATAGTAGTAGGGCGAGCCGTAAATATGGCTCTGGCGCTGCCAGCCCTTACCCTCGGAGTAGAATGGGATCTCACCGTCAAGTCGCATCCAGGGCATATACACGCCCAGAAGGCGCTTCCATGTGGCATGGCGCTCGGCCGGGGTCATTTCCGGATGGTCGTACACCTCATGCTGGAAGTGGTCCACCAGGGTGCCGTAGGGAATGAAGGTGATTGCACCCGCCAGATGGCTGAAGCGGAATTTGCGCGCGTCACCGCCGAAGAAATCCTCAGCCCAGGGCCAGGAGAAGAACTCCATGGACATGGAATGAACCTCGCAGGCCTCCATACTGGGCCAGCACTGTCTGACGATGGGCACATCCTTAGCCAGCCACGCTTCAAAAGCGTGCCCCGCCTCATGAGTGATGACCTCAACATCGCCGCTGGTGCCGTTAAAGTTGGCGAAGATAAAGGGCATGCGGTATCTGGCAAGATCCGTGCAGTAGCCGCCGCCCGCCTTGCCGGTGCGGCTGAGCACATCCAGAAGGCCGTATTCATACATCTCGTCAATAAACTGCGCCGTCTCGGGCGACAGCTCATGGTAGAATTTTTTGCCGGCGGCAAGGATGTCGTCAGGGGTGCCGGCGGGTTTTGCGTTTCCGCTCTTAAATTCAAGGCCGGCGTCGGCAAAGCTCAGGGGGTATTCAAAGCCCATGCGCTGTGCCTGACGGCGGTAGAGCTTGTCGGCAAGGGGTACAAGATGCTCTCTCACGGCGGCGCGGAATGCCTCAATATCCTGGCGGGTGTAGCAGTTGCGCTGCATACGGTAGTAGCCCAGCTGCTGATAGCCGTCGTAGCCCAGCTTCCTGCCCATTTCATCGCGCAGGTGAGTCAGCTGATCGTACAGCTCGTCCAGCTTGTCGCCGTTGTCCACATAGAACTGCCCCTCCGCCTTCCAGGCGGCGTGGCGGCGCTGTGAGTCCGGATCCTGCTTGAATGGGGTCATCTGGGAAAGGGTATATGTACCGCCCTCAAAGGGTATCTGGGCAGAGGCAAGCAGCTTGCGGTAGGCGCTGGTCAGTTCATTTTCCCGTGCCAGGTCTTCCATAATCTGGGGCGCGATGGACTTTTCCGCCATCTCCATATTCACAAACAGCAGGTCCCCGTATTTGGCTGCAAAGTCCGCCTTGTACGGGCCATTCATCAGCCTGCGCATGAAGTCGATCTCGATCTCCTCCACCTGAGGGGCGATACTGTCCAGATATTCGTTCTCTTTATCATAGAACTCGTCACGGGTGTCTATGTCGTGGCGGATACTGCAGACGGTCATATCGGTGCTGACATTGCAGATGACATCCTGCGCCTTGAAGAAGATCTCCTCAACCTCCTCAAAGCTGTCAGCGGCCTCCAGCTGGGCACCCAGCTCAGCGGCAGCAGCGCGCAGGGCCTCGATATCGGGGCGCTTATATTCAATATCCTTGAAGTTTATCATTGTATTTCCTTTCCGGCAGAAGCCAAAAGCTATAGTACAAAGTATTGTATCACGATTCATCATTTTCTGCAATCTTTTGGCGACATTTCCTGTTTCGACAGGCTTTGCAGATCCTCCGACGTAAAATGGTTTCCGACGATAGATATATCCAAAAATCACCACATCGGAGGAAAACATGACAAAAGCCATTGCCGTCCTTCTGGCGGCACTTATGCTGCCGCTGGGCGCATCGCCGTTGGCAGCCGAAGCAGACAGCGGGCACGATGACGCGCTGCCCGCAGAGCAGATAACTTATGTATCAGCGGTCAGCCTGAACGGTTTGGACGCCTGCCAGCCGGGAATGGTTCTGGTATCCGGGGGCGAGATACTGCTGCCCTTTGTCTGCATATCCATGGCTGCGGGTTTTACCGATATAGATTGCAGCGATGACGGGGCCGTCACCGTGTCAGACGGGGTGCACAGTGTTACCGCCGACCCGCGGAAAAAATACCTGTGTGTTGATGACCATTACATATGGCTGGGCAAAAGTCCCGTGGTGGACTTAGACGAGCTTCTTATTCCCCTGGACGCGCTGTGCGGCGCACTGGCTCTGGACAGCACATGGTCGCAGGACAGCGGTACTCTCTATCTCACGCCCAGCTCTAACGGCCGCGAATGGGTGGAACATGATCCCCATCTGCTTTTGTGGCTGGCCCGCGTGGTCTGGGCCGAGGCGCGGGGCGAATGTCTCGAGGGGCAGATCGCCGTGGCGCAGGTGGTGCTGAATCGCATGGCATCACCCTACTATCCGGACAGCGTGACGGGCGTACTGTTCCAGCCCTACCAATTCTCCACTGTGGACAGCGGCGCAATATGGAACGACGCCAACGACGAGTGCTACCTCGCCGCCCGTCTTGCACTGGACGGGGCAGACATCGTGGGTGACGACTGTCTGTTCTTCAACAGCTGTCCCGGCTATACGGCAGGGCTTACATATCTGGTGACTATCGGCGGGCACAAGTTCTACTCATACTGATACACAGGGCGGCCTACCGTGGTTTGGAATACGGCTATTGACAGGGCAGACGGAGGCAGGTATCATCAGTTGTATAATCACACCCATGGTCTTGCCGCGATCGGCAGGAAGTATGAAAAGAGGTTACGCCATGATTAAACCCATCTGCCGCGATGTAATGTTCCTCAGCCGCAGGGCCGAACCGGCGACAAAGGCCGACCTGGGCACCGCCCGGGATTTACTGGACACCCTGCGCGCCAACAGCGACCGCTGCGTCGGCATGGCGGCGAACATGATAGGCGTAAACAAAAGCATAATCGCCGTGAGCATCGGGCCGATGCAGCTTGTTATGCTCAACCCCGTTATAAGCACTCGAAGCGGTCAATACGAGGCTGAGGAAGGATGCCTGTCCCTTGTCGGTCTGCGCAAAGCCCAGCGGTACGAGCATATTGAGGTGGAGTATCAGGATATGACTATGAAGCGCCGCAGGCAGAGTTTTGACGGCTGGACGGCGCAGATAATTCAGCACGAGATAGACCATCTGAGCGGTATCATAATATGACATATGACGCAGACAGCGCCGGGAAAACGGATAATTCCGATGTCCCGGCGCTGTACTGTTCCATATTCTGTTTAAGCAAAGGCTTCAAAAGCCGCGATTACCCGCAGCATTTCCGGCTCAAACCGGCCGCGGCCGTATGCATCAAGAAAACGGTCGGTGTATTTGTCGGTCTTTAAATTGTAGTGCAGCGACCACAGGCACCAGTACAGATCAATATGCCTGTCCCCCACCCCGCTCTGACCGAGGTCGATAAGGCCGCCCAGCTGCCACTTATCCAGGATGATGTTAGGCAGGCAGTAGTCGCCGTGGATAAGGGTGTCAGTTTTCAGATAAGGTGCGTTCTCCTCAATCAGCCGCCATGCCTCATCTGCGGAGCTTATGCCGCTGCCGCCGGGCAGCCGTGTCGCATGGAACAGCCCCGCTTCCCATCCGCTGCGCGCCGATGCGATGTATTCCACCGTTCTGTCAGGCGCAGGGCAGGCAAAACTGTCAGTATCATGCAGCCGCACCAGAATCTCCGCCAGCGTGTCGCACAGCCGCTGAGGCTGAGCAAGATACAGAGGGTGGATGCAATCCTCACCGGGCACGCACCGTGTGAGAAACCAATCGGCATCACCGCTTACATAGTCAATGACCTGCGCAGCAAGTCCACGGGCTGCAAACCAGCGGGTCATCTCTGCCTCACTTTTAAGAGACCCGGCGGATGCGGATTTAAGGTAGTATCCGCCGTCTTTGTCAATAAACAGCACCCGCGCCTCATTTGAGCAACTGCTGTCGTACACAGTTGCACCCTTGATCAGCGTATGAAATTCCCTTGGGATACTGTCAAAATCCGGTACAATCGCTTTCCGCTCCATAGTTCTCTCCCAAAAATCCATTCTGCTTTTATACAGTTTAGCACAGTCACCCCACTGCCGCAAGATTCCGGCGCAGTAACCCATACCGATACACGAAGCGCTTCATTGACACGGGTGCTGCCTCCGTTTATAATACATATATAATTATCGAAAGCGAGGCGACGCTCTATATGCCATATGTAAGGATCAACTACCGCTCCGACTGGGTCGGGCGCAAGGACATCGCAGTGTTCTATCCCGGGAAGGCACCAAACGCAGGGCACAAGGTCGTTCCGATGCAGGACAACGGCTACACCCCCATGCCGGAGGGTGCAAAGTATCAGGTGATCTGGCTGCTGCACGGCGCAGGCGGCGATTTCAACGACTGGGCGCTCAATTCCATGATAATGCGCGCCTGTGAGGCCGCAAAAGTCATCGTGGTCATGCCCACCATTCAGGACTTTGTCAGCCGCCACATTGAGCTGGGCGATTTCTACAAGTGCATTTCAATGGAGCTGCCTGAGTTCATCTGGTCCATGTTCCCCGCCTCCCCCGCGCCGGAGGATAACTTTATCGCCGGCCTGTCATACGGCGGCTATCTGGCCTACAGGATCGCCCTGAACAATCCGGAAAAGTACGCCTGCGTGGGCAGTTTTGCAAGCCCCCTGGACGTGGCGGCTGACATTCGTCAGATGCATAACGGCAGTATTCATTACCCCGACCCGGACAGCATCCCCGGCACCGACCTTGATGTTCTCGGCCTGGCGGCAAAGCTGAAGGCGGAGGGCGCAGTGATGCCCAGAATGTTCCAGGCCTGCGGAACGGAGGACTTCACATGGCAGTATAACCAGACCGCCAAAGCACATTTTGAGGCGCTGGGTCTGGACCATACATGGTTCCAGTGCGAGGGCACGCACAACTTTGATTTCTGGGACAAGGCGTTTAAAAAGTACCTTGAGTGGCTGCCGCTCAAGCGCGATTTCGTGTACCCGTCCAAAGATATTGTCATCCCGAGAGGAGGGCGTTTTTATGCGGATTGAGATGATGACCGGCGGCACTTCCGTCACACTTGATATCATTCTGCCCGAGGGCTGGCGCAAATACCGTCCCGAAAAGGGTCGGGTAATGTGGCTGCTGCACGATAAGTTCGACACCTCAAGCGACTGGGTGTCTTTCACCCAGGCGGAGTTGTTTGCCAGCATGTACGGCTTTGCCCTTATCTGTCCCACCATGGGCAACGGCCGCTACAACGACGGCATCAACACAAGCCAGTGGCAGACCTATTTTGATAATCTCTGGGACTATGTCCATGACTTTTTGCCCATACTGTCCAAAGCACCCGAGGACAATCTGCTGTTCGGCTTTGCCCGCGGTGCATTTGGTGCGATAAAGTTCGCCCTGAACCACCCCGAGCGCTTCGGCGGCGTGTACACCGTCTCCTTCGATGACGGGTTCCTGGCCGGCGTACGCAGCGGCAAGGCGCACAGCTTCCCCACCGGCAGCGGTTACGGCACGCCGGAGGAATTTGCCGTCAGTCAGGATAATCTGATGTGGTATGCCGGGCAGTATGCCGCCGGCGGCAACCCCCTGCCGAAGATACATATGAGCTGCATGACCGGCGACAAGACCTACACGCGCAATCTTGAGGTTCGGGACGAGCTGAGCGGCTACGGCTACGAAGTGAGCTTTGAGGCCGTGGACGCCAGTGGAGCGCGCCTGGACGATTCCTCCGGCGGCGCAAACGGAGACTGGTTCTTCTGCAACAGTCAGCTTGAGAAGGCACTGCGCCACGCCGCAGGCAAATGAGAGCGCAGTGAGCGCAAAATGATAACAAAAACAGCAGGTGCGAAATAACGCACCTGCTGTGTATTTCCACTCATCCTCTGCGGCGGATTCATCACGCCCTGGGCGGCATGCGGTAGCCGGTAAAAGTCACCTTTGTCACAAGGGCGCCCGTCTCATCCCGGACAAGCACCTCCATCACGCAGGTGCCGCGGCCAGATTTAAGGCAGACGGTCTCTGCCGTGACGCTGTCGCCTTTGACTGTGCGCAGATACTCCACGCTGCCGGAAAGGGTGACGGTGGGCGTGACCAAATCGGCGCCGTTGGCTGCCACGGCGAAGGTGAAATCCGCAAGAGTGAACAGCGCACCGCCCATCACCTGCCCCATGGCGTTGCGGTGGTGGGGTTTTATATCAAGTCTGCAGCGGGCATAGTCGTCCCGCGCCTCCTCAAGAACGATGCCCGTGGTCTCGGTGGCGTATATATCGCCGGCAAAATGCTCTGCCGCTCTTTTTGTCATGTCGTCCATACTTACCTCCCGGGATGCCTGCGCCCTATGTGCGGCGCTGTCTTTTCCGCCAGTATAGCACCGGCAGAGCGGACAGTAAACAGAAAATTCGCCGATATTTTCCGCAAATTTGATTTTGCTATTCACAATTATGCTCCCATTATGTTATAATCCAGGTACGAGTACGGGTCACGCGCATCCGTAAACATTATGCTTAAAATTAATCGGGAGGATTCTGTAATGGGTAAGTTCGTAGTTAAAGAGACCGCAACCGGCATCAAGTTCGATCTGAAGGCTTCCAACGGTGAAGTCATCGCCACCTCCGAGGTTTACACCACTGAGGACGCTTGCCTGAACGGCATCGACAGTGTTAAGAACAACTGCGTCGGCGGCATCGAGGATCAGACTGTTGAAGGTTACGAGGCTGTAAAGCACCCCAAGTTTGAGCTGTACGAGGACAAGGCCGGTGAGTTCCGCTTCCGTCTGAAGGCCACCAACGGTCAGGTCATCGCCGTCAGCGAGGGCTATAAGTCCAAGGCCGGCGCAATCAATGGCATTGAGAGCGTTAAGAAGAACGCACCCGAGGCCGAGATCGTAAAGGCCGAGTAAGCACCGCATATCATCAGGCGCCCGCACAGTTCGGCGGGCGCCTGTTTTGCACTTTAAGTCCGCAGCGAAGGAGCATTGCACCACCTATGAAGCACAACACGCCCCACCTTTTCACCGCGCTTATAACAATGGGCTGCATAAGCGGCGATGAGCTGTGCTGCACCGACGACGGCTTCCGGGCGGCGGAACCGTCACTGGCGGAGATCCTGTCACGGCGGCAGATCACCGGTTTTCCCGACTCGGAGGGTGTCATGCAGCCGTGCAGCCTTTACTTTGACGATTGGCATCTGTACGCCGTCGAATGTGAGGGCGGCCATGTGTACAGCCTTTTCAAGCTCAGGGAGCAGGAGCATGACGGGGGCGACGGCGACACGCCGGGCGTCACCGTGTCGTTTATCGCCTTTGACGAAAATGCACTGCTGAACTGTCTTGACGCCCAATCGGCAGACAGCGCATCCGCGCTCAGCCAAGAAATCAACCGCGTTGTGGCTCACGCTGGGCAGACGCACCATACGGCGCTGAAGGACTATTTTGACCGTGCATCGGCACAGGGCCCCTACCTCATTGCGCAGATGTATGTGCAGCACATCGCCTCTTTCGCCGGGGACGGGAGCCTGCCCGTGCCGGAGGCGTATGGGCAGTTGTACTCCCGCTTCACCGCCGGTGAAGCGGATAATAAGGAGCGGCGGATACCGGACTTCATTAACGGCAACAATGTAAAAGCCGGCAGCACCGTCTGTGATCATGAGCGGATATATATCGGCGACCCAAAGCAGCTTACGATGCCTGAAAAATACGCCATTCTGGCCACTCATACCGCCTGCACCTCTTTTAACTGCTTCGCGGCGGAGGTGCAGTTCCACGCCCGCTTCCTCTTCAGGCTGGCGCGGATACCCATTCCGTTTATCGGTCGCTCAGTATATGACAGCGCAATACGCGCGGATATGAGCATAGACGACAGCGAGTTTGAGGGTCCCGCACCCTACCACGACCCCAACAGCCATTGGGTGAAGCAGCAGCTGGAGTATCATGAGGAATATTGAAATAGCGGCAGCATCAGATTGCTGCCGCTTTGATTTTTGCCCCATGCCCTCTCAGGGTCCGAGCCCCTTCGGTGAGACAATGTAAAGCAAAAAGGAGAGATGACTTTGTCATCTCTGCTTTTGCTTGTAAGAGAAGTCGTAAAAGTACAAAGTCCTTCCTTGTAGCAAGGGAAGAAACCCTTAAAGTATACCAACAAAAGTTTTGTTTATTGAGATCGTTCCATTGGCTTCACAAGTAATTGTGTAATTGAAGTTGTTTTTTATATTCCAACCTCTGATTTTGAACGAATCAGCCACATCCAGCAGTTTTGTTAAACCGAAATATCCCGTAAGCTGCTCCAGTTTTTCATATGTTAAATCTTGTAATTCTTCCGCATCAATCTCCCCGCCAAATCTTCGCTGTTCATGATTGAAGAATTCAATTGCCAGTGTGTTGCCGTATATAATTTTACGAATCCACTCGATTATACAATCTTCGTCTTCAAAATGACAATGCTGAAAAGAAAAGCAAACGGTAAACTGAAATTCATCGTCATACACAGTAATATTCTCATCATAATCAGGATTAACAATCATCGCCTTAGAATAATCGTCAGCGAATTGCAATTCGAATCCTGGGAAGGCATCTTTCAGGAAAAAAAGTCTATTATTACTCATTTCACATTCTCCTTTGCAGTTCTGCATGATGCGATCAAAAGCCTGCGAATATTGCCACAGAGTTTTTCGGTGTATTGATATGTGGCAATATCAATTCTCTTTGTTTCACACAGCAATTTCAACCAATAGCTTGTTTCGTTGGATTCCTTAAGTGCAATCTCTAGTTTCGACACAAAGTCCTTCTTACTCTGTGCATACTGCGCTTCATGGATATTCGCACCGACTGAAGTACCGGCTCTCGCAAGCTGATCAGTCATATAAGCGCTTTTCGGTGCAGTTACACCGTCAACAAGATTCACAATTGCAACTGCAAATTCAAAAGACAAGTCAAGCAATTTGTTTTCGGACATAAATGCACCTTCTTTCATTAGCATAATACCATGATTTGCATTGTGCTTCAATGATATATCGCTGTCGCGACATGATATACGGCTGCGCCGCATGATATACTTGCTGCGCAAGCATGATATAATATCCGTTCCCTTCATACGCGAAGCGTATATCATCTGCGCAGCAGATATCATAGCGTTAGCTATATCATCCGTGGCCGCAGGGAACGGATATCATTGTAAAAGCCCTCTTTTGTCCGGTAGACAAAAGAGGGCTTTTACATGGCACGCCCGAAGGGACTCGAACCCCCGATCTCGCGGTTCGTAGCCGCGCACTCTATCCAGCTGAGCTACGGGCGCATTTCTGCGACCTTTCTCAAGGCGCTTAAAGATAATAGCACACATAAATACAAAATGCAAGAGTTATTTTTAAAAGATTTGGAAAAATTATTTTTCTCCCTTCGACAACCTGTAGTGCCGCTGCAGCAATAGAGGAAAATAATTGTAAGGTTTCTTAATTTCTGTATAAAATACAGCAGTTTTTGCCAAAATAATTAGTGTGCGAGAAACACATATAGTTGTGTTAAGAAACCGTTAAGAAATACAAATCATTGTGATTTAGGTGCATTTGATGTTGCCTAAAATTGGAGATAGTGTTATAATCCCGCGTTGTAACTGAGTTCCAAGGATAAAATATTAAGAAGAAGAGGGATATTATGGCTAAAAAGTACGTTTACCTGTTTAAAGAAGGCAACGGTTCTATGCGCGAGCTGCTGGGCGGCAAGGGCGCCAACCTGGCCGAGATGACCAGAATGGGTCTCCCCGTTCCCCAGGGCTTTACCATATCCACCGAAGCATGCACACAGTATTATGAAGACGGCCGCAAGATCAATGAGGATATTCAGGCCGAGATCATGGAATACATCTCCAAGATGGAAGAGATCACCGGCAAGAAGTTCGGCGACCTGGAAAACCCCCTGTTGGTTTCCGTCCGCTCCGGCGCCCGTGCTTCCATGCCCGGCATGATGGACACCATTCTTAACCTGGGTCTTAACGAGCAGGTCGTTGAGGTCATGGCAGCAAAGTCCGGCAACCCCCGCTGGGCATGGGACTGCTATCGCCGCTTCATCCAGATGTTCTCCGACGTGGTTATGGAAGTCGGCAAGAAGTATTTTGAGAAGCTCATTGACGCCATGAAAGAGCGCAAGGGCGTGCAGTTCGACAACGAGCTTACCGCTGAGGACCTGAAAGAGCTGGCCAACCAGTTCAAGGGCGAGTATAAGGCTCAGCTTGGCGCTGATTTCCCCGATGATCCCAAAGTTCAGCTGTTCAAGGCTATTGAGGCCGTGTTCCGCTCCTGGGACAACCCCCGCGCCAATATCTACCGTATGGACCATGACATCCCCTACTCCTGGGGCACTGCAGTTAACGTGCAGATGATGGCCTTCGGCAACATGGGCGACACCTCCGGCACCGGCGTTGCTTTCACCCGCAACCCCGCCACCGGCGAGAAGGGCCTGATGGGCGAGTTCCTGATGAACGCACAGGGCGAAGACGTCGTCGCCGGCGTCCGTACTCCCATGCCCATTCAGCAGATGCAGGAAGTTCTGCCCGAGGTTTATGAGCA
Source organism: Oscillospiraceae bacterium (assembly GCA_045605145.1). Taxonomy (GTDB): domain Bacteria; phylum Bacillota; class Clostridia; order Oscillospirales; family Oscillospiraceae; genus CAMNAO01. The sequence continues at coordinate 2,728 of JAZUPH010000054.1, read as the reverse complement.
GTTCATGGATGTGTGCAACACTCTGGAGAACCATTACCGCGATATGCAGGATATGGAGTTCACCATTGAGGACAAGAAGCTGTACATGCTGCAGACCCGTAACGGCAAGCGCACCGCCGCTGCCGCCATCAAGATCGCCTGCGATCTGATCGACGAGGGCATGATCACCGAGCAGGAAGCTCTCATGCAGATCGATGCCAAGAGCCTGGATATGCTGCTGCATCCCACCTTTGACCCCGAGGCACTCAAGAAGGCCCAGGTCATTGGCAAGGGCATTGCTGCCTCCCCCGGCGCCGCTGCCGGCACCATCGTATTCACCGCTGAAGACGCCGCATCTCACGGCAAGAACGGCGAGAAGGTCGTTCTGGTCCGCCTTGAGACCTCTCCTGAGGATATTGAAGGCATGAAGTATGCTCAGGGCATCCTGACCGTACGCGGCGGCCAGACCTCCCACGCTGCCGTCGTTGCACGCGGCATGGGCACCTGCTGTGTCTCCGGCTGCGGCGACATGAAGATGGACGAAGAGAACAAGTGCTTTACCCTGGGCGGCAAGACCTATCACGAGGGCGATGTCATTTCTCTGGACGGCTCCACCGGCAACATCTACGGCGAGCTGATCCCCACCATCCCCGCTGATCCCAACTCCGGCTATTTCGGCCGCATCATGGAGCTTGCTGACAAGTACAAGACTCTCGGCGTGCGTACCAACGCCGACTCCCCCGAGGATGCAAGACAGGCTGTCGCATTCGGCGCTCAGGGCATCGGCCTGTGCCGTACCGAGCATATGTTCTTCGACCCCAGCAGAATCGGCGCTTTCCGCGAGATGATCTGCTCCGAGACCGTTGAAGAGCGCGAGGCAGCTCTGGCAAAGATCGAGCCCATGCAGCAGTCCGACTTTGAGGGTCTGTTTGAGGCTCTCGGCGGCTACCCCGTCACCATCCGTTTCCTGGATCCCCCGCTGCACGAGTTCGTCCCCACCGCTGAAGAGGACATCGCTGCTCTGGCCACTGCTCAGGGCAAGTCCGTTGAGTATATCAAACAGGTCATCAATGATCTGCATGAGTTCAACCCCATGATGGGTCACCGCGGCTGCCGCCTGAGCGTCACCTATCCCGAGATCGCTGCCATGCAGACCCGTGCCATCATCAAGGCCGCTCTGGCTGTCAAGGCACGCCATGCTGATTGGAACATCGTTCCCGAGATCATGATCCCCCTGGTGGGCGAGGTTAAAGAGCTTAAGTTCGTCAAGGATGTGGTTGTCAAGGTCGCTGATGAGCTGATCGCTGCCTCCGGCACACAGCTGCACTACGAAGTCGGCACCATGATCGAGATCCCCAGAGCCTGTCTGACCGCTGATGCCATCGCCGAAGAGGCTGAGTTCTTCTGCTTCGGCACCAACGACCTGACTCAGATGACCTTCGGCTTCAGCCGTGACGATGCCGGCAAGTTCCTGCCCGCATACTACAGCGGCAAGATCTACGAGTCTGATCCCTTTGCCCGTCTGGACACCACCGGCGTTGGCCTGCTCATGGAGATGGCTGTTGAAAAGGGTAAGAAGGTTCGCCCGAACATGCATCTGGGCATCTGCGGCGAGCACGGCGGCGACCCCAGCTCTATCGAGTTCTGCCATAAGATCGGCCTGAGCTATGTGTCCTGCTCCCCCTTCCGTGTACCCATCGCGCGTCTGTCCGCCGCACAGGCTGCTATCAAGGATGGCAGGAACTAAGGAATTACCGGAAGTTCGCAAGCCTAACCGTGACCTGCGAGGACGCAAAAGCGTATATGTACAGCTTGAGCAGTAAACGCAGAGTCCACAAATGGACTGACATTCAGGTAAATCTTTATATCTAATTGAGAATCCTGCTTACCTTAATCGGTAAGCGGGATTTTTGCGTTTGCGCACATTTGATGGAATTGCACCTCCTTTGTAGAATGAGCATATTGCATGAAAAATACGCAATAATTATGACGATAATAAATTTGCTCCGGTGTAATACTTAAGGTGATCTCATCACAGAAAAGTATCCGATGGAAATATATACTAGGCCCACAAAGATCAATCAAGGAGGTACCGACTATGAAAAGGATTTTGCCGATTTTCCTGGCGGCACTTCTCCTGGCAGGCTGCGCTGCACCTGTGGAAGAAATTACCTACCGCCAGGTCAATATGGATGAGGCCATAACCATGATGGAAGAAGAATCCGGCTATATTATTCTGGATGTGCGCACGCCTGAGGAATTTGCGGACAAGCACATCCCCGGAGCCATCAATATAGCCAACGAAACCATCGGGACGGCGGAAATCCCGGAACTGCCGGATAAGGATCAGCTGATCCTGGTGTACTGCCGCAGCGGCAACCGCAGCAAGCAGGCATCTGAAAAGCTGGTGGCGCTGGGTTACACGAACATTGTGGAATTCGGCGGTATCAACGATTGGCCGGGAGAAACAGTAACTGGATAAGCAAAATCTGCCGGATAAAAAATCCGGCAGATTTTTTTACATATTTTCCGATTAGGTGATATCATCACGGAAGAACCCATTTTTCCAGGTTATAATGAAGCCATAAAAAAACAAGGAGGGCTAACTTATGGCAGCTATCAATATCAATAACAATAATTTCCTGCGTGAAGTAATGAATTCCGCAAAGAAGGTCCTGCTGGACTTCTGGGCGCCCTGGTGTGGTCCCTGACGCATGGTAGTTCCTACGGTGGAGGAGATGACAAAGGA
>JAZUPH010000053.1:0-23172 GCA_045605145.1 Oscillospiraceae bacterium | reverse complement strand
TATGTAACAGGTCAATGTAACAGGACACTCGCAGGATCGCGCGCACATCCGTCCGACGCGCATAGGCTGAGGGTTCCACTCCGGATCGGCATTGCTGCCGGCACCCGTAAAGGTGCGTCCTCCGCATAGCATGATATTTATCCACGGTGCTGTCATCCGTGCTGACGAACGATGGTAAAGTGGGGAGAGAATCACACCAGCGCCCGGGGCATCTTCACGCCGCGGTTCGCTCCGGGCTGCCCAGCCCAACATTTTTTAGACTACGGTGGTTGTCATTGACGCGGATACCCTCCACCGGCAGTATTAGGTTACGGCAAATAGCCTTACCGATATACTACCGAAAGCGGTAAAAATTCTCTAACACCCGCCTGTGTAAATGTTGCAGATTTATTCCTGATGTCAGCCGACAGTCTTTTTAAGCTGCTCCCACCATTCGATGAGCCGGAATCGTATAACATAACCGTCCTCACCTGTGATGAGTGCCGCCTCCTCCTCACCCAGTCCCCAAACGGCTTCCGCATCCTCAATGCACAGCTCGGTACACAGGGGAGGGAAGACCACGCACCACCAGTTTTGCCCCTGCGCCTCGCCGATCATTACCCGCAGTGAAAGATACTCCCCGGCTGGCAGGGAAAAGCCGTCATACTCCCGCGTGGGGTAATACTCATCGCTGAGTGTGACCGTGACGCCCCAGCCTTCCGCGGCATCAAGAGCAGCCTTTTCCACAGTGCTTAAATGAGCGTTTATGGCTGCCGCCGCTTCCTCCCGGCTCATGCCACGGGTAATCACCCCATCCATCGCCGCCAGAACACTGTCCCGCACGCGCAGCTTCAGCGCCTGGTCGTCTGCTGAGTCCGAATTTGCCACAACGTGCAGACGGATGAACTTTTCGCTCAGTTGGCTGCTGCTTTTTTCCACTGCCGCCGTCATAAACAGGGCCGCCGCAGCGCAAGCTGCCGCAGTTAGCCCCCAGATTTTCAGTTTTCTATGCATTTTCTCCTCCTTAACCGTGTATAATGCAAAAAACAGGCAATTTATGTACCGCGTACACATAATTGCCTGTTTTTTCCTGTTTTATTCACTTTGCCGCTTAATTTATGCAGATCCTCTCCATCGGTACGCAGGCCGCGCAATCGGCCCAGTGCTTTTTAAGCTCCGTTTCGGCCTGTTTTGCGCCCTCAATATCGCCAAACAGCCCGAATACTGTGGGCCCGGTACCGCTCATGGAAGCACCCAGCGCGCCGCAGTCGTACATCAGCTCTTTGATGCGCAGCACTTCATCACGGCCCCTTACCATGACCTCTTCAAACACGTTGAACACCCGCTGACAGATGCCCGTCAGGTTGCCATTTTCGATGGCGCTCAAAAGTCCGTTGGTATCCGGTCTGCCGCTGATCGTCCGCTTATCGGCAAGGGCGAACAGCTCCGCCGTGGAAACAGAAAAGGCCGGCTTGCACAGCAGAACGCCGCAGTGGGGCATGGGTCGGATCTGCTGCATTATTTCGCCCCGTCCGCCTGCCAGCACCGTGCCGCCCTGTACGCAGTAGGGCACGTCAGAGCCGATTTCGGCGCCGATCTGTTCAAGCTGTGACGGCGTGAAGGGCGCGCCGAACATGGCGTTCAGCCCGCGCAGCACAGCCGCCGCGTCAGAGCTGCCGCCGCCGAGACCCGCGCCGACGGGGATGGACTTTTCAATATGGATGTCTATATCCGCATCGGTTATGCCGGCGCGCCGGAGAAACAGCCTTGCCGCACGACCCGCCAGATTCTTTTCGCCGCCGGGAAGATAGGCCTTGTCCGTACTGACGGATATGCTGCCGCTGCCCTTATCACTGCGGATAGTCAGCCTGTCGCACAGACTGACGCTCTGCATTACCGAGCACAGCTCGTGATAGCCGCCGGGGAGCAAACCCAGGATATCAAGGCTGAGATTCAGTTTGGCGTACGCATTCTCAATTCGTTCGTTCATTCTTCAAACAGCATCCCCATCAGTTTCACTCCGGCGTCCACGATCGGCCCTTTGAGTCCGTGGGCCTCATCGTATTTGCTGCCGCTCATGCGGTCACAGCGGCTGTCGTAGAGGATGAAGGGCACTGCGTCACCGTCATGCCCCCGGGTGGAGGTAAGGGTCTTGTGATCGCTGAGTATGAGCAGGCGGTAATCCACGCCCCTCGCCTTAAGCTCTGCCGTCATGGGCGCAAGAATGCGCGAGTCGATGTATTCAATGGCCTGCAGCTTGCCGGGGGTGTCGCCGTTGTGTGTACACTCGTCCGGAGCCTCCACATGGATGGCGGCAAAATCCTCCGTTTCCAGTACTCTGAGGGCGGCTTTATACTTGCCCTCGTAATTGGTGTCCACTTCGCCGGTGGCACCCTCAACCGTTACGGGGCGCAGCCCGGTCAGGGATGCAATACCGTGACACAGGGGCACGGCGGAGATCACGCCGCCGCTGTGTCCGTAGTTCTTTACAAAGTTGGGCAGGGCAACCGCCGTGCCCTCGGCCCAGAACCAGATGCCGTTGGCGGGCATTTTCCCGGCCTGACGGCGTTTCTCGTTAAGGGGATGCTTGTCCAGCTTTTTGAAGGCAAGGCGCATCAGCTCACCCAGTACAGCCGCGTTGTCACAGCCCGTGGGCTGCAGCGGGCCGATCACTTCGCCCAGATGGTCGTGGGGCGGTGTCAGCTTTATGCCATCAATATCGGCCTTTTTCTGCACAACAAAGTGGCGGAAGCTGGGGGAGGGATACACGCTCAGACCTGCTTTTTCGGCGGCTGCGGCAAATTCCGGATCGCTGAAAAGCGCCTTTACTATGGCGATGGACTCACTGCCCTCGATGGAGCCTGCGCTGTGGGACAGGATGCGCCGCTGCTCAAAGGGCTTGTCGCTGTCCTCATAACACACCATGTTGCAGCGGTATGCAGCGTCACCCGGCTGGAGGGCAATACCCGCGGCGGCGGCCTCAAGTGGGGCGCGGCCGGTGTAGTACAGATTGGGGTCACAGCCGAAAATGGACATGATCGCGGTGTCGCTTCCGGGGGGCAGACCCTGTGGCACGTTGTACACACTGCCGAGAGTGCCGGCAGAGGCCAGTGCGTCCATGGTGGGGATGTTGGCGTATTCAAGGGGCGTTTTGCCGCCCAGCTGGGGCACGGGATTGTCCGCCATGCCGTCACCGATCACGAGGATGTATTTCATAGTTTCTTCTCCGGGGAATTTTATTGATATTTTAGCAATTTGTGGTACAATTCCTTTACAGCGTGAAGCGCCCGCATAAAGCCTCTTTAGCCGGGTATATTATCCGGGAAGACAAAGCTCGCCTTTGTCACAAAGGAGGAACGATCTATGATCATGGACAGAATCGCGCTTGTACTGGCAATCATCGGCGGCCTCAATTGGGGCCTTGTGGGCATTTTCAGATTCGATCTGGTTGCCTACATTTTCGGCGGCCAGACCGCCACTGTCAGCAGAGTGATCTACACTCTTGTAGGTCTTGCTGCCATCTGGTGCATCTCTCTGCTGTTCCGCGAGAGCGAAGTGGTTGAGGAAGGTGCGTAAGCCCCGGCTGCTGCGGCAGCCGATACATAGGGGGAACAAAGTGACCTACATAGTATTTACCGTATATTTTGTCCTTATAAACATCATCGGCTACTTTGCCATGTGGCTTGATAAACGAAGGGCGATAAAGAATCGCCGCCGCATACCCGAGCGCACGCTTATGAGCATTGCGATCTTCTTCGGATCACTGGGCATCATACTGGGTATGCGCGCCTTCAACCACAAGACGAAGGTTCCGCGCTTCAATGTGGGCGTGCCGCTTATATTTTCGGCACAGCTCATTGCCGCCATATACATGCTCATAATCTGACAGTGCAGTTTACTGCCCGCCCCTGTGGCGGGCATTTTTGCTGCCCTGAAATGGCTCAGCGCTCATCCGACAGCTTGCCCGGTGTGGTGCCGAACAGCTTTTTAAAGGCCCGCAGGAAGGATGAATAGTCGCCGAAGCCGGACTGCAGTGCCGCCTGCGTGACGGGCATACCGTCGCGGATAAGCTCAGCGGAGTATATAAGCCGTTTCTGCAGAATATAATTGTGAACGGTGTATCCGGTCAGCTCCTTAAAGCGGCGCATGAAATGATACTTGCTGATATAGCTGCGTGCAGCCAGATTATCGATCGACAGGTCTGATGTCAGGTTGGCGTTTATGTAGTTTAGTACATCGGTTATTTTCGGGTCCTGCTCACACACGCTGCCGCTCTGGGCGGTTTTGTCGTTTATCATCATCCGGTTGAGCAGTACCGCGCAGCGCAGAAACAGCGCGTTCTGCAGGATATCGGCGCCGAAATCGTCGGAAGTAACTGCCTGCTCCAGCTCGCTGAGGGCGCGTGACAGCAGCGGCTGATCCAGCCCCTGCATGCGCATAAGGCAGCAGCCCCGTTCTTTTGCAAGGCGGAAGCAGTTTAAAAGGTTCGAGCCTTCGCTGCTGTGCTGCTTTAAGAAGGAAGTGTTTACATACAGGATGATCCGCTCATAGGGGACGGAGGTGTCCACCATTGCCCGGTGGATAAGGTGCTCACCCACAAACAGCACATCCCACGGCTGCAGGTGATAGCTGACGCCTTCAACGATGTAGTTGACCTTGCCTGAGAGGAATACCACGATCTTCTCAAACTCGTGATAGTGATAGTCCATATCATTGCCCAGACAATCGTTCAAATGAAAGAAATGAAAATCTTCATTCAAATACCCGCTTTTGGAATAGATCTCAGGATCACCCATTTGCACACACCCCCTTCCACATTAATTGGTTAAAGCACGAACAAGTATATAGCATTATTTGCTGAGATTCAAGGTGTATGCGAGAAATTTGTTGATTTTTGTGCAATTGAGGAGGCATTTCTATGAAAAAAACGGTATTTTGCGGCCTATGTACGGCCCTTATCACCCCGCTGAATGCCGACGGCCCGGATCTTGACGCTCTTCGTGACAATGTCAGGGCCCAGGCGGCGGGCGGAGCGGCGGCGGTGGTACCCTGCGGAACCACTGGGGAAAACAGCACTCTGAAAGCCGGCGAGCGTCAGGCGGTCATCGCCGCCGCGGTGGAAGCCGCCGCAGGGCGCATGGCTGTGATAGCCGGAGTCGGTGGCAACGACACCGATGCCGTGTGCAATGCGGCGGTCAACGCGGCTAACCTGGGTGCGGATGCTGTTCTGGCGCTGACCCCATATTATAACAAGGCAACCCAGGAAGGGCTTCGCCGTCACTTTAGCGCCATTGCCGATGCGTCGCCCGTGCCGGTGCTGCTGTACAATGTGCCGTCACGCACCGGCGTAAATGTGGAGCCGGAGACCTATGCCGCCCTGAGCCGCCATGAAAACATAGTGGGAGTGAAAGAGGCGAACCCGGATATGTCTGCATTTCTGCGCGCAAGGGCGCTTTGCGGCGATGAGCTGTGCTTTTACAGCGGCAACGACGATACCACCGTCCCGATGATGGCCTGCGGTGCGAAAGGCGTGGTATCGGTGGTATCCAATGTCCAGCCCCGGGCCATGGCCGGTATATGCAGGCTGTGCGCAAATGGGGATTTTGACGCAGCAACAGGGCGATATCTGCGCTATGTAAAACTGGCGGAGCTGCTGTTCAAAGCACCCAATCCCATCATGGTGAAAACGGCAATGAAGCTCATGGAGCTTGACAGCGGTATGCTACGCCTGCCCCTGTGTGAGCCGGATGCGGCGCTGGAGGCAAGTCTTGCTGCACAGCTTCGGGCGCTGGATATTATGTAAACCACACAACACAGAAAACTCCCCCTGTACCCTCCGCGCAGAATTACCGCACAACAGGACACAGGGGGTGGCTTTTTACTTTTCGGGCAGATAGGCGGTGGGATCGATGTTCTCGCCATCGCGTGTCATGGCAAAGTGCAGGTGAGAGGTCTGGGCTATCTCACCCATGGCACTGTCACTTACGCAGCCGATAACACTGCCTGCGGTGACCATGTCACCCACACTGACGGTGGGTACACTGCCCAGATTGGCGTAAATGCTCCTCAGGCCGCCGCCGTGAACGATGGTGACCACGGTGCCCAGCATATCGTCCTCGTCAATGCTCTCTACTGTGCCGTCTGCAACAGCGTAGACCTTGGCGCCCATCTGTGCGTCGATGTCCATTGCGGCGTGGGTGCGCCAGTCGCCCATGGTCACATCGTAGCTGAGCGTTTCCACACTGTATTCCCGGCTCACCTCTCCGGCCACCGGCCACACGAAGAAGTCCGGCTCGCTGACGGCGGGCGTGCTGACTGCCACAGATTCGTCATCCGGTGCATCCGTGTCGCCGCCTGCGCTGGCTGGCTCACCTTCATCATCGCCCTTGTTTTCGGGTACATTGGGCAGCGCGTTGCCATTCTCACTGCCGTTCTCTGAGAGGATCAGCGCAGTGCCGAAAGAGCCCACAGGAAGGGTCGCGGCATCCACCTCTGCGCCTGCTGCGGACAGATCATAGCCATTGTCCTGAGAGATCGCGCCGGTATTGCTGCCGCCGTCAAACAGCAGCGCCCAGGCGTAAACGCCCACCAGCGCGACACACATGAACAGGGCTATGTAAAAGCCCCTGCCGCCGAAGAAAGCGGCGATCTTTCGGCCGAAACCTTCATTTTTGCCGTTGTTTTTCTCGTTGTTTTCCATCTTTGACCTCCAATTATTGAAGTTAGAGCATCGCTCGATGGTATGTTTCCCCAACGGCGGGGATTTTATTCCGCAGATGGTAAAATTTTGAGCAAATATGTCCCGTCCCGTAAGGCAGTAAGAAACGCCCCCGAAGTGGGGGCGTTTTGGTCATATATATTATTTATATTATTGCCTTACTGTTTGGAGAACAGGGGCGGCAGCTCCTCCTCAAGGGGGGAGAGATATTTGTGGCTGAAGCGCCTGTAGCTTTCGCGGTAGATCTTGGTCTCCGATGCGTGGATGGAATAGCTGTGCTGGGTGAGGGTCTTGTCCTGTGCCTCCATGGTGCATACGGCGATGTTGGAGCAGTGGTCGGACAGACGCTCACAGCTGGAGAGGATGTCGTTGAACACGAAGCCGGTGCTTACCGAGCATTCGCCTGCCTGCAGGCGGGAAACGTGCCTGCGCCTTAGCTCATCGTGCAGCTCGTCAATGACCTGTTCCAAAGGCTCAACCGTGCGGGCGAGGTTGTAATCACTGTTCAGGAAAGAGGTGGTGGACAGCTCAACGATCTCGGTCACGGCGCCGAACAGCAACTCAAGCTCGAACCTCGCCGCGTCGGAAAAGCTGATCTTCTTCTCCATAAGCTCGGTGGCGGAATCCTTGATATTTACCGCCTGGTCGCTGATGCGTTCAAGGTCGGTGACGGCGGACAGCATTTTGGATGTTGCCGAGCGCTGTTGCTCGGTGAGGTTGGAGCCTGACAGCTTCATAACAAAGCTGCCCAGCTTATCCTCATACTTATCCACAAGATTCTCTTTCTCCTCCACCTGCGCGGCAATTTCCCGGTCGTAGTTGTCCATCAGGCCGATGGCCGATTCCATACAGGCCTTGCTGATGCGGATCATGCTGGCGAAGGCGTTGGCGCACTGCTCAAGCGCCACGGGCGGGAATTTCAGCAGGCTCTCCTCCAGCTTTTCGATGTCGGCCATATCCGCCGTTTCCTCCGGATCGTCGGGGATGAACAGGTACAGCAGCTTGGTGACCTGCCTGTGCAGGGGGAGGAGAACAAGGGTGGTGACCACCTTGAGTACGGTGTTAAGTACGGCGATGTTGAAATATTCCGCCGTGGTGTTCATCACCTCAAGGCCGGTCAGTGCCCTCAGCGGGTAATATATCAGCATACAAATAAATATGCCCAGAAGGTTATACACAACATAGGTCAGGCCGGCCCTCTTGCCGTTGCGGTCTGAGCCGAGCATGGTGAACAGAATCGGGCTGCTGGCGCCCAGGCTCATACCCAGAATAATGGGCATGCAGTTGCCCAGGGTAAGTACGCCTGTGACCGACAGCACCTGCAGAATACCCACGGAGGCGGATACGCTCTGCAGTATGGCGGCGATAATGATGCCGGCGATGATGCCTACGATGGGGTTTGAGAACATGGTCAGCATCTCGATGAACACGGGACTGCTTCGCAGGGGGCGCACCGCATCACTGATGGACGCCATGCCCGAGAAAAGCACCGCCAGACCCAGAAGCACCGTGCCGAAATGCTTTGCCGAATTGCGCTTTACGAACATATAAAGGATTATGCCCACAAGAGCCATAAGCGCCATTACGGTGGTGGAGGAGAAGAACTGACCCAGACCGCTGCCGGAAAGGTCGGACAGGATAAGCACCCAGCCGGTGGCGGTGGTGCCGATGTTAGCACCCATTATTACACCCACAGACTGGGACACGGTCATCATTCCGGCGTTGACGAAGCTGACCGCCATGACGGTGGTTGCCGAGGAGGACTGTATCACCGCCGTGACCAGAAGGCCCAGCAGCGTCCCTTTGAGCGGTGTGGAGGACAGACGCCACAGTATCATTTCCATTTTGTTGCCGGCAGCTTTTTTCAGTCCGTCACCCATAAGTGACATTCCGAACAGGAACAGGCCCACGCCGCCAAGCATCTGCAGTACACCGGTAAAATCCATTTGCTGAGTCATCCTTTTCTTGACGAAGAATTTTCAAACACTTGATGAAATTTTAACATTGTACCGCCGTAAATTCAATAAGCATTGTCGAAATTTACGGTTAATTTGCATTAAGGCAGGCAACTTGCCCCCAAATAGGGTGCTGCCTGTTGACAGCGGGAAAATTTCTGGTACAATGACACAGTCTGGATAAGTGTGTCCAAAGATAATTTTTCAAAATTCGGGAGGTGGTCATCCAATCATGGATGACGGAAGTAGTATATTGTTGATCCTGTCGGCGGCTGTACAGCCTGTCCAGTCCGGCGGCGTTGCATACGGCTATCTTATCGCGGCACTGCTGCTGATAATCGGCGGCGGCTGGTTTGCCGGTACGGAGATATCCCTTGCCTCTGTCAACAGGATCAGGATGATGAGCTATGCGGATGACGGAAACCGCCGCGCCGCCAAGGTGCTGTATGTGCTGGATCATTTTGAGAAGGCGCTGTCCACCCTGCTCATCGGCAACAACATCATGCATTTGGCCTGCGCCAGCGTCACCACGCTGTTCGCTCAGAAGACATGGGGCTCCGCCGCCGTTACGGCGATGACCTTTGTCACCACCCTTGTGGTGTTCTTCTTCAGCGAGATGATCCCCAAGGCTTTTGCCAAGGCCTGCAACGAGAAGTTTGCAATGCTTATGGCCGGGCCGCTGATCATGCTGATGAAGGTAATGACGCCTGTCAGCTTCCTTTTTACCAAGCTCAGCCGGCTCATCGAAAAGCCCCTTGGCATCAGCGATGAGGAGCGTGAGCCTACCGTTACCGAGGATGAGCTGAAGGAGATCATTGACAGCATCGACGAGGACAGCGAGATCGACACTGAGACCACCGACCTGGTCAAAAACGTCATGGCCTTCTCCGAAACTCAGGTGGCGGACATCATCACCCCCTGGGAGAATATTACGGCCATACAGGTGGGCATGACCAGAGAGAAGATTTTCTCCATCCATGCCGAGGCGCAGTATTCCCGTTACCCCGTGCTTACCAGCAGCGGCTCACTGGTTGGCGTGCTTCAGATGCGCAAGTATCTGAAGGCCTGCATGGGCAGTACCGGCCGCATCCCTGTGACCAGTCTGACCGACAGGGCGCTGGTGGTGGATGTGTCCATGCCCATTGACGACCTGCTGCAGAAGCTGAGCGCCAGCAAGGTGCATTTGGCCGTTGTGTGCAGTGACGAGGGTAAGTATATCGGCATCGTAACTGTTGAGGATATATTGGAAGAGCTGGTCGGCGAGATTTATGACGAGAGTGATGAAGGGGGTGCCGTGAAATGACCCCTTACATACTCATTGTGATATGCGTGATATTCTCCGCCTTCTTCTCCGGCTCCGAAATTGCCTACGCCTCGGTCAACAAGGTGCGTCTGCGCCGCCGTGCCGAGAACGGCGATATGCTGGATAAGCTTTCCCTGAGTATATACGAAAACTATGACAATGCGCTCATTTCCATCCTTATCGGCAACAATCTGGTGAATATCGGCTCATCCTCTATTGCCACGGTGATCGCCACCGGCCTTATGGGCGATGATGGCGCGTGGCTGGCCACCTTTGTCATCACGGTGCTTATCCTCACCTTCGGTGAGATCATCCCCAAGATCGTGGCCTCCCGCAAGAATATGGGCTTTACCAAAATGGCTTCCATGCCGCTGAAGATCGTCATGATCGTCACCTTCCCCCTTGTGTGGCTGTTCGGCAGACTGCTGGGCATTATCTCCAAAATCTGGAAGGGCATCGAGACCGATGACGATGCCATTACCGAGGACGACCTTGAGACCATCCTTGACACGGTTGAGGATGAGGGCGTCGTGGATGAGGACATCTGCGACATGCTGCAGAGCGCCCTTGATTTCGGCGACGTGCTGGCCTATGAGATAATCACTCCCCGCGTCGATATGCTGGCCATTGACATTGATGATCCGGTCGAAGTGCAGAGTAAAGAGCTCATGGAGTGTAGCTATTCCCGCGTGCCCGTGTATAAGGACACCGTGGACAACATCGTGGGCATTATCAATCTCAACAAGTGGCTTATGGGCGCCGTTATGGACGGCAATTACGGCATTGACGATGCCATGGCACCGCCTGTGTTCGTGCATAAGACCATGCCCATCTCCGATGTACTGGCGATAATGAAAAAGGAAAAGAAGCACATGGTCATCGTCACCGATGAATACGGCGGCACCGCCGGCGTACTGACCATGGAGGATATTCTTGAGCAGATCGTCGGCGACATCTGGGACGAGTACGACGATGCCCGTCCTGAGTTTGAGTGCATCGGTACCGACCTTTACCGTGCCGACGGCGATATGCGCATCCTCGACCTGTTTGAGGAGCTGGATGTGGACGACCGCGACTTTGACGATGACAACGCCACCCTTGGCGGCTGGGTCGTTGAGATGCTGGGCGACTACGCCGATGTGGGCGACAGCTTCAGCTACCGCAATCTTTATGTTACCGTTACCGAGATTGAGAATCTCCGTGTGCTGAGCATGACTGTCCGAGTGCTGCCCGCAGCCGAGGATGAGGACGAGGAAGAGTTTTAATAACATGCTCCCCTTGTTGACCAAGGGGCACGATGTGACGTCAATGGCGTGATAAAGGCTCCCCTTGTTGACCAAGGGGCACGACGCGTCAAAAATGTGCCGGTGGCACATTTTTAGCCAAAGTGCCGAGCGAAGCGAGGAGGGCCGAAGGCTGTCAGCGACTCGCTAAGAGCCGGGCTTCGCCCGGTTGCTCGCTTGCATGGCGCCTGCGGGCGCTCAAGCGAAGCTGACTGAGGGGATAAGAAGTTTCAGCGGATTGACGCCCCAATTCATTTATAACCCTTGCAATAAGCATTTTTGTAATTATCCAGACCCGCCCCGGCGTTGACGGCGGCGGGTCATATTTTTTAGGGAGGAAGTTATGACAAAGAAACAAAATGTACTGGCCGCCATTGAGGGCCGTGCCGCCCAGGGCATCCCCGCCGGCTTCTGGCTGCATTTTCCTGCCGGCTGTGAGTGCGGTGATGCGTCGTACAATGCCCACATGGACTTTTTTGCAAAAACCGGCACAGATATTACCAAAATAATGAACGAGAGCATCGTGCCTTACGAGTATCCCATCCGCTGCGCCGCCGACTGGCGTCAGCTTAAGGCCTTCACCAAGGACAGCCCCTGGATCCGAAATCAGATCGAGCTGTCAAAGCGCATCATCGACTCGGTGGGGGAGGATGGATTTGTTCTCCAGACTATCCACGGCATCGTGGCCTCGGCATGGCATGCCCGTGGCGGCTCCGACGGCTATGACCCCGGCAAAAAGGATGTTCTGGCCAACTGGCTGCGTGAGGATCCCCAGGCCGTCTGCTACGGCTGGGATGTTATCACCGACGGCCTGTGCATTCTGGTTGAGGAGTGCGAGCGCATCGGCATCGACGGCATTTATTACGCCGCCCTGGGTGGTGAGGACTATCTTTTCACCGACGAAGAGCATGAAAAGTACATTAAGCCCCGCGACATCCGCATAATCAATGCCGCCAAAAGCAGCAAGGTATTTCTCCACATCTGTAAGGATCACATAAACCTTGACCGCTTTGTGGACTACCCCTGTGACGTGGTCAACTGGGGCACTCATGATGCCAATCCCGGCCTTGAAGAGGGCGCGGCAAAGTTCCCGGACAAGGTCATCCTCGGCGGCCTTCAGGACAGAAAGGGCGTCCTTGTGGACGGCAGCACTGCCGACATCGCCAGCGAGGCGCGCAGCATCGCCGCGCGTATGGCTCACCGCCGCTTTATGCTGGGCGCCGATTGCACCCTGCCCACCGAGATCGATTATGCCCGCATCCGCGCCGCGGCGGAGGCAGTTAAGTGACTGCCTGTCGGATGATTGTGTGTCGGTCATAAATAAGGTACAGAAACTGCAAAGCTCCGCATGAGTATTTCATGCGGAGTTTTTTGTATGATACTACTCGCATCACCCCGTAGGGGCGGATATAATCCGCCCGCGATGGTGCGGTGAAATGATGGCGGGGTTACGGATTGCCACGGCACTTCGTGCCTCGCAATGACATGCAAAATCGCAGCGCGTACCGGCGGATATCATGTCAAGACGCTGCACTGCAATGCAATGACGGGACAATGTGAACATTGCTCTATACGGAGCAGTCATATTACGGAGGGTTAGCATCGGTCTTTTGTGTCATTGCGGGGGAGTGTTGAAAACACGACCGTGGCAATCCGTTCTCATTGTGCATGGCTTACTGCAGTGACGGCAGGACGGGGTTACGGATTGCCACGGCACTTCGCTCCTCGCAATGACAGTGCAAATCTGCAACACTCCGCAGGAGCGATTCGCAAATCCCTCAAAAAAACAACAATGGCGGATGCTGTCATCCGCCATTGAAAATTTATCCCAGTATTGCCCGAATATCGCCTGCAACAGCCTCCGCTGTGAAACCACAGTCCGCCTCCAGCTCTTCCACCGAGGCGTGTGGAAGGTAGCCGTCAATGGCACGGTGGGAATATATACCGTCAAAGCCGCCGTCAGCTGCCAGCATTGTGCCCAGCTTTTCGCCGATACCGCCGTTGCGCACGCCCTCTTCCACAAACAGTACCGCCATCGCACCCCGCATGAGGGGCAAAAGCGCCTCAGGCTCAAGGGGGAAGATCTTCCTGAGCTTTACGATGCGTACGCGTAGGTTACCAAGGAGCTTCACAGCCTCATATACCCGGGAAGTGACCCGGCCGTAGGTGACGATCACCGCGTCGCAGTCACCCTCCGGCCCATAGACGCACATATCACCCATGTCCTTGAAGCCGCGGCGGTCGTATGTACGCTCTTTGCCTTTGGGGTAACGCACAGCGGCAATTCCGTCAGTATTCACGGCGGCGGTCATGCACTGCCGCAGCTCGTCATAAGTCTCCGGCGACCATATCGTCACGCCGGGGATACTTGTCAGCATGGCAACATCCATCACGCCCTGATGTGTGATGCCGTCACCGGGTACAAGACCGGCCCTGTCAATGGCCAGCACTGCGCTCAATCCCTGCAGGGAAATGTCGTGCACCAGCTGGTCATAGCTGCGCTGCAGGAAGGTGGAATACAGGGCGCAGACCGGATTCATCCCGCCGGCGGCAAGCCCGCCTGCGAATGTCACAGCATGCTCCTCCGCAATGCCCACATCGAAAAAGCGGTCCTTGTGTTCACGGCTGAAGCGGCCAAGTCCCGTGCCGTCGGTCATTGCCGCGGTAATGGCGCAAATGCGCTCATCCTCCTGCGCCAGCCGGCACATCTCGTCACCGAATACTGAGGAAAAGTCGGCGCTTTCCCCGGGCTCAAAGCCCTTTCTGCGGTTAAATGATCCGGTGGAGTGGTATACAGTGGGGTTCTCCTCGGCAAGGTGGTAGCCCTTGCCCTTGCGGGTCAGAACATGCACAAGGCATATCTCTTCGCGGCGCTTGGCCTCGTTAAGTATGGTCTCAAGTCCGCTCAGATTCGCGCCGTCCACCGGCCCGAGATAAGTCAGACCGAAATCGTCAAACAGTACGGGTTTGAGCAGCACCCTTTTCCAGAAATTTTTGAAGTGGCGCATACCGGCCGCCAGATGGCGTCCCACAAGGGGTATATCCTCCAGCAGGTCGCGGGTGCCTTTTTTCAGGTTCAGATAGCCTTTACTGCTGCGTATCTTGCTAAAATAATTGGGCAGGCCTCCCACGCTGTCGGAAATGGACATTCCGTTGTCGTTGAGGATGATGATCAGCTTCAGCTTTTTGCCGCCGCAGTTATTAAGTGCCTCATACACCATGCCGTTTGTGAATGCGCCGTCCCCGGCAACTGCGATTGTGTATGAATCGTTACCGAGCCTTGCATTTGCCTGGGCAATGCCCAGGGCGGCGGATATGCTGGTGCCGCAGTGCCCCTCACACAGGGGGTCATATTCGCTTTCAAAGCGGTTCTGGAAACCGGATAGGCCGTCCTTCTGCCGCAGTGTATCGAAGCGGTCTCCCCGCCCCGTCAGCAGCTTGTGGGCGTAGCACTGGTGGCCCACATCGAAGATTATCCTGTCATCAGGCGCGTTGAACACCCGGTGCAGTGCAACGGTCATCTCAACCACGCCCAGGTTGGAGGCCAGGTGCCCACCGCTTTTGGCGCATATGCTTATGATCCGCTCGCGCATTTCGGCGCACAGCTGACTAAGCTGCTGCTTGTCAAGGGATTTTAGATCCTTTGGGGAAGATATTTTCTCAAGCACGGGTGTCACCTCCTTACCCTGTATCCTGCATGAACCCGTATATTATAACAGCCAAATATGCTTTTGCCAACTCGATTTGACAAATTCGGCATTTTGCCTTGAGAAATATGGGTAAATTAAAAGTTGTATTGAAACCGGGCGGCCGATTTGGTAAAATTAAAGAAGAAATTCTGCCGTAAAGGAGGGGGAACATGCTCAAACTTATCACCGGCCGTGCCGGCAGCGGAAAGACCGCCGCCATGCTGGACGATATTATGGCCCGTGCAGAGCGCCGTGAAAAAAGCATACTCGTCGTGCCGGAGCAGTATTCCCACGATGCCGAGCGGCAGCTTTGCGCCCACTGCGGCAATTCCGTCTCCCTCTGGGCAGAGGTGCTGAGTTTTTCCGCCCTTTCCCGCCGGGTGTTCACGGCCTGCCCCGACAGCGGGGATAAACCCCTTTCCGACGGGGGCCGCCTTCTGGTGATGGAGCTGGCCTTTTCCTCCGTGTTTGACCGACTTATCTCTTTTTCCGCCGTTCGCCGTCGTTCGGATTTTCTCACCGGCCTTATAAAGCTGCGTGACGAGCTGGCACAGTCCATGCTGTCTCCCTCAATGCTCACTTCTGCCGCCGTGGGTGCCGGCAGCGCCCTTGAGAATAAGCTGCGCGACCTGTCCCTGATACTTGAGGCGTACCCCGCCTTCATCCCGGCGGGCTATTACGACCCCGCCGACCGCCTTAACGAGCTGGCGCGGCTGCTGCCCGCCTCGGGCGTCATCGGCGATGCCGCCGTGTATTTTGACGGCTTTACCGACTTCACCGCGCAGCAGTTCGGCGTCATCGACGCCCTTATGGCAATGGGCAGCCAGCTGTGCGTCTGCCTCAACTGTGAGGGGATAGAGGATGACGGCATCCTGTTCACATCGGCGCGCCGCACACTTTTGCAGCTTATGCGCCTTGCCGATGAGCGCTTCGTAAAATACAGCCATGTACCCATGTCCCACAGCCGCCGCAGCTCGGCTGAGCAGCTGCGCTTTCTTGAGGCGAATTTGTTCTCCGATGCGCCTGCGGTTTACGCGGGGCAGAATGAGGGGGCAGTGCGCCTTGTCCGCGCCGACAGCCTCACCCAGGAGTGTGAGGCCGCCGCGTCAATGTGCCTTGAGCTGGTGCGGGAAAAGGGCTGGCGCTGGCGTGACATTTCCGTCACCGCCCGCGGGTGGGAGGATTACGGCACCGCCGCCCAGAGCATTTTTGAAAAATACGGCATTCCCGTCCTTATGAATAAGCGCAGCGGCATACTGGAAAAGCCGGTGCTTTTGATGGTGCTGTCCGCCCTGGACACAATAGAAAACGGCTTCGATTACCAGAGCATTTTCCGCTATCTGAAAACCGGACTTGCCGGCATCAGCGCCGATGAGTGTGACGAGCTGGAAAACTACGTTCTGCGCTGGCGCATCCGCGGGCGCAGACTATGGACGGCCCGGGAGGGATGGACCTCCGACCCTGACGGCATGGGCGTCTGCCCGCCCGAGCGGCAGGAGAAGCTGCGGCGGATCAATGACGCCCGCCTGCGTGCCGCCATGCCTGTTGAGCGGCTTGCCCAGGCCCTTGAAGAGGCCCAGACCGCCCGTGAAAAGACCATGGCGCTGTGGAACTTCCTTGTGGATGCGGGCGTGCCTGAGCGCCTTGAGAGCCGCGCCGGTGAGCTGTTCGCCCTGGGCGATCTGCAGCTTTCGGACGAGTATGTGCAGCTTTGGGATGTCCTTATCGACGCCCTTGAGCAGTTTTCCGGCATCCTTGGCGACGCGCTCATATCCACTGATGAATTTGCCCGCCTTTTGAAGCTGGTTCTTAAAAGCTACGACATCGGCACTATCCCCGCCGCCCTTGACAGGGTCAATATGGGCGAGATGGACCGTATGCGCCGCCGTGATCTGAAGTGCCTTATCGTTCTGGGTGCAGGGGATGAAAGACTTCCCATGCGCGGTGACGGCAGCGGCATTTTGAGCGATCAGGAGCGGGATATACTCAGCCGCGCAGGTCTGCGCCTTGCTGAGGATGCGGACGGACGCCTTTTGCGCGAGATGGATCTTATTTATACATCCCTGACCCTGCCCACCCGGCAGCTCATACTCCTGAGAACCGATACAGGGGAGAGCCGTCCCAGCTTCGTGGTCACCCGCGTGGCAAATCTCTTTGGCATCCGAGAGGAGAAGGCCGGTCAGTGGATATACACCGCCGCTGCCCAGCCCTGCTTCGAACTGGCGGCCACTGCCATCGCCGACGGTGCCACAGACCTGTCCACCGCCGCTGCCGATGCGCTGGGCGGGGATGAACACTGGCGCAGCCGCCTCGACGCTGCCCGCAGCGCCGCCAATATTATGCGCGGCAGTCTCAGCCGCGACAGGGCGGAGGGGCTTTACGGCAAAAGTGTTGCCCTCACCGCCTCCCGCGTGGAGAGCTTCTACCGCTGCCGCTACAGCTATTTCATGGAATACGGCCTGAAGGCCAAGCCCCGCCGCCGCGCCGATTTTGACAAGCCGGAGTTCGGCACCTTTGTACACTTTGTGCTGGAGGGTGTGCTCAAAGAGCTTGAGGTGGGTGAGGGGTTCGCCGCCGGGCTTGCCCGTTGCGGTGAGCTTACCAAAAAATATATAGAGGAATATACCGAAAGCTACATGGGCGGTCTCGTGGGCCGCAGTGAGCGCTTCAAATACCTGTACCGTCGCCTTGGCAGCACTGTCACTCAGATAGTGTACGACACCGTGGATGAGCTGTCCCGCTCCGACTTCCGTCCTCTGGACTTTGAGCTGGACTTCAGCCGCGGTGGCGATATGCCCCCAGCTGTTATAGAGGGTGAGGATTGGACCGTCACCGTCCGCGGTAAGGTGGACCGTGCCGACGGCTGGGTACACGACGGCAAGCTCTATGTGCGCGTTGTGGACTATAAAACTGGCGTGAAGAAGTTCAGCCTTTCCGATGTTCTGTGCGGGATGAATATGCAGATGCTCATCTACCTCTTCGTCCTCGGCCGCAGCGGACAGCAGCGCTATGGAATGCCCGTTGTTCCTGCGGGCGTGCTGTACACCCCGGCCCGCGACCCCATTATCAGCGCCGACAGCAGTGCCAGTGAGGATGAGGTCAACGCCGCCCGTGCAAAGCAGCTTGTGCGCAGCGGACTCATCCTTGACGATGGCGATGTTATCGAAGCCATGGAGCACGGCAGCACGCCCAAATACATCCCCGTCAAGTTCAAGGGCGGCACCGCCTCCGGCGACAGCCTTGCCGATCTGGAGAAGCTGGGCAAACTGAGCCAGCACATCGACAGCCTGCTCCTTGAGATGGGTAAAGAGCTACGCGGCGGCAGCATGCTGGCAGACCCCTTCTACCGCAACGACCGGGACAACGCCTGCGCCTACTGCCGCTTCTATGAGGCCTGCCGTTTTGGCGAGGCACAGGGGGATAAAAACCGCCGTATTTATAAGCTGAAAACGCCTGAGGCATGGCAGAGAATGGAGGTGCGGCATGGGAAGACTTGATATGCTCACAGCCGAGCAGAAGCGTGCCGTAACCGACAGGGGAGGGGCGCTCCTCGTCTCCGCCGCCGCCGGCAGCGGAAAGACCCGCGTGCTGGTTGAGCGCCTTCTGGAGCGGGTCTGTGACCCTGACGAGGGCTGCAATATTGATGATTTTCTCATCATCACCTACACCAACGCCGCCGCGGCAGAGCTGCGCGGCAAGATAATGGAGGGGATAAACTCCCGCCTTGCCGACACGCCCAACGACCGCCGCCTGCGCCGCCAGCAGATGCTTTGCCACCGCGCCCATATCGGCACCATCCACTCTTTCTGCACCACCGTCCTGCGGGAAAATGCCCAGCTTGCCAGCCTTGCCCCGGATTTTCGCGTGGCAGACGAAAGTGAGAGCCGCCTTCTGCGCAGCAAGGCCATGGAAGATATGCTGGAGGCCTGTTATGAGAACATGACAGAGGGTTTCGCCGCCCTTCTGGATACCATGAGCGCCGGGCAGGACGATTCTGCCCTTGCCGACCTCGTCCTTGAGACCTACGGCAGTCTGCAGAGCCACCCATACCCCGAAAAATGGTGCAATGAGCATATTGCCCGCCTTGCGATGGACGGTGTCACGGATCTTTCCCTGACCCCATGGGGGCGTGAGCTTATTACCTACGCCAAAGAGCGCGCCGCCTTCCTCCTTGGCCGCCTTGACAGGGTGCTGGAGGACTGGGACACGGATGAAAAGTTCCAAAAAGCCTACGCACCCACCATTGCCGCCACCCGCGGTGATCTGCTTGCTTTCATCGCCGCCCTTGATGAGGGCTGGGACGCCGCCTGCGCCGCCGCTGAGATCTCTTTCCCGAGGGCGGGTCAGCTTCGCGGTGAGCAGTACGACGGCGTAAAGGCCATTCGTGAGCAGGTGAAAAAAGCGGCGAAAGAGTTCCCCGGGATATTCAAGGCTCCTTCCGCCCAGCTCATCGGTGACATGGCACTTGCCGCCCCGGTGGTTAAGGAGCTTCTGCACCTTGTAATGCGCTTTGAGAAAGAGTACTCCGCCCTCAAACGCCGCCGCGGCGTCATCGACTTTAACGATCAGGAGCATCTGGCACTGTCCCTTCTCGTTGACAGCCGCACCAATGAGCCCAGCGCCCTTGCCCGTGAGCTTTCACAGCGCTTCTGTGAGGTGATGGTGGACGAGTATCAGGATGTTAACCGCGTTCAGGAGCTTATTATCAGCTCCGTCACCCGTGGCGGACGCAATCTATTCATGGTTGGTGATGTGAAGCAGTCCATTTACCGCTTCCGCCTTGCCGATCCAACCATCTTCTTAGAGAAATATAACGCCTACCCCATGGCGGAGGACGCCGCCGACGGGCAGCCGCGCAAGGTCATCCTCAGCCGCAACTTCCGCTCCCGTGAGGGTGTTCTGGAAGCGGCAAACTACCTGTTTTCAAACATTATGTCAACCGGATTGGGCGAAATGGACTACACTCCTGCGGAGTATCTTTACCCCGGTGCCAAGTATCCGCCCTCGGACGAGACCTGTGTTGAGCTGAACATCCTCGACCTTAGCGGCGAGGACGATGATGCTGATGACGAGGCCGCACCCAATAAAATCGCGGCAGAGGCCGATTGGGTCGCCCGCCGTATGCTCCGCCTTAAGGCGGACTACCGCGTGCGCGAGGGTGAGGGTACGCGCCCTGCCCGATGGAGCGATTTTGCCCTGCTGCTGCGTTCTCTTTCCGGCCGCGGTGCCATCTATACCGCGGCGCTGGCGGCCCACGGCATACCCGTTGCCTCCGGCAAGGCGGAGTCCTTCTTCCGCGCGCCTGAGGTGTCGTTTATGCTGTCGTATCTCACGGTAATCGACAACCCCCGGCAGGATATACCCCTGATCTCCGTCCTGCGCAGCCCGGTCTATGGCTTCACACCGGACGAACTGGCTGATGTGCGTCTTTGCGGCGGCAGCGACTTCTATGCCGCGCTGGTGAACGCGGCAGGGGAGAGCGATAAATGCCGCGCCTTTGTGACTCAGCTTGATAAGCTGCGCATCACCGCGCCGGAGCTGAGCGCCGATCGGCTGATATGGCACATTTATAATCTGACCGATGCCATGGGCATATACGGTGCCATGCCCGGCGGTGAGGAGCGGCGGCGCAATCTCATGCTGCTGTTCGACTACGCCCGGCGCTTTGAGCAGAGCGGCTTCAAGGGCCTGTTCCAGTTCGTCACCAACCTGCGTGAGCTGATGGAGCGGGGAGAGGAACTGCCCGCCCCCGAGGGCGGAGACGGCGAGGATGCCGTGCGCATTATGAGCATCCACAAATCCAAGGGGCTTGAGTTCCCCATCGTGTTCATGCCGGATCTGACCCACCGCTTCAACATGGCAGACACCAAAAAGGACATGCTGCTCCACCGCGACCTTGGGCCCGGTACCCGCGTCACCGACAGTGTCCGCCGCATCCGCTACGACACCGTTGCACACCGCGCCGCTGCCGGCAGGATAAGGACGGAATCCCTGTCAGAGGAGATGCGCGTGCTGTATGTGGGTATGACCCGCGCCCAGGAGAAGCTGATTATGAGCGCGGCCTATCCCGATGCCGACAAGGTCATTGACAAGTTTACCGCCGCCTCCGACAGTTTGCCTCTTGACCCGGGTGTGCTGCGCAGCGCCTCCGGCTTTGCCGATTGGGTCGTTCCCGCGGTGCTGATGTACGATGCACACGGGCGCGGCGAAAAGCCTGCGTGGATCTGTCGTGTTGAAAAGCTCAGCGCCCGGACACTAAAGGCTGAAATTGCCACCGAAGTGGAAAAAGCGCAGACCACTGCTCCAGCGCCCGAGCTTACGCAGGAGATCGCCCGGCGCATCGCCTTCCGCTACCCCCACGCAAATGTTGAGGATCTGCCTTCCAAGCTGGCGCCCACTGAGCTTAAGGGCCGCGTAACCGATGAAGAGGCCGCCCTTGAGGCCGGCGAGGCCCCCAAACTTGCGGGTGCGCGCCGCCGTGGTCTGGTGGAGATCCGCAGACCGGATTTTGCCGCCTCTGCGCCCATGACCGCCGCCCAACGGGGTACCGCCCTGCACAGCTTCATGCAGTACGCGGATTGGAAGCGCTGTGCCGATACGGATGGGGCCCTGTGTGAGCTTAACCGCCTTGTCGCCGAGGGCCGCCTCAGCCGGGAGCAGGCGGATACGGTGGATCTCCCCTCCGTCACCCGCTTTTTTACCTCACCGGAGGGGCGCATGGTACTGAGCGCGCCCAACATAATGCGTGAGTTCAAGTTTTCAGTTCTCCTGCCAGCGTCCGCCTTCTTCCCCGGTGCGGGCGACGATCAGGTGCTGATGCAGGGCGTGGTTGACTGCTGTATTGAGCGG
The DNA here is from genome assembly GCA_045605145.1 of Oscillospiraceae bacterium. GTDB lineage: Bacteria > Bacillota > Clostridia > Oscillospirales > Oscillospiraceae > CAMNAO01. The sequence goes on along the minus strand of JAZUPH010000053.1, from coordinate 1,396 downwards.
GATGACAAGCTCATCATCATCGATTTCAAGACCGATGCCGTGGATGAGACCACTGTTCTCCAGCGTGCTGAGGAGTATCGCGGCCAGCTTGATGCCTACGCCCTGGCCATGGAGAGCATCACCTCAAAGTCTGTGGCGCAGGAGATCCTGTACTTTACCCGACCGGGCATTGCAGTGTATTTGCGCTGAAGTTTTTGGTTAAAATGCAGTGATTCAAGAGAAAAATTTTATAGAAATTCTCAAAAAAACTGTTGCAAATAGAAATTGTTGGTGTTATAATAGCTCCTGCGTGTTACGCGAGGAAACTAAGAGAGGTGAGCATAATGAGGACAGGGATACACCCCGATTACAAGCAGACTACCATCAGGTGTGCCTGTGGCGCGGTTTATGAGACGGGAAGCACGAAGAAGGACATTAAGGTTGAGATCTGCTCCAAGTGTCACCCCTTCTATACCGGCAAGCAGAAGCTCGTCGATACCAGCGGCCGTGTTGAGAAATTCAACAAGAAGTTCGGTATTCAGTAATCTGCATCGATTGGAAATTATGCGCCGTCTGTACGGCGGCGCTTTTCCTAATCAAAAAACTTCCGTCAAAAGATAAAAGTCACTTGACAGTTTTGTAAAGCAGTGCTATTATTAGTGACGCGAAAGTTCATATGCGCGAGTGGTGGAATTGGCAGACTCGCTAGATTCAGGTTCTAGTGCTCATTCCGGGCGTGCGGGTTCAAGTCCCGCCTCGCGCACCAAGAGACAGCTCAAAAGGCTGTCTCTTTTTTTGCCCCTTTTGGCAAGGAAAGACTGGATAAAACCAAGAAAACCCCTGATTTTCCTAAAAAACGGAAGATCAGGGGGCCTTCTATACAGTTGCTTCCTTACCCGCACTGCAAAATCAGCCAGGTATGGTCAAAGTTTTGATTTTTTAAGTCTTCCTCTGTGATCCACAAATAAAGCAATCCGCAATCATCCCACATCATCCGGGCATCCTCGTTGCTGTCCAATTGCAAAAGAAGCTTCCAGCGCAGACTTTGTTCATCCAGTCCCATGGCGCGGGCATCATCATATTCATCCGGAGAGCAGGTAGAAAAGCCGTGGGCAATATACTCGCACTCGTTTTCCATAGAGCCTTGCATATTATCGGAATGGCCCAAAAGCTTCACCTGGCTTTGTCCTTCCAATTCGTCCATCAGGGAGAAATAAGCTTCTTCGTCTTCTTCTGCCAGAGGATTCATTTCCCCATAGATGCTGAACAGGTTGGGCAGCTCCATGCGGGCAGAAAACTCCAGAGCGCAGGCATCAAACAGCCGTCCGTAGTAGTCCAAATCCTCGGGAGCGGTCTTCCGTTCCAGAGAATCCAGGCTTCCGGTGTAATAGATAACTTCCTTTCCTTCTCCGTCCTG
>JAZUPH010000052.1:0-6130 GCA_045605145.1 Oscillospiraceae bacterium | reverse complement strand
CGTTCTGCCGGAAGCTGAGCCGCTGGGCGGTGAACACGGACAGGAACTGGTTGTTGTCTATCTGCGCCCACTCTTTGCCGTCCACCGTGACGGTGGTGGCGGTGATGCCCTGCCCCACGGCAACGCCGAATACGGGCGTATTCCCGTCCCAATCCACAATGCCGAAGCGGATACAGCCGTTGGTTTCGGTGACGTATCGATCAAATTCGGCGGCTGCGGCGTCCACCGCGGTCTCCAGCGCCGTCCGATAGTCGTATTCCAGATCCAGCCGCTCCGCCGTGGCGTCAAGGCTGTTTGTAATGCTCTGGGTGAAGCTGCCGTAGTCGGATACGGACACAAAGCCGGAGCGGAGCCGTGCGCTGATCGCGTCCATTTCTGCGCGTACCGTATCGGCCGATTTGACGATAAGCGAGCGGAGCGTACCCGCCTGCTTTTCTATGCTCTCCTCCATCTGCTGTGCCGCGCCGCCTGACAGAAGCATCTGCGCCTGACTACCGGGGGTGAAATTTGTTTCGTCAAGGCTGCTGAGCGCCTGCTCAAGCTGACGGCTCATGGTGAACAGATAGCGGTGCAGGGTAACAAGCTGCTGCGCCTGACTGCCCGAAAGGATGGGCGGGGTCTGTATCCTGGTCATCCCACATCACTCCCCGATTCATAGATGCGGGCAATGCTGTACAGCATTACCGGCCCGTTGCCCGCCAGCTTTATCTGCAGATGGTCGCAGCGGCGGGGTCTGATGGGCAGGGTCACCGTACCCGTCCCGCTGAGGATGACGGAGCCGCCGTCCTCCCAATCGCCCTGGGAATCGTAGCGGATGTACACATTCATGCTTGCCCCTTCGCCCATGCCAAGGCGCAGGTTGTAGCGGCTCACATACTTGTGGTCGGGGTCGTCGTAATACATGATGCCGCTGACCGCCTCCCACTGCACGGCCCCCTCCGGGCTGCCGTGGCTGCCCAGCAGGGACAGCACCGCGCCGCTTCGTGCGTCCAGACACATAAGGTCGTTGTCTGCTGCGGCGAAGGATATGGCATGCAGCCCGTCCTCCCTGTGCCACAGGCCGAGGGCGCTGTCCAGCGCGAACAGATTCCAGCCGTCATCACTACGCATGGAGATGTAGTATTTGCCGCCGATGGCGCCGGCGCTGCCCTCGCGGTAGCTCAGACCGCCGAAATCGGCGCTCACATCCACGGGCAGTCCGCCCTGATAGGCGCATACGCCGCTGCGCGACAGGTAGTACAGCGTCTCACCCGCCACCGCCAGTGAGCGGTGGGAGCCTTTCTGCACGCCCCGTGCCGCCAGTTCGTCCACCTGATGGGCGCCGGCTGCGGATATGCTGACGGTGTGTATGTGATCTTCTTTAAAAAAGACGGGGCTGCCCAGATAGTTCACCGCACCCGTCCAGGGGCCGTCACTGCCCACGCCCGCCGCCCATGAGTCGGTGGAGATGCCCATGTAGCGCTGCCAGTTTTTGAAGTCGCCCAGGGCGCAGCAGTACAGCTCGTTCACCGCCGCGCCGTCTTTCATGCCGTAGTAGCAGCCCCAAAGACGGTTGCCGCACTGGCAGACGTAGTCCATCTGTGGTACCGTCCGCTCAACGGTGACGGAGCTGAGGGTAATGCCCCGGTCAAGAAGCCCCGCGATTACGATGTAGTCGTCGCCCCGGTCGTATATGATCTGTGAGCCGTTAAGTGCCTCCGCCTGCGCCGCCAGCACTTCGCCGCCGTCTGTGTACTCACAGCCGGAGAGGGTCACGCCGTCATATTGGGCAAAGTTTGCGCCAATGCCTTCGGCCCGCAGTGCGGTGTACACCGTGGGGACCTGTACCCATGTCCCGCTTGCTGCGGAGTACTGGTTGAGGCTGTGGGTCCCGGCGGAGGTATCTATCCACCAGTCGCCGTTGGCTGGATCCTCCGGCTGGGCATTCTGCACCGCCGCGCCGCTCAGGTCAATGGCCTCGCCTGTGGCGGTGGACACCTGGGCCGTGACCCCGGCGGCGGTGAAACGCGCCTCCATACTGCCGTAATCCGTGAGATCCGCAGTGTTTATGTAAACCTTGTCGGGGAACACACACAGATACGCGCCCATGCCCACCAGCTGCTTTGCCGGGTATGGGCAGCTTTGCCACACGCCGCCGCGATATATCTTTGTCTCGCCGGCGGTGCTGTTGTACCAGTATTCCCCATCTGCGGGGATGGCGGGCGCCTCATTACTGCGGCTAATAATGGGTACCGACAGGTTGTTCAGCCCCGTGGCAATGCCGTTATAGTACAGTGTACCGCCGTCCACCCAGGCAAGGGCGTCCTTGGCGCACAGGCCCAGTGGATTACTCAGCTGTGCCGCCGTGCCACGGGGATCGCGGCTGGACATAAGGGGATAGCGGGAAGCGGTGAGATTGGTCATGTCGTACCACTCACCGTCTTTTATTTTCGGGCGGTGATCGTAGCCCAGAAAGGTGTCCGTCACCCTGCGTGTGGTGGCGGTCTGTCTTACCGTGGGATAGAAGGGCATACTCTCACCACTTGAACTTTCTGCCGCCTGTGGGTGCGTTGTTCCTGTTGTACCACTGCATCCATGTCAGGCAGGCGTTGTTGTACAGGCTGATGCTCTGGTTATACTTTGCCGTCTCGCCGTTGGCCTGATCGATACGCGCCTCGAGATAATGGATGTAAATATCCTCATCATAGGGCGCGGGGACCAGCAGCTCGGTGTCGGTATCGGTCTCGGCCGTGTAGCCCGTAAAGTCGTCGTGCTCACCGCAGTGGGTGAGGATGACCTCGTTATACAGCTTGCCGTCAAGGCGGCTGAGCCAGCCGATCTTCTCCGCCGCGGAGTACTGATTGGGCCGCAGGCGGTCGATCATAGTGATAGCCTGGAGTATGGTCATTGTTCTTCCTCCTTTTCATCTTCGCCGCGCCGCCCGGTGCCGGTGCGGACGGATTTAACCAAGCCGCACCGGAAACCGCTGCCGCAGGTCGGAAAGCGGCGCGGCATTTATCTGACGAGGCATCAGTTGCCCAGCATCTCGTCGATGCGCTTTTCAAGGGCATCCTGCGCCTGGACGGAGCGGTTGATTTCTGCCGCCACCTCACTGGGGACAAGGGACTTCTTGCCCCTGGGCAGCAGATAGTTGACGCCGTTTACGCTTACGAAAAGGTTGGGGTCCTCATTGGCGTAGCCTTTGGGGATGTATACCTCAACCCTGTTGTCGGGGGTGTTGGTTTTGGACATAGTTTCCTCCGTTTTCATATGGTTTTAATTGCCGGGTGGCGCGGGGGCAATATTAAATCGCCCCCGCGGTTTAATTTGGCTGGATTGCTGCAGGGGCGGATGTTTTGGTGCGTATCCACGGGGCGATTCATGCCAATCGCCCGCGCCGGGGCGCTGTCGTGTTGTACACCTCATCCGTCAAAACCTTCGGTTTTGCCACCTTCCCCTCAAGGGGAAGGCTTCTGCTTCGCCCGGTTCCGCGTGAGAACCCAACGAAGTGGTCCTCATTTGGAGCCAAGCTATCAGTTCACGCTGTCGGTGGCGCTGTAGCTGGAGCAGCTCATCACGCGCAGCACGCGCTCGGGATACAGGATGGTGGCGCCGTTGGTCTCCAGCTTGTAGCCGATGGTGCTGAACTGATTCAGGGGGCCGCCGATCTGGCTCTTGTCCTTGACGATCATCTCAAGGGCGCCGCCTGCGGGGTCGATGATGCCGAAGGAATCCTTGCCGAAGAAGTAGGTGGCGTAGGTGTGGCTGCGGTCGTCATTGACATATTCATCGTCACCGTCGGCAGAGTCGCCGATGACACCCAGTACGGGCGCGAACACATTCTCGATAAAGCGCACGCCGTGCAGCTCGCCGATCTCACCGTTGAAGATCTCACCGGTGGCGGCGTACTTGTGTGCCTCGGTCCACACATCGGACTTGCGCAGGTCGTAAGCCACGGAGGGGTGGATGACTGCGTAGTACTTGCCGTTGATGGTGGGGACGCGGTTCTTCTTCATGATGGTGACGGCCTTTGCCACGGAATCGGGAGTCAGCAGACACATGGTGGTGGTGTTGGCCTTCATACCCACGGCACCGCCGGCGGTTTTTGCCGCGGTGGGAGTGCTGTCGATGGCGCCGGTAGCCAGGTTGATGTTGTCGCAGTACATGACATTGGTGTTCACCAGCAGTGCGTCGCGGATGAGAGTTTCCTGAGTCTCGCCGGCAGAGGCGCCCATCTCCTCGGTTGCGCCGAGAATAACATCGTCATATGCGCGCAGCTCCAGGGTGTCGGAAATGGTGGCGTAGGTGCCGTACTGGTTGATGGTGCCCACCTTGCTGCTCATGCCGAACTTCTGACCGGTGGGGATGACGCCCTCGGTGAGCTGAGCCGCCTTCTGGAAGGTGTTCCACTTGCGCCACTCCACGGTCTTGCCGTGGTTGGCGGGCAGGGGCTGGCGCTTGGCGAACTGGGCGTAGAACATCTCCACGCGGGCGTTCTCCAGAAGCTCGGTATCGTAGAAGGTCTTCAGCTCACCGGACAGGCTGTTGCTGCTGTCAAAGGCGGTAACGGCGCCGTTGTAGGCGTTAACATAGTTGGAGCCGGTGCTGACCAGAGTGCCTGCGTCGGCAAAAAGCTGAAGGTCGATGGAAAGATCCATGGTGTCGGTAAAACTAAACTTCATTAAAATATCTCCTTTCGTGTTCAGCGAAGGGGCGCCGTACCTCCGGGGTACAGTTTGCGCCCGCCCGCCGCGGCTTCGCGCATCTGACGCTTTATGCTGTCGCGATACGCCTTGTCCTTCACGTCCACTTTGGAGATGGATGCCGCCTGAGGCAGACCGCCGTTTTCATTGGGACGGCTCTGCCCGGCGCGGATGCGCTTGGCCACATCCTCCACCGCGGCCCTCGCCGCATTTTCTGCGGCGCTCGAGCGGGCATCACGGTGCAGCGCGTAGTAGGCGGCCTCAAGGCTGACCGGACTTCCGGGAGCCACAAGTCTGGCAAATGCAGGGTTTTTCAGCTCTGCAGCAAGGTCAAAGCCGGGTATGCTCCGGCGCATGGTCTGCTCCTGTGCCCGCAGACCGATAAAGTGCCGCTGCATGGCGGCCTCCTGCGCCTGTGCATTGTGCAGCGCGGCCCGATTTGGGGCGGCTGCTTCTTGCGGTGCTGTGGCTGCATCGGCGGCTCCTTGGGCGGGGCTGTCCATGCCGCCGCCGCTGACGGCGGTGGCAGCTTCGCCGCCCTTATGCTGTCTTAGCCGCTTCTGCACGATCTCCTGCATCCTGCTGTTGTACTCCGGGTCGGCCATAATCTCCTCCCAGGTCAGGCGGGTGGACGCGGATGCGGGTGCGTCATTTTGCGGGGCTGTGTCGCCCCTGCCGGCGGCGTCCCGGCTGAGGGTATTGGATCCGGCGTCAGGGCGCGCCCTGTCTGCCCGTCCGCTGCCCTGCTTTTTCGCCCGTTTTGCGATCTTGTCCTCGGGCACACCCAGCTCCCTAAGACGCTGCAGCCCGTCGTCGGCTGCCTTGCTTTCGACCGTGCCGCCTGCATCCCCTGCCGCTGCGCCGGAGGGGTCAGCGCCAACTGCGCCCCCGGCAAAAAGCTGCAGGTCGATGCGTGCTTTTTTCCTTTTTCTCATATTTTTCCCCTTTCTGCGGCTTAGGGCCGCGACTCCCTGTCGGGTGATATGAGCATAACAAAAGGGCGGGTGCCCTCTCTAACACCCGCCCCGACTTATTTGAAAGATTTTTTATTTTTTATCTCTCCACTGTTTACCGGCGCGGAAAACTGCCGTCGATTCAAAAAATTACCACCCGCAGCTGCCGTTAAAATCATATACCCGGTAAATAATATCCGCGATACGATTTCGCGGCAACATCATGCCGCAACAGGAGGATATTATGAAAAAGATTCTTTACCTTTTCCTGGCGCTGAGCCTTGTGCTGTGCTTTACAGCCTGCCGCGACAACGCCACCGACAATGACCAGCGCGTTGACGATGCCGAGGACGGCGTTGTGGACGACAACGGCTCCGAAGACGGCGTCATCGGCGACATTGAGGACGGCATCGAGGAAGACATCCGCGATGTGGAAGACGACATCGACGATGCTATGGGCGACAACACCACCGACGACAACCTTACCGGCAACGG
>JAZUPH010000051.1:0-13033 GCA_045605145.1 Oscillospiraceae bacterium | reverse complement strand
CTTGAGGAGATTTACAGGGATCTGAGCGGGCTGTTCACCACCGCTTTGACAGAAGCCGCGTCCGGTTGACAGATTTTTATTTTGATGTATAATCATTTTGTTTGGGAATGATATACACGATGCGTGTATTCCACTAAAGATTAAGGAGTGTTTTTCGTAATGAACGAAAGCTGCAACAACCAGTGTTCCTCCTGCATGGAGGATTGTGCAGACCGCACCGAGAGCTACGCAGCCGAAGAATGCAGTCATGACTGTTCTTCCTGCAGCGCAAACTGCGGCAGCCGCGTTGAGGATTTCAAAGCGGCCAACAACCCGATGAACAACATTAAACATGTTATCGCCGTTATGAGCGGCAAGGGCGGCGTGGGCAAATCCATGGTCTCCTCCCTGCTGGCAGTGCTGGCAAGACGCCGCGGCTACCGCAGCGCCATTATGGACGGCGATATTACCGGCCCCTCGATCCCCCAGGCCTTCGGCCTTAAGGGCAATGCCGAGGGCAGCGAGTTTGGCATCCTCCCCGTGATCACCACCACCGGTATTCCTGTTATGTCTCTTAACCTGCTGCTTGAGAACAAGACCGATCCTGTCGTATGGCGCGGCCCTGTTGTAGGCGGCGTTATCAAGCAGTTCTGGTCCGATGTTGTGTGGAGCAATGTTGACTACATGTTTATCGACATGCCTCCCGGAACCGGCGATGTACCTCTTACCGTGTTCCAGTCCCTGCCCATTGACGGCGTTATCGTTGTCACATCTCCCCAGGAGCTGGTGGGCATGATCGTTGAGAAGGCTGTTAACATGGCTAAGCTGATGAACATCCCCGTTCTCGGCCTTGTTGAGAACATGAGCTACATCACCTGCCCCGACTGCGGCAGGAAGATCAGCGTGTTCGGTGAGGGCAAGACTGAAGAAGCTGCAAAGCGCTACGGTGTAGAGAATGTGGCAAAGCTGCCTATAGAGCCGAAGCTGGCTGCCGCCTGCGACGCCGGCCTTATTGAGCTGTTTGACGGCGATTGGCTCAACGGCATCATGGACATGATCGAGAAGAATTTCCCTGTTGAATAAGGTTAGAAAAACACCGGCAGGACTTCCTGCCGGTGTTTTTTATACCTCCACGCATAAAAGAAAACCCCATCGGGTAACCGATGGGGTTTAGCTTTTCAATTACTCAACCTCAGTTGGATGATCGGTGTCATAGACGAGAGCGTCGCCATCGTTCTCATCCTCAGCAACGGGGGCTTCCTCAGCAGCGGGAGCAGCGAGGAGAGCGCGGATGCTCAGGCTGACCTTCTTCTTGTCGTTGTCAATGTCGGTGATACGGACATTGACGGTCTGGCCAACAGTGAGAACGTCCTCAGTCTTGGCGATACGACGATCAGCGATCTGGGAGATGTGGATCAGGCCGTCAACGCCGGGAATGATCTGGGCGAATGCGCCGAAGGTCATGAGCTTAACGATCTTAACCTCAACCTCTTCACCAACAGCATAGTTGGTGGTGAACTTGACCCAGGGGTTGTCCTGCATGGTGCGGTAGCCGAGAGAGATCTTTCTCTTTTCAGCGTCGAAGGAGATGACATAAACATCAACTTCCTGACCGATGGTGAGGACGTCAGAGGGCTGATGGATTCTGTTCCAGCTCAGCTCAGAGACATGGACCATGCCATCGATGCCGCCGATGTCGACAAATGCGCCATAGCTGGTCATGGACTTAACGGTGCCGGTGTAATGCTTGCCTTCCTCGATGGTGTCCCAGATGGCGGCTGCCTTAGCCTTGCGCTCTTCATACTGGACAGCACGGATGGAGCCGACAACGCGGCGGCGGGACTGATTAACCTCGGTCACGCGCAGCTTGACGGTCTCACCCACGAGGGTGGTCATCTCGGTCTCCTTGGGCAGACCAGTCTGGGAAGCGGGAACGAATACGCGGATGCCCTTGATCATGACAACGACGCCGCCCTTATTGCTCTCAACGACTTTGCCCTCGAGAACGGCCTTGCTGTTCTTGGCCTCGTTGATGTCGTCCCATGCCTTAACAGCGTCAAGACGCTTCTTGGAGAGCATAACGGTGCCATCTGCATCGTTAACGCGCATAACGAAAGTCTCGATCTCGTCGCCGACTTTGACGACGTCTTCAACCTTAACAGTGGGATCGTCAGTCAGTTCGGAAAGCAGTATGTAACCGGACTGCTTGGCGCCAAGATCAACCGTTACCTCCGTAGCAGTAATTGCGGTTACAACACCTGTAACCTTTCCACCGGTGTGGAGCGTTTTGAAAGTTTTTTCGAGCATCTCAGCGAAGGTTTCCTCGTGGATCTCTTCGACCTGCTCAGTCTCGTTGACGATGATTTCGTCATTCATGGTTTGGTTGACCTCCTTTATTATCCACTCGGGCGTTGATGCGCCCGCAGTGATGCCTATTTTATAACAGCCCTTGAATTGTGATAAATTGAGCTGGGTGGCATTCTCTATAAAAGCGACATTGCTGCAGACCTGACTGCAGATCTGGGCCAGGTGGCGGCTGTTGGCACTGTGGTGCCCGCCGATGACGATCATTCCGTCACATTCAGATGCAAGATTGCGTGCCTCATCCTGTCGCCTATTTGTCGCACTGCATATTGTATCAAATATTTTTGCATTTGTACATCTGTTTTTTAAAATTTTTATGCAATTTTCAAAATTTCTGCGTTCAGCAGTGGTTTGGGCTATAATGCTGATGGATTTTTGGGCAAAATCAGGATAATTTTCGATGAAATGTTCTATTTCTTCGGCCGCCCGAAACACCAGACTGTTGCTGCACCAGCCTGCGGTGGCCACAACCTCAGCATGATTGGGGTCACCGATAATTACAACGAGTCGCCCCTCCTCCGATTCGCGGCGGGCAATATCGTGCACCCTTGCGACAGAAGGACAGGTCGCATCAATAATATTTGCCCCGGCGCGGCTGAGTCTATCATAAATCTCCGGTGCTACCCCGTGGCTGCGGATAATGACCGTGTCGCCGGAATTGGCCTCATCAGCCGAAGAAATACAGCGCACTCCACGATGCTCAAGCTCTTTAACAGCGTCGTCATTATGGATAAGAGGGCCCAGAGTATAAACGCGGTCGCACTCTTCACCGGCGCTCATAGCCATCTCAATGGCGCGTTTTACACCGTAGCAGAAGCCTGCCGTTTTGGCAGTGATTACCTGGCGCATCTCAGGCGAGCCTTTCGCGGATTATGCCCAGAAGAAGCTCAAGGCTAGCGTCAAAATCAATATCAGAGGTATCTACAAGTATGGCGTCATCGGCAGCCTTCAACGGAGCCTGCGCCCTGCTGCTGTCCCTCGTGTCCCGCTCGATCATATCGCGCAGAACTTCTTCATAAGTCACTTTGCTACCCTTGGCTACAAGCTCAAGATGGCGGCGGCGGGCGCGCACTTGGCTTGATGCGCTCAGGAAAATCTTCACCTGCGCATCGGGCAGCACTACGGTACCGATGTCGCGGCCGTCCATAATGCAGTTATACTCTGCGGCAAAACGGCGCTGCATGCCAAGCAGGAAGCTGCGCACGGTACCAATGGCAGACACCTTGGAGGCGTAAGTAGACACCTGAGGCAGCCGGATCCGCTCAGACACATCAATGCCGTTGAGTATCATGCGCTGGGTCCCGTCAACATACTCCACAGCAATATTGATATCCTCAAGGCAGGCGGAAACCGCTTCGGCATCGTCAACATCGATGCCATTGTCAAGGACATAAAGTCCAACACAGCGGTAGATTGCGCCTGTATCAACATAGATATACCCCAATCGGGCTGCAAGCGCCTTTGAAAGGGTACTTTTTCCGGCGCCTGAGGGGCCGTCTATAGCAATATTGACACTCATTATTCACTAACCTCTTCCAGTACGAACTTAGCTGCGTTTATGCCGGCGCAGCGGCCGGTGGACCATGCGATCTGCAGATTATAGCCGCCGGTATAGGCGTCAACATCAATTACCTCTCCGGCAAAGAACAGGCCGCCGGTCAGCTTAGACTGCATGGTCGCAGGAGAAATTTCCTTAACCTCAACACCACCGGAGGTAATTATTGCCTCGGCAATGGGGCGCGGTCCGGTAATGGCAATGGAAAAATCTTTTATGGTCTCCACTATGGCGCGGCGCATCTTCTTGGTCACCTCGGCAACCTTGACACTGCCATCCACCCCCGCCTTTTTAAGGACATATGGTATGGCTCGCTTATGGAGAAGCTCTGTAAGACCGTTTGAAAGCTCTTTCCCGTTAAACTTGGCAAAGTCCCTGAGTATGCGGGCATCGAGCATTTCATGGCTGAGGCCGGGTTTGAGGTCGATGTGTGCCGTAAAGCTATTCTCACCGTAGTTGCGCATATGCGCGCTGGCGGACAGGACCAGTGGCCCGCTCAGACCAAAATGGGTAAAAAGCATCTCACCCAGCTCATTAAACAGCTTGCGTCCATTATCATCAGTAATGGTAAGGGTCACATTGCGCAGGGAAAGCCCGGTAAGATCGTGACAGACGGGGTCATCGCTCTCAAGTGGTACGAGGGACGCACAGCAATCAGTAACGGTATGCCCGGCACTGCGCGCAAGGGTATATCCGTCACCAGTGGATCCGGTAACGGGATAGGATAATCCGCCGGTGCAGATAATTGCCGCCCGGCAGTCAATGGAAGTATCCTCGGCTTCAACGCCGATAACAGTGCCCTCAACAATGTTAAGTGCCGTCACACGGCCGGTGTGTATACGCACACCCGCATCCATACAGGCGCGGCGCAGGGCGTTTACGATATCCGCAGCCCTGTCGGACTGAGGAAAAACGCGTTTGCCGCGCTCGGTCTTAAGGGGTACGCCAAGCTGTTCAAAATAGGCCATTGTATCCGCAGGGCCAAAGGCATTCAGGCAGCGAAGAAGAAATCTGGGATTAGTGGTGACATTGGCCATCACCTCTTTGGCTGTGCAGTGGTTTGTCACATTGCAGCGGCCCTTGCCGGTAATGCCAAGTTTACGGGCAACAAACTTGTTTCGCTCCACCACGATAACTTTGGCACCATTTGACGCCGCAGCCGCAGCGGCCATTAATCCCGCCGCACCGCCGCCGATGACAACTACATCAGTTTTCAGTTTTTTCATAGACATTATACTCGTCCCAGATCTTCTCAAGCTGCTCAAAGTCGCGCAGCAGATCACCCTTGGCAGCTTCGGCACAGCTGACTATAAGGGCGTTAATAAGGCTCAGTGGCCCAACGAGAGAGTCAAGGAAGGAATACATCTCACTTTTTGCATAGAGCTTAATGTCAGCAAGGCTGGCAATGAGGGATGTTTCAGCATCGGTAAGGCCGATGACCGTGGCGCCTCTGTCGCGGGCGTAGGTCATGGCGCGGATGGTACGCCGGGAATAGCGCGGGAAGCTGATGCCGATAAATACGTCACCCTCTTTAACGCGCAGGAACTGCTCAAATATGTCGCTGACAGCACTCTCCGCCACCACTTTAACATGAGGAAAAAGCATATTGAGGTAGAAACCCATAAATCCCGCAAGGTGCGAGGCTGAGCGCATTCCCATAATGTAAATATGTTCTGCCTTTACGATGGCATCAACTGCTTTATCAAACTCTGCTCGATCAAGCTCTTCGTAAGTAGCACGCAATTTGGCCAGATCAGAGTTGTGTATGGAGGTCACTATATCGCCGTGATCCAGCATATTCTTAGCTGCTTCGATGCGCTGGACACTGGTAAGGCGGTTCTTAACCATCTCCTGCAGGGCCTTGCGCATTTCGGGGTAGCCCTCATAGCCAAGGTCGGCAGCAAAGCGGACGACAGTGGACTCGCTGACTCCGACTGCATTACCCAGCTTGCTGGCAGTCATAAACGCGGCCTTGTCATAGTTGCGAAGTATGTAGTCGGCAATGTTCCGCTGTCCTTTGGAAAAACGGACGGAGGAGGAGCTTATTGCAGAAAGGACATCTTTATCCATATTACTTACCCCCATTAATTATCAGTTCACCGGCCGGCAAGGGTGAAAACACCAGCCGGGCTGTGTTTGCATCTATATATCTGATACTGCCCTGTCTAAGATCACCCAGCTTAAGGGCACCCTCAGCAATGCGCGTAAGGCGTAGCACATCAAGTCCGCAGGCGGCACACATTCGGCGGACCTGTCGGTTTTTCCCCTGATGTATGCCAACAAGCAACTGTGCCGAACTGCCGTCATCTTTAACAAGATGCACATAGTCGGCGCAAACAGCATCACCATCAAGCATTATATCACCGGAAAGAGCAGAAATTGTCGAATCATCAAAGCCCTTGACGCGAACAAGGTATGCCTTGGTTATCATATGGGACGGGTGCGACACCTTATTGGCGAAGTCCCCGTCATTTGTCAGAAGCAGAAGTCCGTCACTGTCCATATCAAGACGGCCAACCGGGAAAACACGGGTGGGCACAGCATCGAGATACCGGCGCAGGTCAGGTCTCCCCTTCTCGTCGTGCATGCTTGTGACAACACCCCGCGGCTTATTAAGCAGCAGGTACACCGCCGCTGACTGCGCACCAAGTAGCTGACCGTCAATCTCTATCCGGTCAGTTTCGCTGTCGGCGCGGTCGCCGGGCACGGCAGTTGTGCCATTCACGGCAACGCGGCCGGCTTTTATTAGCTCTTCTGCTTTGCGGCGGGACATTAATCCCGAAGCCGCAATAATTTTCTGCAGTTTCTCGGTCATTTCCCTGTTCTCAGCGCGTAAATAAGCGCCTAATCTCCTGCCAAAGTCTGTTTTGTTTAATCTTCTGGCTTTCATCCAGCGGAGCATCGGTCAGTGCAATAAGATCGATGGTACCGCCGGGATATTCAATACTGCCCACAACATCCCCCCGCTCTACAGGCGCATATACAAAGCGCGGCAGGAGAATGTGTGTATCGTAACCGTGGCCTTTAGGCACGATTTTCACCAGGGTATCAGACGGTATTGCGCCAACGGTATCCTCCGTCCCGGTAATCACGGGTATCTGGGCAAATATCTCTCCCTCGTGGCAGACGGTGCATTTTTCAAAATTGCGCTCAGCCCAGTCAGCCAGTGACTTATGGTCACTCCAATCATCCGGCGCGTTCAATGTGACGCAGATAAGGTCCATATCATTACGCCTGATAAGGGACACAAGTGCGCGGCCCGCAGCCTTGGTATATCCGGTTTTCACCCCCGCCGCGCCCTCACAACCGGACAGCAGCTTATTGTGATTGCTGAACACATGACCGTCACAGGTGTATCGCCTCAGAGCCACAAGTATGGAAAACTCATCATGCTCCAGTGCGGCACGGGTAATGGCAGCAAGATCGCCTGCCGTAGTAAACTGGTTGACATCGTCAAGGCCGTTTGGATCCACAAAACAACTGTGCGTTGCACCGACGCGCTGCGCCGTCTCATTCATTAGCTTGGCAAAACTCTCAACACTCCCGCTTGTATGGCAGGCCAAGGCAACCGCCGCATCGTTACCCGATGCCAGCAATAGTCCCGCCAGCAGGTCGCGCACGGCGAGCTTCTCCCCCGCCTTAAGGTAAGCGGACGAGCCCTCAATCCCAGTATACTCCGGCTTTACTGTAACCGTCTCATCCGGGTCGCAGTTTTCAAGCACAACAAGAGCTGTTAGTATCTTCACAGTACTGGCTGAGGGCATTGCGCTCTGGGCGTTGTACTGGAACAAGACCGTGCCTGTCTCAGACTCCTGCAGGATGCAGGACGCGGCGGAAATGCCGGGCGCAGGCTCATTTGATGCGGGTACGGCCGAAAGCGCCATACAGCCCGCGGTGAGCATTGCGGCAAGTCGGGAAATAAGCATATAAACACCTCCCTAAAATCAGTGATACCTATTCTGCCTTTCCCAAAATCAAATATGCATTACTCGGCTGCGCCGTTTTAGTCCTTTTTCTTCATCTTGCCGCTGGCTTCAACGACCTTGTCGATAAGTCCGGGTGCGGCATCAATGAGCTTGTCCATGGTCTTGACTTCACCGTTAAGGCTGAGGACGCGGGTATTGCCGTCCTTCACAACAATAAACGCGGCAGGAGTAACCTTGACAGCTGCACCTGCGCCGCCGCCGAAGGGCGCATCCTTACCCGCCTGCTTTGCCTGGAAGTCGGAACCGCCGGACGCAAAACCGATGCTGACATTGGACACGGGAATGAGTGTCACGCCGTCCTCTGTTGTGATGGTCTGACCGATCATCACATTGGTGTCGATCATTTCTCGCAGCTTACCAACGGCCTGATTGATAAGATCTGAAACATGGGTATTTTCCATAGTTATGTCCTTTCCGCCGCCCTGCGTCGGCTGTTCATTGTTCGTTTAATATATCGGGACAGGAATTTTGCAACGAGCCGGAACACCACATAAAGGATTTCCCATACTGCAATGTTCAGAGCAGCTCTGATATAGATAACAGGTTTATCAAGGCTGAAATCCACATCACAGCGCAGATCCCTGTTTTTCACCTTAAGTCCATTCAGTATTGGGGTCAGAACGCCCATACCGGCGGAAACATATCCAAAATTCATGACCGTGTCAAAGGGATCATCGCCGGCCGAGGTGTAGTACACAGCCAGATCATCAATATGGATGTGGCGGACGAAGGTCCCGATCGCGTCAAACACAGGGGGTACAGCGGCCAAAACAAGATCCAAAGCGCCGCCCTTCTTTTTTGACTCTTCCTCTTCCTCGGGCTCAGGCTCACCGGATTTAAGGCGTTTCTGACGCTCTTTTTCTTCCCGGGCGGCTTTTGCAGCCTCTTTCGCGGCTTTTTTCTCCGCCTTTCTGGCTTTGTCCCGGGCCTTTTTCTCATCCGCCGCCTTGATTTCCTCCGGCGTTTTTGGGGTCGATGGGAGAATACGGATGCGATGCCCAGCCACAACGATGTCCAGTGCAAGGCCGTCAGCCGAATACTCAACACGGACGCCGAAACGTATGAGATTTATGACCAGCAGAATGCCGATCACTATAACCCATGCCGTCATGCCTGTCCCTCCCCGATTGTGAGGGCGGGATCATTCAGCGGCTGCAGCTCCGGCACCTCAGGCAGCTGATCCAGTGAAGTGATGCCGAATGTGCGCAGGAATATGGTTGTTGTCTTAAACTGCATCGGGCGGCCGGGCGCATCAAGTCTGCCGCACTGCTCGATAAGATCCCTCTCCTGCAGAAGGGACACGGTATAAGCGGAGTCAACACCTCTGAGCTGCTCAATAAAAGAGCGGGTCACAGGCTGGTAATAGGCAACGATAGCCAGCACCTCAAGTGAGGGCTGAGAAAGCTGGGATGGTTTGCGTGACTCAAGTGACATACGCACCGCATCGGCATAGCGGGGCTGTATTGTCATCTGCATCATATCGTCAAGCAGAAGAAAGCGCAATCCGCAGTCAGAGCTGCGGTAGCGGGTGGACAGCTTCTCGGCAAGGTCATACACAACGGTCTTTTCAACCGCAAGTATACCCGCCACACGGTCCACGGATATGGGATCACCGGAAGCAAATACGATAGCCTCTATTGAATTTTCAAGTTCACGCAGATTCATTATCGGCCTCCGTAGGGTTGGCGGTTACGGGTGAAAAACTAAGCTCCTCTCCCGTGCCGTTTATTGAAAGACGGCCGGCAGAAGCAAGATCAAGTACGGCAAGAAACATAGCCACAACTTCTGAGCGGCTACCGGCAAGGCTGAAAAGCTCTGAGGCACTTACACTGCCCTTATCTCGCATAAGCTGCAGTATGTGGCCGGATGCCGCGTCCACAGAATAGCTGATCTTAACAGGCATCGGGACAGGCTTTGCCGTCAGGCGGCGTTCATCACTCTCGCTCAGCCGGAATACACTAAGAAGTGCCGCCATCAGAGATTCCGGCTCCTCCGGCTCATTCTTAAAAGGCACATCCGGCAGCGGCGAACGGGGTTTAGGCAGCTGACCGCTCCCCTCACGATACATTTCACTGAGGACGGCGGTAATATCCTTAAGGCTTTCCCACTGTTCGCGGGCCTTAAGAAGCTCAAGGGATGAGACCAACTCTTCCATCTCCTGGATCGCTTCGTCGTCGTTAAGCAGAGAGCGGGCCTTTATATAAACCAAATGGGACGCCATAGTCACAAATTCCGTGGCAATCTCAAGGTCCATGGCCTTCATTTGGGCAAGCCAGGCCATGTACTGATCCAGTATCTGCGATATACTGACGTCCTTGATTTCTATTCTGTTTTTACTCAGAAGCTGGAGTATCAGGGTAAGCGGGCCCTCGAAATCGATGGTACTGCCCCTCGTACCAGGGATACCGTCCAGCTTAAAAGTCAAATCTTCCATAAAGCACCTTAAATCAGGTCAAATGCAAACTCAGCAATGGGAAAAAGGAAATCAAACACACTTTGCCTCAGGGCAGACACAGGCCCGGAAAGAAGCCCCGCAAATGACAGCACCACAAGTGCGATCATGCCATAGCGCTCATACCTGAGCACCTTAGCATAAATGCGGGCGGGCAGAAACGAAAACAGGACCTTTGAACCGTCAAGCGGCGGCACGGGAATGAGATTGAACACAGCGTAGCCAACGCTCATATACGCGGTTATGTATATCATCTGCAGCACATAGGTGCCCACTGCACTGTAGTATAAAGACTTAAACAGTATACCGTACAGGAACAGAAATACGCAGGTGATAAGTATATTGCACAAAGGGCCCGCCAAAGCCGTGAGCGCCATGAAGCGGCGGGGATTTTGGGCGTATCTGGGGTTCACAGGCACAGGTTTTGCCCAGCCGAAACGGAAAACCATCAGCATAAGAAGGCCCATGACATCCAACGATTTTAAGGGGTTTAGCGTAAGGCGCCCCGCCCTCTTGGCCGTGGGATCACCCATTGCGTAGGCCGCAAGGCCGTGGGACAGCTCATGCAGGGTTATGCAGATGACGGCCGGAAGCACAGACAGAAGCATATCTGTCAGTACCGACCAATCCAGATTACGAAACACCTCTGCCATTAGCTTACGCTCGCCTCAATTTCGGCAATCAGTTTGTCGCGACCCTCACCCTTTTCGGCAGAGAAACGAATGATCTGGGTACCCTCAGAGCAGCCAAGCTCAGCCCGGAGCTCTTCAACCCTTTTGTTGCCAGCAGTGGGTGATAGCTTATCGCATTTATTGGCAAGCACGATGTAGGGGCAGCCGGCATTCTCAAACCAGCGCACCATGGTACGGTCATCCTCACTGGCTGAGCGGCGGATGTCCACAACCAGGACACCGTATGTGATATGTCCGGCAGCAAAGTACGCCTCCATCAACTTGGCCCAGCGGCGCTTTTCACTGTCGGGCACCTTGGCAAAGCCATAGCCGGGAAGGTCGGCAAAATAGACCTTCTTCTCTATGGCGAAATAATTAACATGGGCTGTCTTGCCCGGTGTCGCACTGACACGGGCAAAACCCTTACGGTTGAGCACGCGGTTTATGACCGAGGATTTACCAGCGTTGGACTTACCGGCAAATGCGATCTGCGGCAGGCCGTCATTTATAAACCCACGAGCATCCGCGGCTGATTTAACAAACTCAACTTTGTTGTAATTCACGTTACTGACTAATGGTCGCGGGGACAATGGGTCTGTCCCCTGTTTCTTCTCTTTCTGCGGTGCGTACAGGTAGCTCATTGATTTCCAGCGCGGTGGTCAGCGCGCTGTCAACATTGTCCACAAGGACGAAGTTCAATGCACGGCGTACGCTCTGGTCGATATCGTCAAGGTCACCCTCATTCTCAGCGGGGATTATAACAGTATGCAGCCCGGAACGCAGGGCGGCCATGGTCTTTTCCTTAAGACCACCGATGGCAAGTACGCGCCCGGTAAGCGTAACCTCACCGGTCATGGCAATACCTGCGCGAACAGGGATTCCGGTAAGGGCGGAAATGACCGCAATGGTAATGGTGATACCGGCGGAGGGACCGTCTTTGGGCACGGCACCTTCAGGAAAATGCAGGTGAATGTCCTTAGTCTTGTAGAAATCCGGCGCAATACCAAGCTGTCTGGCACGGCTGCGGATGTAGGAGATTGCAGCATGAGCTGACTCTTTCATCACATTGCCAAGGTTGCCGGTAAGCTCAACCTTGCCGGTGCCCTCAAGCACGCCGGCCTCAACCTCAAGCACCTGACCGCCGACACTTGTCCAGGCAAGGCCGTTGACGATACCGACAGCGCCATTGGCAGAGTAATTTTCCGGCTTATACTTACGGGTGCCGAGAATCTTCACAAGATTGGCTGCCGTAACACGCACGACCTCAGCCTCACCGGAGGCGACCTTGGTTGCCGCCTTGCGGCAGACGGAGCCGATTTCACGCTCAAGCTGGCGCACGCCAGACTCTCTTGTATAACCGGCAATCATCTCACGGATGGCGTCCTGTGCGATTTTCAGCATCTTGGCATCTAGTCCGTGCTTTTTGCGCTGTTTGGGCACAAGATACTTCTTAGCGATCTGGAGCTTCTCCTCGTCGGTATAGCTGGAAAGCTCAATTACCTCCATTCTGTCCAGCAGTGCCGGTGGAATGGTGGAGGTGGTGTTGGCTGTTGTGATAAACATAGTGCCGGAGAGATCAAAGGGTATCTCAAGATAATGGTCGCGGAAGCTGCTGTTCTGCTCGGGATCCAGCGCCTCAAGCAGTGCAGAGGCTGGATCACCGCGGAAGTCGCTGCCCAGTTTATCGATCTCGTCCAGAAGCAGGAGAGGATTCCTGCTCTGTGCCTGATTTATGGCCTGAATAATGCGGCCGGGCATTGAGCCAACATAGGTCTTACGGTGGCCGCGGATCTCAGCCTCATCATGCACACCGCCCAGAGACATGCGGGCAAGCTTTCTGTTGGTGGCCTTTGCAATGCTCATGGCGACGGAGGTCTTACCAACACCCGGAGGGCCGACAAAGCACAGAATGGGTGCGGCAATATCCGGTGCAAGCTTCTTTACAGCCAGATACTCGATAATACGCTCTTTAACCTTGTCAAGGCCGAAATGGTCTCTGTCAAGAATTTTACGCGCGGCATCAAGG